>DATBMR010000017.1:0-3355 GCA_036554745.1 Binatia bacterium
ACCGGTGCGAGCCCGGGTCGAACCAACGAAGGGACGACCTGGACGCCCGCCACTTTCTCGGCCATGGCTTGGCAGTATCTGGAGCACGCCGGTGTGCCAAACGTGACCGGCGTATGGCGCGGCAAATGGCCGGAAACCATACGGGTGCAGATCCGCAAATCGCACCGCGGCCATGCGCAGCAGGTAGCTAACGCTCTCTGGGGTTGTCATCTCGGTAATTACGCCGCGAAACATGTGATCGTGGTGGACGAAGATATCGATATCCACGATTGGGAGGCGCTCGAATGGGCGCTCTGTTACCGGGTCAACGCTGGCTTGGGCGATATTTCATTTTGCCCGGGCACGAGCGGTTCGATGCTCGACCCGAGCGTCCCGCTGGAGGACCGCAACTCGGTGAAGTACGGGCACGGCTTGTGGACCCGGGTGCTGATCGATGCCACGGTCAATTGGCAGCTGCAACCGCAAGAGCAATACGGCGGCGATCGCTACCCGCCGATCGGCACTGCGATTAGCGAGGCGATGGCCGATCGGCTTAAGAACAGGTGGAAAGAGTATGGATTTTAAACTGACCGACACGCCGTCGCGCGTCAAGCTTGCGATCCGCTTGAGCGGAGAGAGCGCGTGTGTACAAGCGAGAGTCTTGCACCGTTTGCCGCCGGCGCTGTCCACAATGTTTTACGGAAATCGGGCGTGACGATGAACGATAAATCTGAAGTGATGGAGCGGATTGCGACGCCTTTCGAGCGCGCGCCCTTGTTTCCGTTGCGCTCGCTGCCGGTGCCGTCCTGGTCCATGATCGTACTGCTTGGCGTCGTCGGCTTTCTCGTGCTCACTCCCTTGATCCTAATGATCCTTAACAGCTTCCAGACCGCGCGTCCCGGCCAGCCGATCGTGTGGGGTCTTGAAGGCTGGGTCAAGGCGTTCAGCACGCCGGGAATCGTCAAGGCGATGACCAACACGGTTACGCTGGCGATCACGCGGCAGGCGATTGCGCTGTTCGTTGGGGCGTTTTTCGCCTGGCTGATCGCGCGCACCGATATTCCGCTGAAACGCGTGTTGGAGTTTTTCTTCTGGATATCCTTTTTTCTGCCGGCGCTGCCGGAGACCATGGGCTGGATTCTCCTGCTCGATCCGAAGTATGGCCTGCTCAATCAGGGCCTCATGGCGCTCGGCCTGAGCCAGCCGTTGTTCAACATCTATTCCTTCTGGGGCATCGTTTGGGCCCATATGGGCGGGACCGTGAGCGTTAAAGTGATGCTGCTGACCCCGGCATTTCGCAATCTCGATGCCGCTTTCGAAGAAGCATCGAAAATCTCCGGGGCCAGCGGCTGGCATACTTTCTTTCGTATCGTGATCCCGGTGATGATGCCGGCGATCTTGGTGACCACGATTCTCGGTGTGATTCGTTCGCTCGAAGCGTTCGAGATCGAGCTGTTGCTCGGCACGCCCATCGGCTTGCAGGTTTACTCGACGAAGATTCACGAGCTGGTGACGTGGGAGCCGCCCCAGTTTGCACCCGCGATGGCGCTCAGCACGGTGTTTCTCGGAGTGTTGTTGCTGATGGTGGGTCTGCAGCGCCGTTATATCGCACAGCGCAACTACGAGACGGTGACCGGCCGCGGCTTCAGCGTCCGGCCGACGCCGCTGGGGCGCTGGCGCTATCCGGCCTTTGCGCTGATTTTGTGTTTTGCCATGGTGGTGACAATCGTACCGACGGCTCTGCTCCTGCTTGGCACGTTTATGAAACTGTTCGGCTTCTTTCATATCGCCGAGCCATGGACCCTCGATAACTGGCGCGCGACGCTCGACGACCCGGTGCTCCTGCGCTCGTTGTGGAACACGCTTGCGGTCGGCGTCGGCTCCGGCCTGCTCGGAGTTTTGTTTTACGCCGTGATCGCCTACATGATCGTCAAGACCAAGCACGCGGGGCGTTGGCTGCTTGATTTTCTCTCCTGGCTGCCCTGGTCGATCCCGGGCATTCTGCTTGGCATGGCGCTCTTATGGACCTTTCTGCAAACCAGAATTTTCTTGCCGATCTACGGCACCATTTATTTGTTGATGCTCGCGATGGTCATCAAGAGCATGCCGTTCGGCACGCAGGTGATCAAAAGCGTATTGATCCAGCTTGGCAGCGATCTCGAGGAAGCATCCAAAGTCTGCGGCGCTAGCTGGTATCATACCTTCAGGCGCGTGATCCTTCCGCTCGCGATGCCGGCGCTGATCACCGTCGGCCTGGTTGGTTTTATGTCCGCCGCGCGCGACATCAGCACGGTGGTACTGCTCGGCTCCGGCAGCTCACGCACGCTGTCGTTGCTCATGCTCGATTTCGCCGCGGGGGCGGAATTCGAAAAAGCCACGGTCGTTGCCGTCATCATCGTAGCCTTGGTGGTAGGTGCGGCATTGATTGCGCGCGCCTTGGGCGGACAAGTCGGCGTGAGAGAATAATGGGAACAAAGCATCACGGAGCCGCATAGCCGAGACAGGAAGGATTTGGGGCGCCGCGTCCGAGTTGGCGTTACCGATCCTGTGATGCCCGCCTGACCTTTAGAGACTTCCCGCATTCGGGGCAGTGGTACTGCTTCACCGGCAGACCGGCGCATTGTTCTACCAGCGCCAAGCCGTAGCGGGGCTCTTTCAATCGGATAGTCGTTGCTTGATCGCTGGCATAGTTTAGCCACCTGACTATTCAGTTCAATCCCGGTATCTCGACGAGGTGCTAAAGAAGTGATGCGAAAAATGGCCTCGATCAGAACAAATTTACTTGATCACATTATCCGCCCGTGCGAGGACGTTTAGCGGAATAGTCAGGCCGATCTGCTTGGCCGCTTTCAAGTTGATCATCATCTCAAACTTCATCGCCTGTTCGACTGGGAGTTCTGCCGCCTTAGTTCCTTTGAGGATTTTATCCACATAAACTGCTGAGCGGCGGAGCATATCTGGCACGCTCGGGCCATACGACATTAAACCTCCTGCCTGCACAAACTGACTCTGTCCGTACATGGCGGGGAGACGCTTCCTTGCCGCAAGCTCCACGATGCGCTGTCTATGAGAGACAAAACAGATTCTCCTGAACCACAAGAAGCGCAGCCGCACGTTGACTGCTGGTACTCGCGTAGACCTGCTCGAACTCACCAGGATCGCGCACCTCCAGAGATTGAAGTCTCAACCCTAAAGTCTGTGCCGCATTCGATAGTTCCTTCCAGGCGCTTGCCCACACTGGATTGTCTGGATTCCAAAGGACACCGATGCGGGAGACACCGTGGATAGCTTCCCTAAGCAACTCCAGTTTTTTGGTCTCCAAATCGGTTGTTAAGATAGCAAAGCCGGTGACGTTTCCACCCGGCCGCGCCAAGCT
>DATBMR010000120.1:0-5207 GCA_036554745.1 Binatia bacterium
TCAATCGTCGCACGCTGCGAATTGAATGGGGTCAATGCGATCCGGCCGGGATTGTTTTCTATCCGCAATACCTGATCATCTTCGATAACAGCACAGGCTGGCTGTTCGAGCGCACCGGGTTAACGCCGTCGTTGATGCGAAGAAAATACGGCATCGTCGGCATGCCCGTGGTCGAGGTCGGGGCGCGGTTTCTTAATCCCTGCCGGTTTGACGACGAGATCGTCGTCGAAAGCGAGGTCAGCGAATGGGGGCGCAGCAGCTTCACGGTGCGCCATCGCGTGCTTAAAGAAGGCGAGCTGGCGCTCGACGGATTTGAGAAGCGCGTCTGGGCGCGGCCGCATCCCGAACGACCAGGCGCAATCAAGGCGCAAACGGTTCCGCCGGAAATCATTGCTGCCCTGTCGGATCCTGGCGGTGCGGCGGCCGCAACGGTTGCGGCGAAGTGTTCGGACGAAAAAAAATAGGAGACTGCACTATGGCGAGTCTGCCCAATCCGCCGGAACTCGAGCGTTGCCCGTGACCAAGCGGTTTTTTACAACTGTCCTGGGCGCACTACGCGTTCTTTGTCGAAGGGACGATTGCTTGCCGATGGCCGACCAGCTCCATCAGCGTGGCATAGTGACGGACTCGGGACGGGATAAAAGGCCTGATTTATTTTCGCGACCCGCGGGAAATCATTCGAGATGTATCGCCGCAAGCTCGACCAAGCAGGTGCTTTCGTGCGCGCTGCGAAACAGGGCGCCAGCTATACGATCGATTTCGACGCTTTGCGCTATCAAGGGAACGGCTAGAGCCGCAGAGTTGGCGCGCTCGGTAACACGGTTGGATCAAATCGGATTGACATTTGGTTCACAACGTAGAAAAAGACAAACAAACGCCACCGATCAATGAGGGAGGAAAGACGTGAAAACAGCGACCGCCAGAAAACCAATTGAGAGCAACGATCGGGCATCCAAAAAATCTCAGATTGACCGGCCCCAGAGTGTGGGAAAACCGCAGATGAAGTGGGGAAGCGACGTCGTTGCCGAAGTAACGCGGCGGCTCGACCTCAAATACATCGCGCTCGTGCCGGGCGCGAGCTATCGCGGCTTCCACGACAGCATCGTCAACTATCTCGGCAACACTAATCCTCAGATGGTCATCTGCCTGCACGAAGAACATGCGGTGTCGATCGCCGATGGCTACGGCAAGGTCACCGAACAGCCGATGGCGGTAGCGCTGCATTCCAATGTCGGGCTTATGCATGCGACCATGCCGATCTTTAATGCATGGTGTGACCGGACGCCGATGATCATCTTCGGCGCCACCGGTCCGGTCGATGCCCATCGGCGCCGACCCTGGATCGACTGGATCCACACCTCGAAGGATCAAGCTTCCATGATCCGCAATTACATCAAATGGGATGATCAACCGGCGTCCGCTCAGGCAGCGGTGGAATCGGTGCTGCGCGCCAATCAGATCGCGCGCAGCGCGCCCCAGGGGCCGGTGTATATCTGCCTTGATGCCGGCCTGCAGGAGTCCGGGCTCACCGAAGA
Source organism: Binatia bacterium (assembly GCA_036554745.1). GTDB lineage: Bacteria > Desulfobacterota > Binatia > UBA9968 > UBA9968 > DP-20. Next base: position 1,536 of record DATBMR010000120.1, read on the forward strand.
TATTTCGATTCCCGATCCCGCCCGTTTTGCGCCGGCGCCGTCGCCGGCAGTACCGCGGGAGCCCTTGCTGAAAGCGTTGAGAGCGATCGACAATGCAAAGTTTCCACTGATACTTGCGGGACGGGTTTCGCGCAAGCAGGCGGACTGGGATCGGCGCGTGCGCTTTGCTGAAGCGATCGGCGCTGTGGTCTTGACCAGTAGCAACGATCCAGCGGCATTCCCGACGACGCATCCGCTGCATCTTGCCGCCCCATGTTTGCGGCCGAGTAAGGCCGCCACGGAGTTGATCGAAAAGGCGGACCTGATCATCAGCCTCGACTGGCTGGATCTTGCGGGTCTATTTCGCTTGGCCGTCGGTGTCGCGCAGACGCAGGTGCCGGTGGACAAAACGGTCATCCATTGCTCCGTCGATAGCCATCGCATCAACGGCTGGAGTATGGACCATCAGGCGCTGCCCGCGGTCGATATCCCTATCGATGCCGAAGCCGACCAATTCGTGGCTCAAATGCTCGATGAATTGGACGCAAAGAAAGCGCCGAAAATCAAAACCCGCCCGGCGCTGAAAAACATCGTCCATTGGAACGATGCGCTCAAAAGCGGATCGAAAACGGGCAACGGGAAATTGATGACGTTGTGGGACATGGCGATGAGCGTGCGGGAATTTGCCAAAAAGCGTCCTGTGACGTTTGCGCGCTTGCCAATCGGCTGGCCCGGTGAAGCCTATGAATTCGACGGCCCGCTCTCTTTCATGGGCAACGATGGTGGCGGCGGTGTTGGGACGGGACCCGGCCATACCATAGGCACCGCGTTGGCGCTCAAGAATAGCGGCCGTTTGACGATCGGTGTCATTGGCGACGGCGACTATCTGATGGGCGTCAACGCGCTCTGGACGGCGGCCCATCTGGAAATTCCGGTGATGATTGTGGCGGCCGACAACCGATCTTACTACAACGACGAAATGCATCAGGAGCGGGTCGCGCAAATGCGCGGCCGCCCCGCGCAGAATCGCTGGATCGGCCAGCGCATCGATGACCCGCGGGTGGATCTGGTCGCCATGGCGCGCGCCCAAGGTTTTGGCAGCGAAGCGCCGGTCTCGACACCCGAGGCGCTCGCGAAAGCGCTGAAGAAAGGCGCGGAAGTCGTCGCTAAAGGCGGGCGCTATTTCATCGATTCGGTAGTCGAGCCGGGCTACGCCGACAGCGGCCCCGATCAGCGCGCGGGCGAAAGTAAGAAAAAATAGCCGGCGAAGCGTTTCACACGCTAACCGGAGGCGGGTAGCTTGATTTTTGCGCTTGAATTGGAAAAATAGCCTCACTGTTCCCAGATTCTTGCGCACGAACAGCAACTGCGATGATCGAGTCCCACAAGTATTGGTTCCCTTGCCGAACACTCTTCACGGCTTTAGGCGGTGCCGCTCTCCTTCTCGCCACGGCTTGCAATCTCGTGCTCGAGCCGATCGAGCAGCGCTTCTTGTTTCGTCCGTGGCAATCTTATCCCGAGCGCCTGCAATCGATCGCGTCGCGCGAACGCGGCATTGAGGAAGTGCGCATCAAAACCCCCGATGGCCTAACGCTGCACGGGTGGTTGAAGCACCCGGCCGCGAAACCCGAGGGTCGTTTCCCGCTCGTGATTGTCTTTGGCGGCGTACGGCGGGAAACCTCCTGGTTGATCGATCGGAGTGACAAGCCCGAACGTTGGGGATGGCTATTTGTTAACTATCGCGGTTATGGACTCTCCGAGGGCGATGCCTCAGAGCGCATCGTGCTGCAGGACGCAATGCTCATCTACGACTACGCAGCGGCGCGGCCGGATGTCGATGCTTCCAACATCGTTGTGCTCGGCCGCAGCTTGGGCTCCTACTTTTCTGTTGCACTTTCGCGAGTCCGCCGAGTGCGCGGCGCTATTCTTGCCACTCCGTTCGACAGCTTCGCCGCCATCGGTGCCGAACGCTATCCATGGCTACCGCTGGGATTGATGCTGAACGGGCGCTACGACGCAGTAGCGATAGCGCCGAAGATCAAGGTGCCGGCGCTGTTCGTGCTCGCCGAGCGTGACGATGTGACTCCGGCGGCGCACGGCGCAGCGCTTGCGCAAGCCTGGGGCGGGCCGCAACGCACGGTCATGCTCGCGGGCGCGCGTCACTACGGGATCGAGCGGCGCGAGGAATTCTGGAGCGCGGTTGCCGAGTTTCTTCATGGGCTTGATTCAGCCCCATCACGCGACCAAGACTATGCAGGTGCCATCGAGGCGCAGCCTTAGCGGCGATTAAATTGTGCGCGACCCGCCCGCCGTTCCAACTCTGTGCGCAACCATCCATCCTGTTAACGTTCACCGAGGAGGCTAATGGATGAAAGCGAGAATTCTTTTAGTTCTCTCAGCTGTCTTTGCTCTCTGCCTCGCGACTTCGATCGGGCATACCGCGATGCAAGACGACATCGATCGAGCCGTGGCGATCGTTGAACGCTTCGGAGAGATCCCCGAGAAAGCGATTCCGCCAAGAGTGCTGCGCGATGCTAGAGGTGTCGCGATTCTCACGATCACCAAGGCCGGATTTGTTGTGAGTGGCAGGGGCGGTAGTGGAATTATCGTGGCCCGTACTCAAAAAGGCTGGAGCGCTCCTTCGGCGATTGGCACAGGAGGGATAGGAGTAGGGTTTCAAGCAGGAGTGCAGGTCTCCGAATATGTAATTATTCTCAATACCGAAGAGGCAGTTAAAGCGTTTTCACAAGGCAGTAACGTCACTCTCGGCGCTAACCTAAGTGCCGCAATTGGACCCATTGGACGTTCTGCTGAAGCCGGCGCCGCGCCACAGGCGGCGGTATACACCTACAGCCGCAGCCAAGGCATTTTCGCCGGCGTTTCATTAGAAGGCACTGTGATTGCGACCCGGTATCAAGCCAATGAGGAATACTATGGAAAACCGGTCTATGTCAGCGATATCCTTGCCGGGGATGTAAAGCCACCCGATAGCGCAAAGAAGTTAATCCAGGTGCTGTCGAAGTACTGACTACCGCACGCGCCTGCGACGACCGTTACTGAATGCGTAATTAAGATTTCCCGCTCAGAGGCCTGCCGCTGCTTAAAGTTGCTGAGCCTGTTAGTTTCGTAGTTGTGCCCCGCCGATTTCCGCGTCCTGTAAACCTTGCACGTCAATTCGCTAACCGAGTAGCGACCGAACCATAGAAACCGGCAACGCCATTTAAAACAAATTGTACGGCGAGCGCAGCGAGGATGATCCCCAACACGCGTGTCATGATGCTCACTTTTCCCTCACCCAGGCGTGTCATGATCCGATCCGCCGCATAGAGCACCCACCAAGCGATCAGGAAAACCAATGCGACGATAGTAGCTAGGATCGTCACCCGAGCGATCTCGGTTTCAGGCTGGTTTGTCAGCAGCAGAACGGTGGTAATCGTACCCGGACCCGAGAGCAGCGGAATTCCCAAGGGAAAAACCGCGATATCCTCGCCGAACCCGCTACGCCTGCTGTTCTCCGGAGCCTGCAGCCCCGGGCGATGGCCGAACAGCATGGGCCAGGCGGCGACAAACAGCAAAATTCCCCCGCTGACCGCGAATGCGTGGACTGTCACGCCCAGATAAGCTAATAGCCAGCGCCCGCATAGCAGAAAAAATACCGTCACGGCGAAGGCAACGATCAGCGCCCTTCGGAGC
>DATBMR010000125.1:0-10922 GCA_036554745.1 Binatia bacterium
GCACACTTACATGGTGAAGGGACCCTAGGCGCCAACCTAGAGAGCAAAGAGTCTGTTTCTCAAGGATGCCGGTGCGCTAGCGCGGTGGCAATGGGTCGCTGCCGGCAAGCTTCTTAAACAACGCGATGATTTCCGGGTCGCGCGAGATTTCCTTGATCGCTTTTTCTTGTGCGTCGGCAAGAAGCGGCGTGGCATCGTCGGCCGAGAGCTTCTTGAACTCTTTCAGAAACGCAGGGTCCTTGAGCGTGTTGCGCATCGCAGCGCGCCACATGCTGACGATGTGGGATGGTGTGCCCGGCGGCAAAATATACGGCGAGCCGACCAGGCGGAAGTTTCGAAACATCGTTAAGATTTTTCGCTCTTGGTCAGACTTGGCGAAAGTCTCCAGCTCAGGAAGCTTGTTAAAAGCCGGATGTGGATGGCGATCTTCTTTGGGGATTTGAATGATCGCGTGGAAGTTCATCAGTTTTTTTTCCACGAAGTCGGGGGAACGCTGCAGAATGGTATCCGGAATATTGGCTCGGCCGTCCAACTCACCCCGGGACAGCGCGAGATCGACTTCGGGCCCCGAATAGCCGGTGACGAACCGGGGATCTTTGAGTCGGAGCAGCCAGGAAAAAAGCCGGCCGTTGATGTAAATATCATGGCCCACAGTCTGCGCGCCGATGCGCAGACTGGGCTTGGCGCGCAGCTTATCCAACGTGTCTAGGCCGAGCCTCGCCACCGTGCCGAACACGTATTGCGCCGTGCTGTTGGACGACCCTAAATAGTTGAGCTTGTCGATATCGTATTCAACGCCGCTGGTGCCGAGTACGGCATTGGCAATCAAGCCGGAACCGACGTTGCCCAGCGTCAGACCATCGGGCTTGGCGTTATGATAGATATAGTTGGTCGCCTTTCTGCCGCCGCCGCCCGGCATGAACTGAGCCACGATGATCGGCTCGCCGGGCAAGTATTTCTTGAGAAATGGGATCGCCGCTTGCACCCGCAGTGCGCCGGTGCCCCCGGGCTCGCGCCCTTGCACGAGCACGACGGTTTTGCCTTGAAAATACGGTGCAGACTGCGCGAACAGCGGGACCGATCCAAGTAATGCGGTGATGAATATTATCAGAGCGGCCGGTATTTTTCTGATCATAGGTTTTCTCATCCTGTGTTTCGCTCCTTATCCTCATATAGCCCTGCTAAGTCAAGCCGATTCGCTTACCAGCCGCGCCTCGTGAAGCGAGCGATTGCACGCCGGTCCTTTTTTGATGGACGACCGGGGTGCTCAGGTGTCGGCGGGCGCTCGAGCGTGATTTGGACGGCGACGCCCTGGCGGTTGCGTAAGCTCCCTTCGGTTTCTTCGTAAAGCGATTGCGCTTGCGCGGCGGGCCCGCGCAGCCGTGAAACCGCTTTGATAATGACCGTCCACTCGTAAGGACCGCGGCGGATCGCCAATTGATCGCCCGCGCGGATGATGCGGCTCGGTTTAGCGCGCTCGCCGTTCACGGCAACTTTGCCGGCTGTTATTGCTGCCGCGGCGAGAGCGCGAGTCTTGAAAAAGCGCGCCGCCCATAGCCATTTGTCGAGCCGAAGGTCGGCTATGGCGTCCTTGCACTCCATCTCAAATGCCCGCTGAGCGGTCGATCATGGCCAAGCAAAAGTAGGCAGAGTGCTGTTGTACAGCAACTTGTAATCGGTAAGGTCGACTTGCAACGGTGTCACCGAGATGTAGCCTTCATGGACAGTCTTGCAGTCGGTGCCATCTTCATTAGCGAATCCCAGATCGTCGCCGCCGATCCAGTAATACTTCCCGCCGCGCGGATCGATACGCTCCACAATACTTTCGCTGTAGTGACGCTTGCCCATCCGCGTTACCCGCCATCCCTTCAGCTCTTCCTTGGGAAGCGGTGGCACGTTAACGTTCAGTAGGGTTTTCGGCGGGATGTCGCGCTCGGCGATGCGCCGGACCAATGTGGCGGTGAATTCCGCAGCCGGGCGAAATTTAAAATCCTTGAAAGTCACCAGTGACACGGCGATCGCCGGGATGCCGAGCAGCGCACCTTCGATGGCAGCGGAGACGGTGCCGGAATAGATGATGTCGTCGCCCAAGTTCGGTCCTTGATTGATGCCCGAGATCACCAGATCCGGACGCACGGGTAGGAGTCCGGTCAGGGCGAGCTTGACACAATCGACCGGAGTGCCGTCGACGGACAAGCGGCGCGCAGCGATTTCATGGACGCGCAGCGGCCGATGCAGCGTTAAAGCGTGACTCATCGAGCTTTGAGCGCGATCGGGCGCGACGGTATAGATGTCACCGACTCCGCGCAGGCTCTCTTCCAACGCGATCAGCCCCTCCGATTGGATACCGTCGTCGTTTGAGAGCAAGATGATCATGGGCATATTCTGGCAAAGAAGCCGCAAACCGACAAGCGCGGAGCCTCCAAGAAACCGTCTTGTGAAGCTCGCGCAGGTTCAGGTATAAATTTCAACCGAACGAGGAGCAAATCATGGCGACGGCGGAAATTGTTGCGATCGGCTCGGAGTTGTTGTTGGGTCAGATCGTCGACACCAATTCGGCGTGGATGGCACAGCGGCTGACGGCATTGGGCGTGAATCTTTATTTCAAATCGGTGGTCGGTGACAATCCCGCTCGGATGAGGGAAGTTATCTCGCGGGCTTTGGAGCGCGCCGACATCGTCATCACCAGTGGCGGGATCGGTCCGACGCAAGATGATTTGACGCGCGAGATCGTGGCCGAAGTGACCGGCCGTAAGTTGGTGCAGGACGCTGGAATGCTTGCCCAGGTGGAAGAGCACTTCCGGCGCCGCGGCCGGCCGATGACGCCGAACAATATCCGGCAATCCTACATGCCCGAGGGCGCGATCCCGGTGAAAAATCCCAATGGTACGGCGCCCTGCTTCATCGTCGAAGATTCCCGCGGCATCATTTTTTCGCTTCCCGGCGTGCCGGTAGAAATGAAATGGCTCTTCGAAAACGAAGTTGAGCCGTATCTGCGGAAAAAATTCAATCTGTCGGAGGTGATCCACTACCGTGTGCTCAAGATCATCGGAGTCGGCGAGAGCGCCGTAGACCACAAGGTCGGCCACTTGATCGCCAACTCGCGCAATCCTACCGTCGGCGTGCTCGCGCATCCGGGTCAGGTGGACGTGCGCGTCGCTGCCAAGGCGTCCAATAAAGAAGAAGCAATGAAACTGATCGCAGCGGTGGAAGCCGAAGTGCGCGAGTTGCTCGGCGGCGCGATTTTTGCCGCCGACGACGAGACGATGGAGCACGTGGTCGGCAATTTACTGCGTCAGCAAAACAAGACCGTCGCGGCGTGCGAGGATCTCACCTCCGGTCAATTAGCCGAGCGTCTTCACACGGCCGGCTCAGACTGCTTCGGCGCCGGTTTTATCTGCAACAGCGAGGCTTCGATTCGAGCGCTGATCAAAAATATCGGCGAATCGTCCCACATCGCGGCCGTGCTCAAGGATCCGGTCGCACTCACGGATGAGCTCGCGCGCGCAGCACGCGAACTGTCGGGCTGCGACTTTGGCCTGGCGCTCCACGCCATCGCCGATCCGACGAGCAACATACAAAATCTTGCGCGTGGCGAGACTTATGTCTCGCTCACTGATGGCAAGCGCATCCTCCGGCGTGAAAGCGCCAGCGCAGGACGCGGCGCCTATGACCGTTCCCGCATGACGCTCAACGCCCTCGATCTTTTGCGCACGGCGCTGATCGGAGGAATGGAGTAACCCAGGGCTTTGAAACCCCCTGGAAAGACAAGCGTTAAGAATCGCTTCGTTCGGGCAAAACCTGCGCCAGCAGAGCCTGCAAATGGGCGAGCGGCTCTGCTAAACTCCTGATCGCCTTAGCCCAGAAGTCCGGTGTTTCTAGTTCCTGTCCGATTGTTCGCTTGACAACGTGTTCCGCCGTGTCGCTGCCGGCGAGGCGGAGAAATTCTTCGTATTTGGAGAGAAAGCTTGATCCCTCCTGGTGGAACATGGCGTAAAGGCCGCGGCTCAGGAGGTAACCGAAAGTGTAAGGAAAATTATAGAAGGTGAGGCCGGTGATGTAGAAATGCAGCTTGGAAGCCCAGAAGTAGGGGTCTTCGCCGCCGGGTTCCAACACGTCGCCGAGCACGCGGCGCTGCGTTGCAACCATGAGTTCTTTCAGACGCGAAACGGTCAATGGCCCGTCGGCCCGCTCTTCATAGAAAGCCTTCTCGAATTCGTAGCGTACGGGGATGTCCAGAAGATATATTGCGCCATGGCCGATCTCGACATCTAGCATCGACGCTTTTTCCCGATCGGGGACTTTCGGGTCCTCGAGCAAACCGTTCATCAAAACCTGTTCAGCGAACGTGGATGCCGTTTCCGCCAAGGTCATCGGATAGCCGCGCGCGTAGGGTCTGACATCCCGCATCATCAAACCATGATAAGCGTGGCCGGATTCGTGGGCGAGCGTAAGCACATCGCCGAGCGACTCATTATAGGTCATGAAAACGCGCGATTCTTTGCTCAGCATGGAACTCGTGCAAAACCCGCCCGGCCGCTTACCCGCGCGGGGTTCCCAATCGACCCACTGCTTGGCAATAATCTGTCCCATGAAGAAATCACCGAGCGCGGGATACGCGCGGGCAAAAGAGCCGCCGACCATCGATTGGGCGGTATCCCAGGTAAAGCTTTCCTGTCCGGGTAGATCGAGCGGTGCGCCGAGATCATACCAGGCGATCGTCTTGCGGTTCATCAGGCGCGCTTTCAGGGCGAGAATGCGCCGAGGAATTTCCAGATTCGCGAACAAGGCATCGAACATGGCGTCGAGAGTTTTCTGGGTGATCGCCGCCTGAAATAAGGCGATATCAAGAAAATGGTTCACGCCGCGATGGCGATTGAGCGTGAGCCGAATGCCGGCAATGGCGTTGAGCGCGGCGGCGGCCGTGTCTTCGACCGATTGCCAGGCCGCATTGCCGCCCTCGAACGCGGCTTTTCTTACGAGGCGATCAGGATGGTCGAGCAGTGAACGGCGCTGTGACATGGGCAACCGTTTTTTTGTTCCGTCGCGAAAGCTCATCTCGAATTCGAGCTTGGATGCGACCGTGTCGTATAACCGCCCCCATGCATGCATGCCGTCGACGCCGAGATCCGCCGCCAGAACTTCCTTCTCCGCAGACATGGCGCGGCGGGCCTCCTCCCTCAGCCGGTTCAAGTAATTCTCGGCGCCACGGAGCGCCGGTCTGGCCATAAAATGAGCAAACAGTTCGGCGCTCACCTCTTTGAAAGCGCGTAAAAGCTCGATGCGCACTTTGGCGATTTCCGCGCGAAGCCGGGTGATCTCCGCCTCTTCTTTGAGATAAGCTTCGTTGCGCGCATCGGACGAGGCGAGGCAGCCCACATACGAACCCAAGTGCGACATGCGTTGAATGATATCCTCATGCCGCACCAAGATAGCTTCCCAGTCCGGCTCCGATGCGGGGTTCAAAACTGGCAACGAGGCTGCGGCTTTCTGCAAAGCGGCCACGTCGCTGCGCAGCGCCGCTTTGAATTGAAGCATCTCCGGGCCGTTGAATGTAGGAAAGTAACTGCTGAGATCCCAAGTCATCGCAATTCTATCGCTAGTTCAAGTGAAGGCTGAATCAAATTTCTACATTTGTGCCGATCTTTAGCTCCCGCGCCTTCCGATAGACGAGATTGGCTGCGGCGACATCCTGGATCGCGATGCCGACCGATTTGTAAAGCGTGATTTCGCCAGCCGAAGTTCTGCCGGATTTTACGCCCGCGAGAACTTCGCCGATTTCTGCGTGAATCGAGTCCGATGAAATATTATTTTCTTTGATGGCAAGCAGAATATCGCCGCATTCGGCCATGACCGCTTCGCGCGAATCGACGACGATCTTGGAGCGCGCCAGCGTGGCGCCATCGATCTCGCGAAGGTCCGGACGATGCGAGCCGACGGCATTGATGTGGGCCCCAGACTTTAGCCATTGACGGTTGACAATCGGTTGTTTCGCTGTGGTTACGGTGGCCACGAGATCGGCGTCGCGCACAGCTTCTTCGGCGCTTCGCGCAACTTCGATGGGGATCTTCACAGTCGGCTCCATATCGTTTTTAATACCAGGGGCGCCCATGCCCGAAGGGCTGTAGATCCTGATTCGCTCGATGCTTCTCACGCGCGTCAACGCTTCAATATGCGCCCGTGCTTGCACGCCGGCCCCGAGGATTCCAAGCACAGGCGTTTGCGGATTCGCCAACGCTTTGGTCGCCATGGCTGACGCGCACGCGGTGCGGATCGCAGTGATATAGCTGCCGTCCATGGTGGCGATGAGCTTGCCGGTCTCGGCGCTGAAAAGCATGATCGTGGCGAGGATGCCCGGCAAACCGCCTTTAGGATTGTCCGGAAAATAGGTGACGACCTTCATTCCGAGGGCTCTATCTACGTTCAAGAAGCCCGGCATGCTGGTGATGCGCCCCTGGATTTCCGGCAGTGGCACGACCAACCGCACGGGCATGACGGCTTTGCCAGTGGAATACTGCACGTGCGCTTTCTCGAGCGTGGAGATCAGCTCTTCGATATCGATGAGGCTCTGAACTTGTTTTTCAGATAAGACCAGCATGGTTATTCTGATAGCACAACCGCCGCGCTGAAGCATAGCTCAACGTGGCGGTTGGTGCGTGGCGCGCTGCCCATATATTAGCGACTCGGGTAGCGGCTTTTTTGATTAGCTTCCGCTCGCCGCCGATGCGGTGAATCATCAGTGATGAATTTGAGCTATCTTATCACCGCGCCGTCTTCACTGATCCATTGCAGCTGCTCGCGGGTGATCTCGCCTTCGCGAATGATTCGAATTCTGTTCGCGATAATTTCAACGACGGTCGAGCCGGTTCTCGAAGCGAGCTCGCCGCCGTTGATATAGCTCTCGATCCGGGCAGCAAAATATTTTTTGGCTTCATCAACGGTTCGCGCCGGCGGCTTTCCCGAAGGGTTTGCGCTGGTAGCCGTAATCGGTCGCCCCAAGGATTTGACCAGTTGGACAGCGATCGGCTGGTTCGAGATGCGCACGCCGATGCCGCCAGCGCGATTCAAGAGAGGCCGGGGAATATCTTTTCGCGCGGCGAAAACGATTGTCAGGGGGCCAGGCCAGAAACGGGCGATTAACTTCTCGGCGAGCGCAGGGACTTCGGCAACGAGGCTGTCGAGCATTGTGCGGTCGGCGACGAGCACGGGGATCGGGTTATTGGGATCGCGACCTTTGAGTTGAAGGACTTTCTCAACCGCTGCCACGTTGAGCGCATCCGCACCCAACCCGTACAGGGTCTCGGTGGGATAAACGATCACCTCGCCGCGTTGCAGCGCCGCGGCGGCGGCTAAAATCTCAAGTTTTCTGTCTTTCCGCTTGAAGTTTTCGGTCCTGTGCTTCGACACCGGCGGCCATTTCCTTTTTAAACTGCGCTAATTTTGCTGCGACATCCGCATCTTTACGCCCGACAATCGCTGCAGCGAATATCCCCGCGTTGGCAGCTCCCGCTTTGCCGATCGCCATTGTCGCGACCGGAATACCGGCCGGCATCTGCACCGTGGCGAGCAGGGCGTCCAGCCCCTTTAGGCTTGAGGAGTCGATCGGCACGCCGATCACCGGCAGGGTTGTATTTGCCGCAATAGCCCCGGCGAGGTGGGCGGCTGCGCCGGCGCCGCAAATAATCACTTCGAGTCCGCGTTGCTGCGCCGTGGCCGCGTACTCGGCAGCCTGGTCCGGCGTGCGGTGCGCCGACATGATGCGGGTCTCATAGGGAATGCCGAACGAGTCAAGTCTCTTCTCCGCCTCCCGCATCACTTCAAGATCGGAGGCGCTTCCCATCAAGATGCCCACTTGGGGTTGTCGAGTCGCCACTGCGTTTCCTCCCGTACAAATCGCCGTATCGGACGCTCTCAGTGTGAGACACCAACCGGCAACGCCCGGCGCGCGATGTCCTTGCGATAATGCATCCCATCCCAGGAGATTTTACTGACCGCGGTATAGGCCTCTTTTACCGCAGCACTGATGGTTGCGCCCCGTGCGGTGACGCCAAGTACTCGGCCGCCCGAGGTGAGCCAGCGATTTTGCTCTTTAACCGTGCCGGCGTGAAAGACAAATCCGTTTTGCCAGCCGCGCAGTTGCTCGAGTCCGCGAATCTCTTTACCCTTATCGTACGCGCCGGGATAGCCGTTGGCGCATAACACGACGCAGACCGCCGGTTCGTCGTGCCACTGCGCCGTGGTTCGATCGAGCTTCCTGTCGATGGTCGCGTTGAGTAACTCCACGAGATCGCTTTTTAAGCGCATCATGATCGGTTGGCATTCAGGATCCCCGAAGCGGGCGTTGAATTCCAGGACCTTGGGACCGCTCTTTGTAATCATCAATCCTGCATAAAGAACGCCGCGGTACACGATGCCGAGTTTCTGGAGTCCGGCGAGCAATGGCGTAAAAATTTCCCGAAGGATGCGGTCATGGAGTTCCTTGGTTATGACCGGTGCGGGCGAGTAAGCTCCCATGCCGCCGGTATTCGGTCCGTGATCGTCATCAAAGACGCGCTTGTGGTCCTGGGCAGAAGCGAGGGGCAGGATATGTTCGCCGTCCGTGAGAACCATGAACGATGCTTCTTCTCCCTCGAGGAATTCTTCGATCACGATTTTCTCGCCGGCACTGCCGAAGGCTCTGCGCACAAGCATCTCTTCCACAGCTGCTTCGGCGGCCGCGCGATCGGCGCAAATAAGAACGCCCTTGCCCGCTGCCAGGCCGTCCGCCTTGATGACGTACGGAGGTTGGAGTTGCGCTAAATACGCCTTGGAGGATGCGGCATCGGCGAAGGTGCCCGAAACGGCTGTAGGGATATCATTCTGGTTTAGAAGTTTTTTGGCGAACGCCTTGCTGGCTTCCAGTTGTGCGGCGGCTTTGCGTGGCCCGAAGATGCGTGAGCCGCGGGACTCGAATTGGTCAACGATCCCAAGGGTAAGAGGCAATTCCGGGCCGACGACCGTAAGATCGATTTTGGTTTCTTCGGCGAAATGTAAAAGCTTAATAACTTCATCCGGTGCGATCGGAACCGGCTCGGCGAGATCGTCAATCGCCGCACTACCTGGCGCGCAGTAGATCTTTGTGACGCGCGGACTCTGACTGATTTTCCAGACCAGTGCGTGTTCGCGCCCGCCGCTACCGATAACTAAAACTTTCATGGAAATAGTCGATGTCAGCGCGCACAGGCAGCTGACAAGCGACGACTGTGCTAATGCCGGAAGTGTCTCATGCCGGTGAAAATCATGGCGATGCCATGTTCGTTCGCCGCTGCGATGACCTCTTCGTCCTTGATCGAACCGCCCGGCTGGATGACCGACTTGGCCCCGGCTTTGGCCGCTTCATCGAGCCCGTCGCGGAACGGATAAAACGCATCGGATGCGACCGATGCGCCTTTCAGGTCCAACCCATGGGTGGTCGCGCGCATCACGGCGATTTTGGTGGAATCGATGCGGCTCATCTGTCCCGCACCGACGCCGAGCACCTGATCGGGTGACGCGAAAACGATGGTATTCGATTTGACATGGCGGCAAACGCGCCACGCAAAGTCGAGCGCACGGTACTCGTCTTCCGTCGGCTTTCTTTCGCTAACGACTTTGCAGGCGCGCACGTCGACCATGCCGGTATCCCACTCCTGCATTAGCACGCCGCCGCGTACCCGCCGCAGATCATAGCCGCCGCTCTGGGGTTGGCTCATGTCCAATTCGAGCAGGCGAATATTGAGCAGCCTTTTCGCCGATGACAGCACGGCCTTGGCTTCCGGTGTAAAGCTCGGCGCAATCACGATTTCCAAAAAGATATCCTTGAGCTCCCGGGCGGTTTCTTCGTCGACCGGACGGTTAAATGCGATCACGCCGCCAAAAATCGATATCGGGTCGCAGGCTTTGGCCTTGCGGAACGAATCGGCCAGCGACTTTTTTGACAACGCGACGCCGCAGGGGTTGTTGTGTTTGATGGCGACCGTAGCGATATCAGAGAATTCCAAGACGGTGCTCAGCGCGGCATCCGCGTCCAAAATATTATTAAAAGAAAGCTCTTTTCCTTGAAACTGTTTGGCGCGCGCGATCGACGGTCCGCTGTCTCCGTCGACGCGGTAGAACGCCGCGCTTTGGTGTGGATTCTCGCCATAACGCATGTCTTGAAGCTTGGTAACTTGAAAATTGACGGTGTCGCCCCAACGCTGTGGTTGGTTATCGTCTGCGAGTGAAGAAAAATAGTTACAAATCGCCCCGTCATAGCGTGATGTGTGTTGGAAGGCTTTGCGGAACAGACGAAAGCGCGTCGCCGGCTGCAGCACACGATTGTTTTCTCTTAACTCGGCCAAGATCGTCTCGTAATCGGCGGGATCAACGACGACGCCGACGTGCCGGTAGTTCTTCGCCGCGGCGCGCACCATGCTCGGACCTCCGATGTCGATATTCTCGACAATCTCTTCGAATGACGCGCCGCGCGCCACCGTCGCTTCGAAGGGGTAGAGATTGACGACGACGAGATCGATCGCTGCGATGCCGTGTTCTTTCATCTTGGCGACATGCTCCGAGTTGTCGCGTAGGGCGAGAATCCCGCCGTGAATCTTCGGATGCAGAGTTTTAACGCGGCCATCCATCATCTCGGGAAAACCGGTAAGCTCCGCGACATCCTTCACGGCAATTTTGCTCTTCCGTAGCAAAGCGGCCGTGCCGCCGGTGGAGACCAGCTCAATGCCTAGTTGCGCCAGCGCATGGGAAAACTCGACGATCCCGTTCTTATCGGAAACACTGATCAGGGCTCTCTCGATCCTGCCCACTGCACATGATCCTCCTGGATAGGGTGATGGACGCGGGGAACTCGCGCGCTGATGGAAGTGAGAATCTCGTACGAGATTGTGTTGGGCCCAGGCGCCTATCTG
>DATBMR010000133.1:0-23756 GCA_036554745.1 Binatia bacterium
ATAATCAAGCACCTGTTCGAGTCCGGCGGCGACTAAAAAATTACGTTTCACGGGCATCTTGCGGACGAAGAATTCAAACGTCGCGGTCTCTTCCATGCGCTGATCGAAGTAACCCTGCAGCATGGTGAGCTGATAGAGATCTGTCAACAAAGCGTTATCGAGAATGTTTCGGTCGGTAGGCATTCGAAATAGCCGCTTTCCCTACATCCACCTTATCGGACGGGCTGAAAAATCGCTTGCCCTCTCGCGAGCGGGTTATAGAATACGCACAGGGCGTGCCATTTTCCGACTTTCGCCAAATCGATCGTCTACCCGTTCATGTCTGAGAAAGCAGCTAAGGAAGACCTTGACAGCTTGCCCGCGCGGTCTTAGCTTTACCGCCCTGCCGTTTCAATAGATGTTCTGCCGGGTCGTTGCAAGCTAGCAAAATGGTTAGCATTTTGGCTCCAACGCCGATATGACGGATGAGGTAAAAACGGTGGTGGGTTGAAGCAACCGTTTCTTGAACCGATGAGGAATCACGGTCGTCTAAATAATAATGCCGAGAAGTATTGACCGGGCTATGTTCGTAGGTCAAGCTTAACCCACTGAGGAGAATAGCATGTCACCGCCATTCGACACTGAGAGAAACATGAGTGATCAATTCGAAAACCCCGATGGGGGCGCCACCGAATTGCACGAACAGGAGTTGGAATCTTCCGCCGAGACCGAAGCGGGCGATGAGTTCGCCGAGCAGGAGGAAGAAGCCAAGGAAGATACGTCGGACGCCTTGGGCTCGGTGCAGCAATATCTGCACGACATCGGCTCGGTGCCGCTACTTTCGCGTGAACGCGAGATCGAGCTGGCCAAGGAAATTGAAGCCGCGAGCGAGCAAATTTTCCAGGCGCTGTTTTCGGTCCCGTTCGCCTGGCGTCGCATCAGCGAAATAGCCGAGGACGTGGCCAGCGGCGAGCTCGAGATGCAGGAGGTCGTCGCTAAATCGGACGATACCGAGAACGGTGAAAGCGCTCTCGATCCCAAGCCGTTTTTACGGCATGTCGCGAGGTTGTCGCGTTTGCTTCGCAGCCGCGATGCGATTATACGCGAGCTGAAAAGATCCCGTCTATCGCGCGAGCGCCGTGAAAGGCTAAACCGTCTTGAACGAACAAACCTGACCAGGATTTTTGACGCCATCCGCGCCTTGCGCTTGTCGTCTGACCAGCAGGAGCAAATCGTCCAGCAGGTCAACAGGCTCAACGCTCGCATCGCGAGCCTGGAGCAACAGGCGGCGGCGCATCCCCGAAGAAAGGCTACCATAAGCGACGAAATAGCTGCGTTTGAGAAGGCCGCTGGAATGAGTGCCGTACAGCTCAAGGAGCAGCTGCGTCTGATTCAAGAGGGCGAATCCCGGGTCAAGTCCGGCAGGAAGGAATTTACCGAGGCTAACTTGCGGCTGGTTGTCAGCATCGCCAAAAAGTACGTCAATCGGGGCTTGAGCTTTCTCGATCTGGTCCAGGAGGGCAATCTCGGCTTGATGCGAGCCGTAGAGAAATTCGATTATCGGCTGGGCTTTCGTTTTTCGACCTATGCGACTTGGTGGATTCGCCAGGGCATCACGCGCGGCCTGATCGATACCGGCCATACGATTCGAGTGCCGGTTCACCGCGTCGAGTCACGCAACAAAGTGATCCAGACGGCTCGGGAGATGCAGCGCAAGCTGGGGCGTGATCCGCGCCCGGAAGAACTCGCGCGCGAGCTCGGGTTACCGATCGCCGAGCTGCTCAAGCTCGTCCAAACCCACGGTGAGCCGGTGTCTTTGCAAACTCCGATTTGGGAAGACGGCGATGAGCTCGGTGACTTCGTCGAAGATCGGGTGCGTCCGTTGCCGGAAAACCAAGCGCTCGAGGCGGTGTTGCGGGCGGAAGTCAGAAAGGCCTTGGCGGTGCTCACACCCCGCCAGGAAACCGTGTTGAGGAAACGCTTCGGCATCGAGGAAAAGCGCGACTATACCCTCGAAGAGCTGGGTGAAATGTTCGCCGTGACACGCGAGCGCATCCGGCAGATCGAACAGCGCTCGTTGCAGATCCTGCGCAATCCCAATCGCCGCAAACCGCTACTGCCGGGCGGCAAACCGATCGACCCCAGCTTGAATTAACCCCAGGGGCTCCGCAGCCGGGGCCCTTTTTATTCTCGGATTTCCAGCTTTTCGATTTTACGGTAGAGCGTCGAGAGGCTTAATCCCAGCAGTTCCGCTGCGCGGATCTTGTCGCCACTGACCTTATTCAGGGTACGTTCGATATGGCTCTTCTCGTAAAGCTCGACGGCTTTTGTCAGATTGTCGTCGACGCTGATCTCGCCGTCCGCCGAATGCTTGTGCCCGGGCAGATCGCTCGGCGCAATCCACTCACCGTTGCCCAAGATCATGGCACGTTCCAGAACGTTGTCGAGCTC
Source organism: Binatia bacterium (assembly GCA_036554745.1). Lineage (GTDB taxonomy): Bacteria > Desulfobacterota > Binatia > UBA9968 > UBA9968 > DP-20. Next base: position 2,431 of record DATBMR010000133.1, read on the forward strand.
GCGGATATTGCCCTTCCATGGCTGGGACATCAAAACTCGCATGGTAGCACTGTCAACGCCCTTGTAGCTGGTCTTCATCTCGGCGTTGTGCCGGTGAATGAGATATTCCACAAGGCCGGGTAGATCTTCGAGCCGTTTGCGGAGCGGTGGAATGTTGATTTCGAAGACGTTGAGTCGATAATAAAGGTCCTCACGAAAGCGACCCGCCTCGACTTCCGCCTTGAGATCGCGATTTGACGCGGTGATGATGCGCACGTTTACTTTGATCGGCGTCGTCGAGCCGACCGGCAGGATGGTTTTTTCCTCAAGCACGCGCAAAAGCTTCGGTTGCAGGCTGAGCGGCATTTCACCGATCTCATCGAGGAAGATCGTGCCGCCGCGCGCTCTTTGAAACAACCCTTCTTGCGAGCTCACCGCTCCCGTGAAAGAGCCTTTGACATGACCGAATAGCTGGCTTTCCAAGAGGTTTTCCGGGATCGCACTGCAATTGACCGGAAGGAAAACGCTATCTTTGGAAAGACTATTGGCGTGAATCGTCCGTGCCACGACCTCCTTTCCGACGCCGCTTTCGCCGCTGATCAAAACCGTGGTCGGAGTCGGTGCGACCTTCTTGATCATGGTGACGATTTCCTGCATTGCGGCGCTGCGCCCAAGCGGGCGGTCGGGACTGAAATGTCCTTCGATTTCGCGCCGAAGAATCTGATTTTCCCAGGCGAGCTGACGATGCGAAATCATCCGATCGACCTTGCGCAACACCTCCTCGAAGATAAGCGGCTTAAGCAAATAGTCCTGAGCCCCCAAACGGAGCGCTTCGACGGCTGTCTCAACCGAGGCATGGGCGGTCATTAGCATAACCAAAGTTTGCGGCGAGACCTCACGGGCGTGCTTGAGGACCGCGATACCATCATCTTCCGGCATCATGAGGTCGGTGAGGATTACATCGAGATCGAATTTATCGATCAACTCCTTGGCGGCCTTGCCGTTGGCCGCCTCATGAACATCGTAGCCTTCGCCTCTCAGAAGCTCCGCTAGACTTTCCCGTGCAGAGTCCTGATCCTCAACGACTAAGATCGTGTTTGGCAAGGATTTATCCCTTCTCATTCTAGGGAATCACAAACAGGGCCCATTCGCAATTTTGCGAAGAAGGAAGCTACCACCCGCGAAAGTTTTCACAATAATTTTGGTTAGCAATACCGAAGCCAGGCAAATCGCGGCCTGGGCAGAGCCCATCTGCAAGGTCACCTTTTTCCATCTGGCGCCCGCGGGCGTGCGCTGAGCAAGAACGCTTTTAGCGGGTGGTTCCGGAACTTACGTTCCGCAGTGCCGAGCTCTACTCAACTCCGTTGGGTATCGGTCAAGCTTGAGCTTCATTCAGGTCGACACTCCTGCGGAATCACGGAGATTGCATCGCGTCGCCAAATTCCCGTGAACGGGACGCATTTTTTTAGAAACGAGAATTAACGTTGGCCTTTTAAGTTTGTCTGAATCTGCCATGTCAAAGCCAACCCTTCGAGAACAAACGAAAACCTGACCATTACTGCATGTCAGCTATCGGCGGCATAGTTATTGCCGCTTACATTGATGACCTCAGTCTCGCGGAACGCGCCATGGAGGTACTTATGGCAAGCGAAACCGAGCTGTTTTACTTGGTGTTGCTGACGGTTTTGACTCTGATCATTCATTTCATTCTTTCGGTCAAAGGTCGCCGCGACCACCGCCGTTAGCGCTCAGCGCCAGCGCAACCGTCGAAGTGATGCGAGCTAGCCGGTCGTCGCGCGCCCTGTGAACCGGAGACATGACGGCAAATCTGCCACAGGGCAGTATTTTTGCAGAATCGGATCGCGGCAGCTGTAGCGGTACGGAAACCGGTGGAGATAAGCGGAATGGACGACGGCCCGTAACTCCGCCGCAGGCAAGCCAATGCCATTTCGTTCATTCCACTCCAGCAGTTTTTGCTCCGTTTCGTTGCTGCTGAGGCCCATCAAACGAAACTCCGAGGCGAGACGAATCGCACAATTGTTGCGATTGCCGGGCTCAATATGACTTTCCCAGATTCTCTGCGCACCGGCGCAGCGAAACTCGGGGCGGGCAACATCGGCGGGCCGGCGGAAGCGGTAGGCAAACGGTCTGCGTGTGAGCTTGGCTGACTGGCGCCTAACCCGGCTGAATAACTCATTTGCCACGGGATTCGCCACGACCTCCACCCGCGAGAGCAATCCGGTTTCGTCGCTCATGGTCAAAGGCCTGGCTTGGCGCGCGAGATCGCGAATTTGGTCCGCACCTAAATTTTCCACCTCGGCGAGACTCAAGATTACCTTATAGAGGTTCGACTTTTCATGGATGGTGTTGGGCAAGCGCAACAGGCGCACCCGATCCTTGATCGCTAGGTCAATGTTCTCGCGCAGCGGCTCCGGTAGCTCCTGCGCCAGATGACGCCGCAGCGCATCGAAAATCGTCGGCAACAGCTTCGATGGCATCATGCGGCCGAACAGCCGTGTATCGAGCATCAGGTGAAAACCTTTGGCGCCGCTGAAATAAATCTGCAAGGCGTTGGGGTCGAGTGCCCAGCGGTCGAGAAAGAACGCGCTCAGGCGCCTCGCCGTTTCGAGAGCCGTCGTGCCGTCGGGATGGTCGATATCGATCGGCAAAAACGGTGCCCAGACTTTGCCTTCGTAACCGGCGATGCTCGGTGAATCGCTTTGAGCGCTCATGTAAGTGAGTACCTCGTCGGAAAAGAAAAAATAGGTGGCATAACAACCGTAGTGCTTAAACGATTCAACCAACGCCGGGACGTCGGTGATCGGCACGAGATGGTTGCGAAAGCCTTTCTGATAATGAGCGGCAAAGTCAACGAGGCTAAACTTCCCCATGCGTCCAGTATACCCGAAAAATCCCCGCGCCAACGAGATCCGAAAGCGCTCGCCGGACTTGCGCAGCTAGGATCGTCTTAACGCAAGTTGCTTTTTGTCACGTAGCAAAAAGACGCGCACGACCGTTTCCCATGACCGCCAATCGACCGTAGCTATTTTCTCACTAGTGAAAATCTCTGGGAGCGAGCTCATCGGCCCAAATTATTATAAAAGGCGTTTTGTCGACGCGCTGCTGGCACAGCTCATGCTCCTTACAAGGCTACGGGGAAAGCAGGCGGCGGAGCGCCAAGGAGGATAATTATGCTGGTCGGATACCGCATGACCAAAGAACCTGTCACCGTCAGACCGGATGAGTCCCTAAGCCGGGCAGCCGATATGATGCGGGCCGGTGGTTTTCGCCGGTTGCCTGTGGTCAGTGACGGCGAGCTCGTCGGCATCATCACCGAGCGCGACCTGCGTGCGCATCAAGGCTATCTGGAGCGTACCAAAATCAATGGGATCATGACCGAAAATCCTTGGACAGTCGGAACTGACACAACTCTAGAAGAAGCCGCACAGATTATGCTGGAGCGGCGAATCGGAGGCTTGCCGGTGGTCGCCGAGGGCCGTCTCGTCGGCATCATCACGGCCAGTGACGTGATGCAGGCGTTCCTCGACGTGATGGGCGCCTCGAAAGGGGGCAGCACGCGCATCGACTTCATCCTCGAAGGAGAAGAGCACGGTCTGGTCGAAGCTTCGCGAGTCGTCGCGCGCGATGGCGGGAAAATTTTGGGGATCGGTACGTATCGTGACAAGCTCGGGGAAAATCCGATCTGTTATTTGCGCATCATCGAGGGTAACGCGAACAAGATCGCCAAAGCGCTTCGCTCCGCTGGCTTCGATGTCTTGGGCGTGCACCGCATCGGCTCGGGTAGTGCATAATTCAGGAGGTCTTCAATGTCACTCGAAAATTTCTGTCGACGGCCGTTGATCAAAGTTTCGCCGGACACCAACATTGGGGAAGCTTGTCGATTGATGGAACAGAACAACATTGGCGCTCTGGTGGCGGAGCGAGACGGCAAACTATGCGGCATCGTTACGGACCGAGACATTGCTCTGAGGGTGGTGGGCGCGCTCAAAGATCCGCGGATGACCCTGGTCAAAGATATCATGACGCCCGATCCGATTCGTATCTCCGTCAATAAGACGCTGCACCATCTGACTTCGTTGATGCATGCTTATCATGTCCGCCGGGTGCCAATCGTCAACGGTTTTGACACCGCCGTCGGCATCGTCACTCTCGATGATCTGATCGCCGACTTAGGCGACCAAATGTCGGAAATCGGCAAGGCGATCTCGGAAGAATTCCCTCGGGGAAACGCTTAGCGCGGATCGAAAAGACCCGGGGAAAACTGACGCCCTGACTTGCTGGCCGGCCGGCGAATCCGAAGGCTATGCTAGCCACTGCGAAAGCGATTGCGGATCGCTTCGCATCAACATATCCCGGATTGCGTCACGGTGTCGTTTGCCGTCTTCATTAATCCGATCCAAGACAGCAGCTACCGTCGGCAATTCGTTGCGAATGCTTTGTGCTTGAGTGATCAATTCCGCCGCGCAATTCTGTTCTTCTTTGAGGTCGTCTAACAGATACTGCCAACTGTTTTTCTCCGAGATCGGGAGCGGCGGCACGTCGGGCACTCGTCCACCGAGAAGCTTGATCTGCTCTGCGAGCCATTTGACGTGTTCGGCTTCTTTCTCAGCAATCGCTAAAAGCCTGTCACGAAACTGGGGGTACTGCATTTTACCGGCGTGCTCCGTGTAGCGTTCGATGTGCTGGCTTTCTTCGATGTAGTGGTGATTCAAGATTTCGAGAGCCCGATGAGTCGTGTCCGGACCGAGACCGAGAAAGCTGCGCCACCAAGCCGCCCAGCTATTGCCGTCCTTCATGTCGTCCTCCCAATGCGCCAATCACTTCTGATAGAAGAATGTAGCAAACCTTAAACCACAAGCTCACCCCGGGTTCTGGTAGATCTATTCCCAAATCTACCAAGATTGGTCAATATTCTATTTCCAACTCCTTGACGTCAGATGAAGCGCTGGCGTCATGCAATAGGTTCCGGGCTGCCGTTTGATCTCGTCGAGTGTTAGAGTAGGTCATGGCGACCTTCCATGCCGAACAAAGCGTAGATTTGCCATCCGTCCAAAGCGGGCTTTGCTATGCGATTTTCGCTTACGACGCGGCGCGGTCGATCGATCTCAGTAAAGCCGAACAACGCACCCATGAGGCGACCGAGCGCCCGACCATCGCGCACAAACGACGTACACCCAGCTATTTCGAATATCAGCCGCCGCCGGTGCGGGTGAATCAAACCGCCGAACCTTTGCACCTCGGGAAATTCGCCACCCGCCCGGGCGTGGATTTGATGATCTATGACTTCGGCGCGGTGGCGGTGAGCTACGCCCTGTCGATCGACGGTCCCTTTCACGAGCTGCTCGCCGTCAGCGAGGAACTTTACGATAACGAGCTACTGCTCAGCGACTCGCGTCAGCGCGTCAATCAGCTCTTGCGGGTGATCGGCGATGCCGCCAACCTAGCCCATCCCTCCCCGGTGGTCGAAGACTATGTTATTTTTCATGTCGAAAGCTTCAGCCGACCGATCGATCTAAACGGCTTTGCGGCGAATCATGCGCGGCAAATCGCGCAGATCTTGCGCGCCGAGCGGCAGCCGCTGTCGGACCAGGAAGTCGAGGACGCACTGTCAGCGTGGGTCGCTTACGGCACTGACGATATCACGATCGTCGACTGGAACGGCGCGCTGATCGTCGACCGCGAGGGCGAGGACGTTCGCTCGGTGCTCGAGTTCGCCAACGTCGAATTGCTCGAGCTGCGCTACCTCGATCAGAAACTCGATCGCGCCTTGGATCAAGCGTTCGAGAGTCTGTCGAAACCGACGCTGAGCCTGCCGCGCCTGCTTGGCTACTATGGCGCAGATCTGCGCCGCGTTGCCGAGTTGCAGGTCGACAACGCGATTCTCTTCGAAGGTGTGAACAACACGCTCAAACTGCTCGGCGATCAGTACCTGGCGCGGCTCTATCGTATGGCCAGCCGACGCTTTCATTTGAACGCTTGGGATGAGAGCATTCTGCGCAAGCTGCAGACGCTGGAAAGCATTTATGAAAAAATTTCTGACCAGGCCTCGAATCGGCGCATGGAAACGCTCGAATGGGTGATTATATTTCTCATCGCCTTCTCGATCGCCCTTGAATTTATTCCCTAAGCCTTTGAACAAATCCGACTGCAGGCTGATAAAAAAATCCAAGAGGCGAGTGGACAGTGGTCCAAGGTTGAGGTCAAGCTAAGCCTTAACCTCGCATCTCCACCTTTTTGAAAGCACCTCGTAGCAAACCGATGAGGCGGAACGGATGCTGTGAGTCTTGTTCAGCAGCCTGTTGGCTTCGCCGGTACGGCGAGCACGGCGCAGCGGGCGGCGCGCAGCACTTGTTCGGTCGTGCTGCCGCGCAGAGCATCGAGGAAATTGAGACGACCTTGAGTGGCCATCACGATAAGGTCCGGCGCCCAGTCGCTAGCTTCCTGGAGGATGCGCTCCACTGGCTCGCCCGGCACCAAGCGCTCTTCCCACGTCCAACCCGGATGGTGCGGCAGATACAAAGCCGGCATGCCGCGGTTTGTGCCTACATGCAACAGCTTGAATGCGACCGCAGGACAATCAAATCCGCACGCGAAAAAGAACGCCTCCTCGAGCGCCGCCTGAGCGGGAGGTTGGTCATCCACTGGAATGAGGATCCGCCGCAGTGTCACCGCACCGTTTGCCGGAGCTATGAACCCCCTCCCCTGTGCCGGCACAAACAGCGTCAACGCGCGCGAGCGGCGTGCCAAGGGCTCGGCGACCGCTTTATGAATCCAGCGGCTCAGGCCCTCGCGCTGCCGCGTTGCCAGCACGAGCAAATCGGGCGGGTGCTTTTGGCAGTAGCGCACGAGAGATTCTAGCGCGTCGCTTTCGGCATTAAGGACCTTCTTGACCCGCAACCCGGACTTAGCGATCTCCTCGGGTTCCGCTTTTGGCGAAACGATTTTCCATCGCGCCAAAGTCGCACGGACGCCAGGGAAGTCGGTCCAATGAACATCTCTCTCACGGCCAATGCGATGGCGTTGCACATGAACGATCTCCAACTCAGCGTTCGATGCAAGAGCGATCTTGAGCGCGTGGCAAAACGCTACTCGGCTGCTCTGGGAGAAATCCGATGGATGAACGATGCGCATCAGCGGCTCGCCGCTTCTCTGCCCCCGATCGCTGCTCATATCGAGCCTCCTCGCGCCGAAACCGAACGTCAGGTTGTCTTGTGCGGTTTTACCGTCAACACCGGGCACGGCGCGTGACGCACGATTTTTTCCGCAACGCTGCCGATCACCAGACGCTTGATCCCGGTCCGCCCATGAGTCGCTAACACGACCAGATCGGTCAGAAAATCTTCCGTGCCATCGAGAATCGCCTCAAAAGGATCACCTTTGCGGATGTGAAAGCGCACCTTTGGATGATGCTTCACGACTTCGTGACAAAACTGCTTGAGCAAGACTTCCGACTGATCCTCGGTCACACGCATAATCTTGGCGCCCCGCTGCGCCTCGTCGGCGCTGGCATCGACAAGCCCCGGATCTGTCCGGGTGATGGCGCTCATGTAAATTTCATCGAACGGATTATGAATCACATGGAGAATGTCCAGCGTGGCGGCGCTGGCTTCGGCAACCTTGACGGCGAGCCGCAACGCTTCCAAGGAAAACCCCGAAAGATCCACCGGGCATAGAACTCTTTTAAATTCGAGAGTCATGGTAGCCTCCTGGGATTTGCGCTGTCAGTTAGGAAGCCTTGCGGTAGAGATCTTCGATCAACTTCTTGTAACGTTCCACGATGATCGATCGCCGTGGCTTCAAAGTCGGGGTCAGTTCTTCGTTCTCGACCGTAAAATCTTTGTCGAGAACTGAGAAATTGCGAATCGCTTCGAAGGCCGCCACGCGCCTGTTGATTCGCTGTATGATCTGCCGCACCTGATTTTGCACCCATGGCTCCGACGTCAAATAGTCGGGGTCGAGATCGACACCCTGCTCTCGCGCCCGCCCGAGCACCCGTTGGCGATCCAGCGTGATCAAGGCTGAAAGATGCGGTTGCCCGGAGCCGACAACCACCGCCTGGGAAATGAGGGGATCCTCCTTTAAAAGGCTTTCCAGCCTCTGCGGCGCAACTTTCTTCCCGCCCGAGCTCACGATGAGATCCTTCTTGCGGTCCGTAACCCGCAAAAAGCCGTCGCGGTCGACCGCACCAATATCACCCGTGTGGAACCAACCCGCAACATCGACCGCTTCTTGGGTCGCCATGAAATCGCGCAAATAGGCTTTAAAAATGTGCGGGCCCCGCACGAGAATTTCGCCGTCGCCGGCGATCCGGCACTCGGTTCCCGGTAGCGGCAGGCCGACGGTGCCAAGCCTGATATTGTCGGGTCGATTGACGTGGGACACGGTCGAAGTTTCGGTTAACCCATAACCTTCGAGAATGACAATGCCGGCGGCATGGAAGAATTTTGCGACCTCCGGCGCTAACGGCGCTCCGCCGGCTATCGCCAAGCGAAGCCGTCCGCCGAAGGCTGCGCGCACGGGAGCGAAAGCCAGCCGGTCCGCGATGACGAGGGCGAGTCCGCGCCCCCGGCTGCGGCCAAGTGGATGCGATCCGGCGTCGACTTGCTCCATGCGTTGAGCCAAGGCCCACTCGAATATTTTTCTGCGCCACACCCGGGCGCGTCGCAAGCGCAGCCGAATGCGAGTGTACGCGTTTTCATAGATTCGCGGCACGGAAAAAATGACGGTCGGCCGGATGCTGCGGAAATCGTTCGCTATGGTCTCAACCGATCGCGCGATGCCCATCGTCCAACCTTTGTAAACGGCCATAAAATGTTCCAGCCTGCCGAGCGCGTGAGCCGTCGGCAGAAAATGGAGCGCGACGTCGCGATCCGTTGAAGGAACGGCCGCATCCACGGCTTGGACCATGAATAGATAGTGCGCGTGGGTGGTGACGACGCCCTTGGGCACGCCGGTGGTTCCCGAAGTGTAGACGATGGTCAGATCGTCGTCGGGCCGAATCGAATCCTTGAGCATCTCGAAAACACCGGAATGACGTTGATCGTAGACACGTCCCAGTTCTCTCACGGCTTCAAGCGATAATACCTTTGCCGGCAGTGTTTGGAGACTTGACGTGTCCTGCGAATCGATAAGAACGATCACCTTGAGCTGATTTAAAAGCGCCCGTGAGAAATCGAGCGTTTTGAGCCGTACAACGGACTCGACCACGAGTACGGCCGGGTCGGCGTGGCCGATGATGTGCATCGCTTGTGCTGCGCTGCTGGACGCGTAGATCGGCACCGTCAGAGCCCCGGTACAGATATTTGCCCAGTCGATCACCTGCCACTCGACGCGATTGGCGGAAAGAAGCGCGATGCGATCGCCGCGGGAGATGCCCAGCGAGATCAATCCAAGCGCGATCTCGCGGGCCTGACACAGAGCTTCGTTCCAACTGAGGGAGCGCCACTGACCTTCCCGCCAGTACCGATAGAGCACCCTATCTTGGTAGCGTTTGGCTTGCGTCCAGAACAGCGCGGCTAAACTGGGAGCACACAGCGGCGGGGTCGCTATCATCGGTTATCCGATGTCCGGTTTTCCTACTGTGGTCAAATTCCTACGCCGACGTCGACGAGGATCAGGGTTCCATCAACCGCCGGGTCCTCCTCGTTAAGTAAACCCTGATCCAAAGCGACATGACAGATGCCGAGATGATCGATCCAGGTCACGATCAACAAGTTGCCATCGGTATCGTAAAATTCGATGTAGTCGATGTCCCGCTTGGTGCGCGGGTCGTCGTAATAGATAAAAACTCCCAGCTCGCCGCCGTCTTCAAAAAACAAATAGGAATCCACTGCGGCCATAACATTTCGATCCGGCGTCGTCATCGGCAACAAGACCGGTTGCTGCCGCAGGTTTTCAGTGATTCTCAGTTGCTGCGACAACACATCGCCGTTAAAGAACACCGCGGTCAATAGAACAACAAGGACGAGTATTTTCCGAATCATCTGCCATCTCCTGCTTTAGGTAGAGGCAAACAACGTGCCTATAAATCAGCGTGGCTCGTTACCAGAACCCCGCCGTATATGCACAGGAAAATCTTCCCCGCCAAGCAGGACTTCTCAGCCGTGAAAATCAACCGCGCCAATTTCTTCAACCATGCAAAAGGCTAGGATCACGTTCGGTAAAGACGCGCGTTAACTGGATCGACGATGGGACCTATTAAATTTTGCTCGAGCAGCAGCCGAGTGGTTTTTGACAAGACCAGCTCGATCTGAAACCGGCTTGCGGCCCTACTGAGCGCATCCCTCAGTAAACCAGCCGGTTGGGAGTTAGGTATGGCCTAACTATCGTTATCGAGACACGCAAACATGGGAATGCTGTGAACCGCCGCGACGCGCTCGGCAATCCTCAGGACGAGCTCCTGATCGCCAAGCGCGACGAAGCGCGACTGATTTCACGCCGCTTTCTTCTTTGGTAAAGCGACGAGGTTTCTAACCTCCGGTTTGGCTAACGCCATAAAATCTTGATATCTCAGACGGACCGTCTGCACGTGATTGCCGGCATTGAAATAGATGTACTCATCTTTCTCCAAAGCGGGGTCAACCACCGTTTTTAGTCCAAAAAGCCGTCCGAACGGCGGCATTGCGCCGATCTCACATTCCGGAAAGCGCCGCATGAACTCATCCTCGGCTGCTAGCGTCACATCAACGGCACCCAGGCTCGCCCTTACCGTCTCCGGACTGATTTTATGATTGCCCGCGATCACCGCCATTACCAGCGACCCATCCACTTCAAGCATCACCACCTTCGCGATCTCGTTGCCCGATACATGCTGCTTGGCCGCGATCTCCTGGGCGGTGTACGCCAGCGGGTGATTAAAAACTTCATAAGGCACCTTGGCGTGATCGAAAAGTTCTTTTAGTTTTTTTAGAATCGGCATAGCATCCTCCTTAGTGACGACTCGATCCCTCCGCGTCGATCATGCGCTATACTCCTGTGAGGGCAAGAATTATGCCCAAGGCGGACCAGCGAGACAGGTTGGATTTCGTTGTTTTTCAGTGCCGCAGAGCTTCTGACGCAGGAACGGAGGTTCGTCTTTGTCAGCGCTGCTAAATTGACTTGCGGTTTTTCTTAAAATTGCTATTTGCCCGGGCACCATATTGATGAACCGCGAAAAATCTTTAGAGTATTCCAAGGATACGCCGAGCCGAAACGAGCTTGCCGTGGCACATCTCTTGCCGCTTATTCCCACGGCGGAACACGCGAAAGAGCAGGAGGAGGAAAACGTGTATGAAAATCCCTTTGAAGATCACCTTCCGCAACATGCCGTCTTCGGCGGCCATTGAAGATAATATCCGCGAGAAGGCAGCGAAGCTGGACTCGCTGTTCGACGACATCACCAGTTGTCGGGTCATCGTCGAAGCGCCGCATCGCCGGCATCATAAAGGGAAAGCCTATGTCGTGCGCATCGACATAACGGTCCCCGGTGACGAGTTGGTGATCAACCGAGCGCCGAAGCGGCTCGATGCCGCTAAGGCGATCCACCAGGAAGAACTCGAAAAAGATTTAGCCGAGAGCCATGAGCCGAGCAAGCATGCCGCCCATGAAGATCTTTACGTGGCGATCCGCGACGCTTTCAACGCCGCTACTCGCAAGTTGCAGGACTACGTGCGGCGGCGGCGCGGTAAAACAAAAGTTCATGAACCGGCGCCGCTTGCACGTGTTGCCAAACTATTTCCGGTGGAGGATTACGGTTTTCTCGAAACCCCTGATGGGCGCGAAGTGTACTTTCATAAAAATGCCGTGCTCCACAACGGATTCGAGCAGTTGAAGGTGGGCATGGAGGTCTATTACGCTGAAGAGAGCGGCGAAAAAGGACCCCAGGCTAGCACCGTGCGCGTTGTCGGCCGCTAGCTGCGCTGAACCCAGAGGTGCTTCCATGTTCCAGAAACTGTTGGCTTGTCTCGACGGCTCCGCGGTCTCGGAAAAGATCCTGCCCTTGGCGCGCGCGCTGACCACGCCCAAGGGAGGCAAGTTGACGCTCTTGCGAATCGTTCCTGAAGCCGGAGCGCTCGAGGACAACTATATGCGCGATTACGCACGACAATACGGCGCGGAATTGCGCTTCCTGATATCCTCGGATCCGGCCGCAGCGATCGGCGCTGAACTCGAGCGCGAACCGAACGCCATTGCCGCCCTCACCACCCACGGGCGCACCGCATGGACAGAGGCGATCCTCGGTAGCGTCGCTCTCCGCATTATCCGCGAAGCCAAGCGTCCGGTAGTGGTTTTTCGCCCGCTTGCAGCCGACAGCGAAGCACCACGCAAGATTGACACGGTCGCCGTCGCTCTCGACGGCAATAAATTTTCCGAGAAAATTATTCCCTACGCAGTGAAGGCGGCGCATTTCTTATCGGCGCGGCTCTGCCTGCTACAAGCCTTGCCGGTGCATCCGGCTTTGACGCCTTTGACCCGACACGACATGTCCGATGTGCTCGAGTCCTCCTACCTGCAGCGAAAGGCAGCGGCAATCACCGCCGATTATGGGATCGAGACGCAATGGGAAGTCCTACACGGAGAGCCGGCCGACGCCGTGTGCCGCTATCTCCGTGACACGCCCGATACGCTGCTCGCGATGACGACCCACGGACGCAAAGGGCTAGAGCGCGTTGTCATCGGCAGCGTTGCGGCAGACTGCGTGCGCCACGCGGGCGTGCCGTTGCTGCTTTATTGGCCGCGCCAGTGAATTGAATCTTTTGAACGGCTCGATTGCTCGTGGGCTTGATACCCTCGGATACGCCCGCACCGCCAGCATCAGCCGAGGGGCGAACCGTGGCGCCTTACTTTTTTTCGTCCATTGTTCTACCGTTGCTGTCACGAATTGTGCGCCGAACGTACTCCGGATCGAGGTTTAACAACTCGCACACGTTGTTGAAAGAAAAAGTCCAGCCGCTGGAGCTTCCGGCGATCCACTCCGCGGCCTCGCGGAAACGTTCCTTTCCATCCCGATCGCGCGCCCTCTTGTACCTGAGATAGTCGTGGATCGCATCCTCAAGGATTGCGGCCAGCAATGCCTTTTCCGGTTCGAGCGGCTCGCTGCGCCGTAAACTGTCGAAGAACTGCTCTACCGCCGACGTGTCTCCGCTGGCGAGGTTTTCGTTCATTTTCTGCACCGACCCTTTTTTAGTGCATCGTGCGCGGTTTCATCTAGAGAGATTTATAAACGCAACCTATGTGCCATGAGGGTGTGGAGCTATTGGTGGCCGGGTCTTCGCACCGTTGCAAGAGCTTGCCCCCTTTCTTCTTATCGTTAAGAAGAGCTACCGGTCAGGGCACCAAAAGCTTAGGATTTTCAAGTTCTTTCGTGGCATAGGCATTGCGTTGTTTAATTGGTGGCTTGGATAAACTGAGCCGCCGTTCGCCGGATAGCAAAGTTATAGGAGTCGTGCCGATGGCAAAAAAACCGAATGAGTTGATTTCCTTTCCAATGCATCTTCCGCGCGAAGTGGAGCGTCTGTTCGATGAGATTATTCATCGACCTTGGGGGGTTTGTCGGGAAATCCGCGGTTGGAACCCCTCGGTAGATCTCTACGAAACCGAAGCTGCATTCATCCTCGAAGCCGACCTGCCGGGAGTAGAGTCAGATGACGTCAAGGTTGAGGTAGAAAACCACGACCTGATTTTGCGCGGCTCGCGCTCGTTGGAGAAAGACTACAGCGACGGGCAATTTCGTACAATGGAGCGCTCCTCCGGAGAGTTCGTGCGCCGCATGGAGCTTCCCGAGTCGGTCGATAAAGAGGCGATCAACGCCGAGTTCCGCAACGGCGTATTGCGGGTCATCATCCCGAAAGCCAAGAAACGGAGAGGAGAAACAACATGATCGGCAACATTGAATCGACATCCGCTGAACCACACAAAGACTCCGCTAGCGAGGCCCGCGAACTGACCGCCGATGAGTTGCGCTTTGCAAGCAAGCTTCCTTCCGATTTTACATCGACGCGAGATTTGAGTCGAGCGACGGAATTCGTCGGCCAGGAGCGCGCCCTCGCGGCCTTCGAGTTGGGCCTCGGCGTCGCTGGGAGCGGTTACAATATTTTCGTTTCGGGGCTAACCGGTGCCGACAAGTTGGAAACCGTGCGGCGTTGGGTCGCTCAGCGGGCGGCGTCCAGTCCAAGTCCGGGGGACTGGGTTTACGTGCACAATTTCAAACAACCAGACGCGCCGCGGGCGATCTATTTAAAGCCGGGAGAAGGTAAGCGGCTCAGACAGATGATGCACGATCTGGTCAAAACCCTGCGTGAGGAATTACCCAAAGCGTTTCGCCAGGAGGCGTTCGACAAGGAAAAAGCTTCGCTCGCCGAGAAGTACAACAATCGCGCCCAGGAGCTCAATGCACAATTCGCCGCGCTCGCGCGCGAACGCGGGTTCCAGCTGCAAACGAGCAATCGCGGGCACATCTATTTCGTCCCGGTTGTCGATGGCAAGCCGCTGCAGCGGCCGCAGGACTTCGCCGCCCTGCCGGAAGAGCAACGCCGCGACGTTGAGCGACGTCAGCAGGAACTGTCGCTGGAGATGGAGCGGCTCTCGCGCAAGCAACAGGAAATTATGCGCGCCATGGAAGAGGACATCCATGCGATCGAACGGCGTTTCTGCGAGAGTCTACTGGGGCCGATCCTGCAGCGGATTGAATACGAACTCGCTAACGAAGAGGTCAATCTCTATCTCGCCGAAGTCAGGAACCATGCATTGAATAATCTCGACGACTTCAAGGAAGCCCCGGCTGCGTCGTTTACCATGCCGTTTATGCCGATCCCGCACGAACGTGATCCGTTTCTCGAGTACGACGTCAACATCGTTGTCGATAATGCGCAGACCAACGGTGCGCCGATCATTGTCGAAAGCGCGCCGACCTACCTGAACCTGTTCGGCACCATCGAGCGGGTGGTAGATCGGTTCGGCCGCGTGGTGACCAATTTCACACGTATCAAGTCCGGTTCTTTTCTGCGTGCCCACGGCGGCTACCTGATTTTCAGCCTAGAGGACGCAATCACCGAGCCGGCGGTGTGGAAAGTTCTCAAGCGAACGCTGCGCAGCGGCCGCATCGAAATGGAAACCTACGAACCGTTTGCGATGTTTTCCGCGTCGGGATTAAAGCCCGAGCCGGTCAAGGTCAACACCAAGGTGGTCGTTGTCGGCACCGCGTTCCTCTATCACCTGCTCTACGCCTGGGACGACGAATTTCATGAGATGTTCAAGATCCGCGCGGACTTCAATCCGGTCATGCGCCGGAGCGACGAACACCTACTCGCCTACGCTCAATGGGTCGGTCACCTTTGCAGCGAGGAAGGCCTGCCGCACTTCGATCCGAGCGGCGTCGAGCGACTGATCGAATTCGGCGTGCGTCAGGCGGGAGACCGTGATAAGGTGTTGGCGTCCTATGCGGCCATTGCCGACGTGGTGCGAGAAGCGGCGTTTTGGGCTCGCAAGGAAGATCGCCAACTGGTCTCGGCTCGCCATGTCGAAAAGGCACTCGAAAGCCGCGTCTTTCGTTCGAACCGGATCGAAGAAGACATTCGCGAGCTGATCGCCAACGGCACCATCCTGGTCGACATCGCGGGGGAAAAAATCGGTCAGGTCAATGGCCTCTCGGTCATGGAGATCGGCGGTTACGCGTTCGGCCGACCGAGCCGCGTTACCGCCAGCGTTGGCATGGGACAGGCCGGGATCATCAACATCGAACGCGAGTCTAAATTGAGCGGCGGCATTCACGACAAGGGAATGCTGATCCTGTCGGGCTATCTACGCAACCGCTTCGGACAAAATCAGCCTTTGGCGCTTTCCGCCAGCCTCTGCTTCGAACAGTCGTATTCGGGCGTGGAAGGCGACAGCGCTTCGTCGACCGAGCTGTACGCTCTGCTCTCGCGTCTAGCCGACATTCCGCTGCGCCAGGACATCGCCGTGACCGGTTCGGTCAATCAATGGGGAGAAGTCCAGGCGATCGGCGGCGTAAACGAAAAAATTGAAGGTTTCTACGACGTCTGTCGAGTTATCGGACTGACCGGGACACAAGGAGTTTTGATTCCCGAAGCCAACGTGCGGCACCTGGTACTGCGGCGGGACGTGATCGACGCCGTGGCGCGCGGACGATTCCACATTTATCCTGTGCGCACGATCGATGAGGGACTCGCGATCCTCATCGGCATCACGGTTGCAGGCACGTCGCGGGTCGAAACGATTAATCAAGCTGCCGCGCGCCGCCTCAAGGAATTGGCTGTGGGCTTGAAAGAGTTTACCATGCCGGCGCACAATGGCACCGCGGAATCGAAAACATAGGCGCGCTGACGAGAAGCGTTTTGGGAAATTCAAACGTAGCGCTTTGCGTTGCGGGAGTACGATGAACGTAAGTAAGAGCCAACAGTATTACGATCGGCTAAACATCCGGCGTAATAAAGTGATGATGACGCTCGAACATGTCCAGCAGGAACAGCGCGCCATCGATGAAAGCAGGGATTGGATCGATCGCGCGGCCTACGAAAGCCGCGTTCATCTGCTCGATAACTTGGTCAACTGGTACATCAATGAGAAGGCACGGATCGAGGAAGCGTTGAGCCGTATCCGCCAAGGCAAATATGGCGTCTGCATCGCCTGTCACGAGCCCATCGAAGCGGAGCGGCTCAAACTCGCACCGGACGCCGCGTTTTGCGCCGCCTGCCACGCAGCCGGAGAAGATCTGAGCCGGGCGGTCAAATAATTTCAGATTGGCTTAATGACGAATCAAAACTAGTGGAGAGCCCGACCGGCTCCTTTGCGTTCGCGGCTCGATGTGTCAATCAGCCGACGATGGATCCGGGTACATTATTGAGCGGTTTGAGAAGCAGCCGATACGGAATGCATCACCGGAAGTGGAATTTGATTCTTTACCGGTGGCAAACTTCTCAAATAGGCCCATATCGCTTTTAAGTCGGCGTCCGTCAGGCCCTTCAAATTGAACCAAGGCATGGGCGGCAAGATATCGCGACCATTGGGCTGCCCCTGATGCTTTCCGGTGCGCGCCATCCGAATGAACATCTCCTCGCTCCACTCGCCGATGCCGGTGTCATTGTCCGGGGTCAAGTTAATGGCGAAGCTCACGCCCCAAGGTCCCGCCCACGCTGTCAGGGAATCGTTGGTCGCCGCCATGACGCCTTTGCGCTGTAGATCTTCCGGCGACCACGACGGCACGGGCGCGTTTTCGCGATGTCCTGCGAGCAGCTTCGCTGGGTCAAGCGCCGGAACGCCACCCGGTCCCGGGACTTTGGGTGTGTGACAATCGTGACATCCGCCAAGGGTCACCAAGTATTTTCCTCTCTCAACTGCTGTCTGCACGGGAGTCTGCTCTTGCGCACAACCGTACAGCGCCAAACCGGTTAATAAAAAAATAGCAATCGACTTGAACATTCAAATTCCTCTAAAAAAGAAGACGATCGTCATGGGGGGCTTCATGAAACGGCGACGGCAGCTCGGCAGGCATTGGTGACTTACGCCATTTGATTCATCGGTTCACCAACATCGATCGCAGAGAATGGCAGATAGCCCATGGCGAAGCAAGAGATCAGCAACGTTTTTAGATCAAAACCACTGTTCAAGCTTGAAACTGAATTCGCAATGCAGCGGACCAAGCCTTCGCTAGTCTCAACGATGTTTGGAATTGGGATCGCCTTCGAACTCACAGTGCAACCGCGCAAAACAAAGTGAGCGTCCTGTCTGGAAGCTCACGGCACTAGTCAGGCAAGATTCTCTGAAGCTACACCGTTAATACCTATAAACTGTCGTTGGATGTGTACGACTGGCCGAGCAAGTGGAGGATAGTTACTTCTAACAAACAAATAATAAAGATCTGGCACGATAGTTCTCGTACTTAGGAAATCCGTAGACTTAGCTAACCGCAGTATTCGTGGCATCAAGGTTGCTCCCGACTACTGACCAAGTCCACCGGATCGTATCCGGCATGTTTTGTCCGCTGTGCCACTCCCACGAGTGCGGCGGGCCATGACGATCGTTCATATCTAATCTACAGAATTCTGCGACCGAGAGGAGGCACTATGGATCAGGTAGTCGTCATACCTATAGAAATCTTCAACGTTCTTGTCGAAAAGTGTGCCGAAACACAATCCGAATATCAGACGCTAAAAAACGGCTTCATCATGAGCCCAGATGGTCACACCGAGGAAGTTCATATCCGCTGCAGCCCTGATGTTGCCAGCTCAATTCTGGTCTTTGCCGACGAAGTCTGCTCGGAAGCTGTGCCCCAGATCAGACGGACGCACTGTTAGATTGCGCCGCCCTGCAGTTGCTCCTCATTCCCGTCCCGGACGCTTGAATCTCACCCCGCAAATCACACGCTCTATCAATGCCTCGCAAAAACATGCAGTATAGCGACTATGCGAGACTGCAGATGGTTGACGCTGCTGGTGACTCTAAGTCTGAGCTTAACTCTCCCACACTTTGTTAAGCCGCTGGTGGCGCAAGAAATGGAAGTTACCGCCGCAGGCGAGCTCGAGTACTTGAATTCTTGCGCCGTTTGTCATGGCGTCTATGCGAGAGGCGATGGGATAATGAGGAGATATCTCACGATTGCGCCGGCTGACCTGACCGGATTGGCGAAGAATAATGGCGGCAGCTTTCCCTTTTGGCAGGTTTACCGCGCGATCGAAGGTCGAGAAGAAATTCGCGGCCACGGCACCCGTGAAATGCCGATCTGGGGAGACCGCTTCCGAGCCCAAGCCGGCGGCAACGATGTCGCCGCACGCTCACAGGCGTCGGGGCGCTTACTCAGTCTAGTCTTCTACTTGCAGCATATTCAAGAACATTAAGTCGGATAAGGTAGCTGCCCAAGCGCGCTAACGTCGCGTCAGCAAATGCGGTGAACGCCTTGCACCAGTTCCCGGCAGAATTCAGGCATCCGTTCAAGCTCTCGAATGACAACGCCCCGGACGAGTTCCGCGACATCCGAAAATTGTGCGTGCGCCTTGAGCTTGACTCGTACCGCGGCGACCTGGGGTTCATTGATAGGCATTCCGATGCGGCTACACAGCCATACGATAACGTCGTCTAATCCTGGAACCTCGCGATAGATCTGGTCCGCTATCGAATGGCTTAGCACATTGTAAATCTTGCCCACGTGGCTCACCGGATTTTTTCCGGCAGCCGCTTCCGAACCGTGCGGCCGATTCAGCGCGATGATGCCGTTGATCTGATTGCCCCTCCCGACCTCGCCCGAATCCGCATCTTCAGCCGAACTGCCGAGAACAGAAAGATACATGCCGGAGAGACCATTTCCCGGGCTATCCAGTGTGTTGAGGCAAACAGAAATTTCCTCGAGCCTGCCGAGCTTTGATTGGAGATAGCCAATCAGCACCTGGCGCATTTCTTCCTTCTGCTGAAAGTAGCTTGACTCACGATCAATGTAACGGTCCAATAACGGCATAGCTACCGTGAGATCGACGGCGCGTTGATTCCGCACACCCATGATCTTTACGTCTTGCCCACTGAGCGGAAATTGCCGCTTGAACTCGCTACCATTGAGGAATTGTTCCGCCTCTAAGATTAACCGCTCGGTTTCACTGAGCGGCGCGTAGCCGACCGCAGCCGAAGTATCGTTGGCTGTAGCGACAGTCGCTGATTCGCTAAAAATATGCGTCAACTCCTCTGATCCGCCTTTCAGCTCGACTTGGTAGACGAGATGACGATTGGGATCGACCTCAGGTAAATTTTGCCGAAACCAACTCTTGGCTGTTTCAACGGCGATTTGCGCAACATCGAATTCTCGCACGAGCGTCGCTCGGTCGCCGATTATCAGGCGCATGGGCTCGACCACTCGGCCACCGCCGAGGCGGTGCTCTGCTTGGCCTGCAACCAACAGCGCTTTGTCGCAGTTGAAGTGGAGGATTCGACCGAACTTCGCCAAGTAAGCCTTGGATAACTCCTGTGAGATTTGCTCCATGACGAGGTCGCAGATGGTATCGGGATGTCCCAGACCTTTGCGCTCGACAATCTCGATCGGGCGCTCTCTTGGCGACGCTCCGGTTATCTCATCGACGTAAATACGGTTAGTAGTCATTGATAAGTTCTCCGCCCCGCGTTCTTAGTTGCGCCAGAGCCATCTTTGATCTGAGACCTCTCGCAAGGCTTTGCGCGTTCGTAAACAACCCAAAGAAACTTGAGCGAATCAACTCATTGCTGATGGCAGCTTCGGCTACGAGCAATGACTTAATTGTTGTATCTTAACAATGCTGCCGTGAACCTGCTTGCAACGTTATTTCGCGCCGCGGTTTCGCACCAGTAATTTTGATCGAACGCGACTGTTCTGCAAGGTGCAACGGGACGCAAGGATCCTCGACAGCCCATGAGAGAGCTACGCGCCAAGGTGACTGGCAGATTTCACCTTCTACTCACTTCTTGCACTGGTACAGTCAAGCCGTACTAGGATAAATGAAATATACTTACGTTCTACATCAAACGGTGAAAACGGCAGGCCCAACTCCGCTCCCCTGATCAACTATCTGTTAAGCAGATTATTTTTAAGTTAGACAAATTATGCTGCTGTTTTAGATCTATTCATTCGATCTATTGATTTTTTCTGCCCCGCCAAGTGCTTGATTGTTGGCGAAAAACCTGATGAATTTCCCCAAGCTGCAGGGTAAACCCTGCGCTCTTCGTACGCGCCACGGCTACTAACGAGTTCATCGCGCCAAAAACGAATGGAAAAACCACGCTATGCGTCTAATTGGCTAAACTGGCATCAATGTTGCGCTGGTTATGTTCGACTCAACAAAGCAGAAGCGATTGCCTTCACGCTGATCTGAGTTACTTCAATCGGTAGCGACATCGATATCAAGGAGCAAGACATCGTGAATATGCCATTGCCTGCGGTCTTTGAGCTGCGCGACGCGCGCCCTATTAGCGTTCCAGCGCCGGCAGTCGTCGAGACACGCAGGCGTTATCTTGATGGATTGTATAGAGTTGAAACACGCGGCCGTTTTTTTTTCCAGAACGATCAAAAGTTTTTTTTAAAGGGAGTCACCTACGGTCCGTTCTCGCCTTCTCGTTCCGGCGCGCCGTTCCCGGAGCCGGACAAAGTGGACCATGATTTCGCCTTGATGGCCGAGCTGGGCGTTAATTGCTTCCGTACCTTCACCCCTCCGCCAAAGTGGCTTCTTGAACGCGCCCGGTCGTACGGTTTGCGAGTCATTATCGGCATGCCGTGGGCTCAGCACATTTCATTTTTGGATTCCCAGCGGACTCAAGCACAAATACGCGATAGCATCGCCCAAACCGTCGCGGCCTGCGAGCGTGAACCCGCGGTGTTC
>DATBMR010000160.1:0-7354 GCA_036554745.1 Binatia bacterium
GATTTTGGTCCTGTCGCTATTCTTGTGCGGGTGCACATTCCACATAAATCACGACATCGAACCAGTATTGGCGCGAAGGCCTCTGGTTGAATCGTCACCGCTGACGGTAGCCGTCTATTTTAGTCCGGAGTTGCGGGCTTATCGTAGCGAAAAGTGCGAAAGCGCTTTCCCTCTGGGTACAATTTGTCATGAGTACAACAACCTGGGGCCGCAGAGCGTTGCGCTTTTTGAAAGCGTCTTTACGGCTCTTTTCGATCGGGTGCTGGTGATTGACTCCATGCCAATAGCGAGCGCGAAAATTAAGGTAATCGCAGGAATCCTGGCGCCTGCGATCACCGAGTTCAACGTGAGACTGGTTGAAACCCAAGTTACTTATCGGGTGGCGCTTTACTCTCCAGCAGGGGAAGAACTCAACGTCGGCGAGTTCGATGGATCGGGACCACCCTACACATCTGAGGGGGCGCGCGTTGCCATGCGTGACGCCGCGGCAAGGTTTGTCAGGCAATTCCGCAAGGAACCGGTGATTGTGCGATGGCTTGAGGATGCAATTGGGACGTCCTCTGATACCACGCAGTCGCAGGCCGAGGAAGTGGTGCGGCCTTGAGGGTTAATAGACTGATCATTGTGGGGAGTTTTCTTTTGAGTGCGTGTGCGGCGCCAGTGGTCAAAGGAACCCTTTTCGAAGGGGCCAAGCTGCTCGGAACGGACGTGAGAAACCTCGCTTTGAGACCGGGAGAGGCGATTGTCGTTCTTAGCGCGGAATCAACAACCAAAGACGAATCATGGCCGGTAGGCTGTGTACGTGACGCGATCGAAAATGAGGATGCAGACATTCGCTTTATAGCTCCGCAATCCTTCCGCGACGCGACCTTTCCATGGTTCGAGACGCACGACGTGAGTGAGGGGATAGCTGAGCTCAAAGAGATGCCGTCACTCACAAGAACGATCGAAGAAATCGGCGTACGGTATATCATTTCAGTGGGAGGGCAGACGGTCAGTTCCGAGGCTAACGGCTGGGGTTTCGGTGGCCAAGGGGGCGGCATTTACGTCGGCAAGCATGGCTTCATGTTTTGCGGCGCAGGTCCTGGTGGTGGGGGCTGCCTTGGTTTTCTGGCGTGGCAGCGGACCTCGAACGTATCGGCCACTATTTGGGAGTTCAAGCGCGGGATTGTTACCGCGGGAATCGCAGCAAAGGTTGCCGGCGGCAGTGCGATGCCCGCGTTCGGACTACCGGTTCCCCTGATTGCGCCGACCGAAACCGCCGCTTGCAGAGAACTCGGCTATCACATCGCCCGTTTTGTCACTAAAGGAGAGCTACCTGCAACCAACGAAGCCGAGGTCGATGTGGCAGGAGGTGAGACGGATACTCAATAAAGAAAGATGCATTCGAGTCGTTTATCGGGTACCGAAACAAACGGCAAACAAACAGGATCGTTTATTTGGTGTTTCTTACGTTGGTTTTCAACCACTCGGCCATCTCGTTGAGAAGCCTTGCCGTGGCGCGATTGGCGGCGACAACGCCGCCATAGGCGTCATCGCTCGGGGCAGCTTCAAAGATCTCGAAATATCGAGTACCGAGAATCGCGCGGTTTTTCGTTTCGACGATCTGTGCGCGCAGCGCCAGGCGTACGCGGCTGGGTTGTGAGAAGAACTGCTGCTCCAAAACAAGATTGTCGCAATCGAGCAAATAGTCGGTTCGGACCGAGCTGGGCGCCTGGACGACGGCCCGCCAGAGGCCGATGGTTCGCATGGCTCGGGCCAGAAGGGGAGAGAGCATCCGGCCAGGCGTATCGACCCATTGGTTGGCCGCGTAGTAACTCACCTCGTGTGGACGTCGCAAGTAGACCATCTGCGCCGTGTCGAAACCTGCCAACGCTCTTGGCGGGTTAACGAGCAAGATTCTGGCATTGCCGCTTACCGGGTTGGCGGACAAACCCTCGAAAGAGATTTCGGGATTCAACATGTAACTGCGCGGGGGACTTCTCTCCGGTGGCGCTATCGTGCAGCTGCTGACCAGGATTGCAGTTATGATGATAACCATTCTTAGAGCGGTGGAATCTGCCATCTGTCACTCACCCGGACCTGGCAGCGGACGGGGCCGACCATAGATCACGGTACTTGGCTCGCGCTCGAGGTCGCTTGCCAGTCGCTGCAAGGTGGCTGTAAATTGGCGAAGCTCTGCGATCAAAACTCCCGCTTCGGCCAGCGCCTGCCCGGTAAATTGAGCAACATCAGTTCGGTTGTCCTCCACTGCCGAGCGAACCGAGACGCTCGCGCTGGCGACTTGATCCGTCATGTTCTGGAGCGAGCGCAAATTCGCCGATGTCAAATCCAGTAATTCCGGCAGCCGATCGTCCAGTTTCTTTCCCATGGTAGCGAAGCGCTCGAACGCGGCGTCCGATTGCGCGATGCTGTCCGCCAGCTCAGCTCGATGTGCCGCTACGACTTTGGTGACCTGGGCCAAATCTGCGAGGATCCGTTTCAAGTCAGCTCGACTTTGCGCGTCAACCCAGCCGCGCGCTTCCTGAGTCAGGCTGTTGAGATTGGTCAATAGCGCAGGCAGCTGTTCATCGGCCATCAGTTGCGAAAGACCATCCGTCAGGCGCGCGTAAAACGAGCGCTCGCTCTTGATAATCCGGTAGTTTTCTCCGGGTCGGGGTCTCAGCAACGGCGACTCTCGGCTACCGCCGCTTAGACTCACGATAGTGATACCCGTGAGGCCCTGGGTTTCCAGCGAGGCGACCGTGTCTTCTTTGATCGGAGTGCCGCGCTGAATGTCCAGCGCCAGACGTACTACACCGGGGTTCTCCGGGCTGAGAGCGATGTCTTTGACCCGGCCGACGTCCACGCCGTGGTACTTGACATAAGAGTCGATGCTCAGCCCCGACACCGATTCGTCCATGTAGGAGTAGTAGCGCTCGTAGACCCCGCGGTAATCCGTTTGACTCAACCACAGCACGCCGACCAGCATCGCCGCGCCCAAGGATGCGATAAAAAGCCCTACTAGAGTGTAATTTACTTTCGGCTCCATGCTTGCTCCTTCGCAGCGCGACCGCGCGGTCCGTAGAAATACTCATGAATCAGCGGATCGTTCGACTGGGAAAGCTCACGCATCGTCCCAATGCCCAACACCGTGCCGTTGCCCAATACGGCGACCCGATCGGCGATGCGCCAGAGCGAATCCAGATCATGGGTAATGATCACAACGGTGAGACGAAACCAGTCGCGCAATTGTTGCGTTAGCTCGTCGAAAGCAGCCGCGCTGATCGGATCGAGTCCCGAGGTCGGCTCATCGAGAAACAAGAGTTCCGGATCCAGCGCCAGAGCGCGCGCCAGAGCGGCGCGGCGGCGCATCCCGCCGCTGAGCTCATTGGGATATTTGGTGACGCTTGCCATCGGAAACCCCGTGCTGGCGATTTTGAGCAGGGCGAGCTCGTGAATAAGTGCCGTGCTAAGAGCCGTATGTTCGCGCAGCGGTACCGCGACATTCTCTGCGACGGTCAGCGAGCTGAACAGCGCACCGTGTTGAAACAATACGCCGCAGCGTCGGCGCAGCGCCAAGACATTGGCTTCGTCCATCGTTTTGATGTTTTGCCCAAAAATATAAATATCGCCCGCGCTCGGTTGTTGCAGCAGAATCATCTCGCGCATCAACACCGATTTGCCGCTGCCGTTGCCGCCGGCGATCGCGAACACTTCACCCTTGTCGATCGTCAGGCTGACATCGTCGTGCACGATAGCGGCGCCGAAACGGGTATGAATATGGCGAACGTCGATCAGCGCATCCCGCGGTGCTTCGGATTTCGCGGTCATACGCCCCACCAGCTGAAAAGGATCGAAAAGAACGCATCGGTGACGATGACCAGGAAGATCGCCTGTACGACGCTGATCGTGGTGTGGCGCCCGACACTATCGACACTGCCGGAGACCTGGAAACCTTGATAGCAGCCGACCAGCGCAATGATGGCAGCGAAAACGGGTGTTTTGCTTATCCCGATCAGGTAATGGCGCAATACGATAGCGTACTCGAAACGATTGAGAAATTCATTGAAAGTAATGCCGAGCTGGCTCAGCGCGATCAGCATCCCGCCGAAGACGCCGACCGCGTCGGCGAAAACCGTAAGCAACGGCAGCGCGATGACCAAGGCGAACGCCCGCGGTATTACCAAAAGACTCAACGGTGGAATGCCTAGCGCGCGCAGTGCATCCAACTCTTCGGTCACCCGCATACTGCCGATCTGCGCGGCATACGCCGAACCCGAGCGCCCGGCAACCAGAATGGCGGTCAATAGCGGCGCGATCTCGCGCAACAGTGAGATTCCGACCAGGTCGACGATGAAGATATTGGCGCCAAACGTCTTGAGCTGCTCGGAACCCTGATAGGCGATCACGATTCCCATCAGAAATGACAAAAGTCCAATGATCGGTAAGGCGTTAAGACCATCGACCTGGAGATTGTAAAGCAATACACGCCAGCGGATCCGATGCGCACGCGTGGCGAGCGAGTAGAAGGCAGATGCGCTCTCCCCGATGAAAGAAAGAGCCTTCAACAAATCAGTGCCACGACTGAAGGTAAATTGGCCGAGCCGTGCCAACCAAACGGGATGGGGTACTGGTTTGAGCTGCTCGGCTTGCGACCAGCCCCGCGCTACGGTTTGCATGAGCGTGGCAAAATCGGCGGAGAGTCCATTTAACGAGATGCTGCAACCGCTCCGCTCAAAGCGGTTCAAGGTTCGCTGCAGCAGCCACGCGCCGCCGGTGTCCATCGCTTCGATGGCTCCAACGTCGCAGCTGATGCGTCCCGCGGGTGGTTTCGGCAGGGACAGAATCTGACGTTCTAGATCTGCGGCGTGCTGGAGTGTCCAAATGCCGCCGCAGCAGAGTGTGCCGTCGGTGGCAAAGGAAATCCAAGCTGGTCGATATTTGATCTCTGGTTGCGCCGATTCAGTTCCGTTCATGTTTGTGCCGCGTCGGCTTCGCTGTCAGCGCTGACCGGTATACGGTTTATTTTTCAATTTTGCTGCCCGGACCGAACCGCCTAGCTTCGGTAAAAAGCGCGGCACAGCGCGGCAATAAGTTTGGTAAGCGTCGCCGAAGTGATCGCGCAGTTCCTTTTCCTCGAGCAGCGCGATCACGAGAATTCCCGGCACCCAGAGTGCAACAACCAGATAGCTGGCGAGATAATTAGCGATCAGAGCATAGCCGGTAAGCGCTATGAGCAACTGCACGTAGCGTGGGTGGCGCATCCGCGCGTAGATGCCATCGGTGACCAGCATGCGCGGAAATCGGTCCGGGGCAATCTCAGGCAGGCCCAACAAAACTTTTATTGTCAGCCTTTTGTGAATCGCCAAACGCATGAGTGCCGCCAGCGTTAAACAGAGGAGCCCGAGAACGAGCAGGAGATAGCTCGTTCCATACTCGATGCGCAGCAAATAGTGGCGCATGGAAAATAGACCGATCATACTGGCGGCGGTGATCGTCAGTAGACTGCCATAAGTCATGCCGATTCCCTGACCGCGCCAGAACTTGACGAACGGGTGGAGGAGCAGCCAGTAAACAAACAGGGCCGGCAGACCGACCACCAAAAACAAAGCAAGAAAATATCTCAACGCGTTCATGTCAAATCTCGGGGCGTCGTCCGCCGTTCAGCCGCCATTGCGGTGCGGCTGGAATCATGCTGGCGCCGCCGCTCTTTTTGCGGCCTCCATTTTGAATTCTTTTAGCAGCTCGCGTTGACGGGTGGTCAAATCGGTAGGCGTTCGCACCTCGACAACGACGTAGAGATCGCCTGTGGCGTTGCCTTGAAGTTGCGGCATGCCTTTGCCGCGCAGTCTCAAGGCGGTGCCGCTTTGTGTGCCCGGCGGTATGGTCACCTTGAGTCTTTCCTCGGCGAGACCGAGAACGTTGATTTTCGTGCCGAGCGCGGCGCTGGCGAAGTCGATGGCGGTGGTGAGGTAAAGATCGTCGCCGTGGCGTTTTAGGATTGGGTGGGGCTCGATGCGAATTCGGACCAGCAGGTCGCCCGGCATACCTCCGGGCGGCGCCGCTTCGCCCTGTCCAGCTAATCGCAGCAGCATGCCGTGATCGACCCCGGGGGGGACTTGCACCTTGATTCGGTGCGGCAGAAATTCGAAACCGGTGCCGTTACAGGTCGAACAGGGAAATTCAATCAACATCCCACGCCCGGCGCAGCGTGGACAGGAAGTGATGGTTACCCGCCTTGTCCTTTTCTCGGTCTTGATCTGTTGCTTCTCGCCGCTGCCTTGGCACTCCGTGCAGCTTACTGGCTGCGTGCCCGGCTTGGCGCCGTTGCCGCCGCAAGTTTTGCAACGGTCGGAGCGCGTCATCGAAATCACGCGCTCTCCGCCTTTGGCAGCCTCATCGAGGGTTACCGCAAGATCGTATTGAAGATCCGCGCCGCGCGGTTTAATCGGCCCCCGCTGCATACGCCCGCCGAATATATCGCCAAAAATACCACCCAGGTCGGCGAAGCGGCCGCCAAAAAAGTCGCCAAACTCAAAATCGCGGAACAAGTCTTCAGTGGACCAGCGTTCGCTAATGCCGGCGTGGCCTCCCGCGTTGTATTCAGCGCGCTTGGCCGGATCGGAAAGGACCGCGTAAGCCTCGGCGATTTCCTTGAATCGATCGGTTGCTTCGGTAGCGAGGTTGCGATCCGGGTGCCATTTGAGTGCTAACTGGCGGTAGGCTTGTTTGATCTGCTCCTGACTGGCAGAACGGTCAAGGCCAAGAACTTCGTAGTAGTCGCGTTTTGGGGTTGTCGCCATGGTTCTATTATAAGTTCAAAACCTTCAACCACTTTGTTTCGTTCAACCGTTCGCCTTGGCACGGCTCAGGATTCACTCGGTTCAAAACCTGTTGAAGCAAATCTTGAAAGGCTTGAACCAAGCACAGCGATTGAACCGAGGCGCAAAGCGCCGATTGAACGGGGGCGGAGCCCTTGTTTCTTTTCCAACATGGATCTCGCACTAAATCCTGGTGATCTCATCCTGCTCATAGAGCGGCAGGTCCCGCGTGCCGTCTGCCGTGATCATTTTGATGCCATGGCGCCGATCGGTGACTTCGCCGATGACTGTAGCCGCGATCTCTCGGCTGCGCAGGCTGGCCAATATTCGCTCCGCATCACTTGCCGGAGCGACAATGAGCAGCGCGCCGGAAGCGATGAGCCCCAGCGGATCGATATGATAGTGGTTGCAGAAAGCCTGGGTTTCCGGGAAAACAGGAACTACCTCGGCGTTGAGCGACAAGCCGGCGCCGGCGGCCCAAGCCAACTCGTGC
Source organism: Binatia bacterium (assembly GCA_036554745.1). Classification (GTDB taxonomy): domain Bacteria; phylum Desulfobacterota; class Binatia; order UBA9968; family UBA9968; genus DP-20. Next base: position 7,297 of record DATBMR010000160.1, read on the forward strand.
AAAGCAGTCGCCAGGCCGCCTTCGGTGGGATCGTGCATGGCGTGCACGGCGCCCGTTT
>DATBMR010000229.1:0-10350 GCA_036554745.1 Binatia bacterium
CTGCACACCCCGACCCGGCCGGTCACCCGAGCGTAGCCGTCCGCCATCGCCACCGCGCCCCCCTCATGACGAGCGGCATAGTAAGGCATGCCCAATTCCTCTGCCAGGTGGGTCATGAAGCGCAGATTGCCGTCGCCCATCAGGCCGAAGGTCGCCTGAACGTCGAGTTTTTTTAACGTTTCACCGATCGCTTCATAGACCCGCATCGCCGCTCCTTAAGAATTTGCGAGTTCCAACCGTTCCAGCCGTTCAAATCGATCAAACCCCCTCCTTCATCCTCCCCCGCGACGCGGGGGAGGACCAGAGGTGGGGGATTGAACGGAGCGCAGCGGTTGAACGGCTTGAACGTTTTGAACGCTTATCCTATTTCCTTCCTGCCTGCTTCACCGCCGCCTCCGCATAGGACAGATCGATCAATTCTTTGATCGGTTTCATCTCTTTGTATTTCAAGTAACCCAGACGCAGGTTGAACTCCTGCTGTGACATCAGAATTTTCTCTTCAAGATCCAGATTCGGGCTGAAGACCGGAGCGCGGGTCTTTGTTAAAACGTCCTTGCCGACACCCGTATGCTTGGAGAGAATCTCCAAATGCACCGGCGCCCGCCAAGCGTTGGGTTCGCTCAAGTCTCGTACCGCCTTTAGATAACCGTTCATGAAGGCCCGGGCGGCTGCATCGTTTTTCTTTGCCCAATCGCTGTTCCAGAAAGCTACCGTGATCGGAACAGGCTTGGCTCCTGGCTTTGCCTTGAGCGGCCGTATACCGATCTTTTTCTCCTCCGCCTGGGTCGCGAAAGGCTCGGTAACGATGGCGCAGTGAATGGCGCCGTTGTCCAAGGCGGGCAACATTTCTGGAAACGGCAATGTCTTTATGTCGACGTTATCGATTCTCATGCCGCCGGACTTCAACACCTCGTCAAGCAACCATTCGGTCGCGACGCCTTTGGCATTGATGGCGCACGCTTTGCCACGTAAGTCCGATACGCTCTTGAAGCGTCCGGCATCGACTTCCGCTTTGCGAACCACAAGATAATCCTCGGCGAAGGCGAAGTGCATGGGAGCGACAAACGCCACCGGTAGCTTCTGATTCGCCGCGTTGAATCCGGCCGCACCGAGGGCGCCGCCGCCCACCTGCAGGTCTCCGGTTGAAACCTGGGTGAGTATCGCCGCGCCGCTCGGTAAGCGGACGAGCTCCGAGCCCAAACCCAGCGCCTTGAAATAACCGCGTTCGTGCGCCACAAACAGCGGCGCAAATGATTCGGAAGGAACAAAACCGATTTTCACAACCGATTGCGCGGAAACCACACCGGTAATGCCGAAGATGATCATAACTCCAAGGACAATGATTCCGACAAACCACCACGTCTTATTGCCGTCCATGTACTTCCCTCCTCTAAGCAATCTCGCGCCAGCGCCAAGATCCAAAATTCGGATTCGTTTTCCTTTTGAGCCGTTGCGCGAGCTTTCTTCGTACTCGCGTCTTGACAGATCGAACATCTCGTCACAAGAACATAGCAGCGCTTGACCGCTGCTGCCAAGGCATAAGCCATCGTCCGACACGCTCCAGGCCATAGGTGAGCGTCCAACCCAGAGTGCCGATCACGACAAAAGCTGCGAATAAACTTTTGGCGGCAAAGGTCTGACCCGCTGTCCAAAGGAACGCTCCCATACCTTCCTGGGCCGCGGTCAGCTCAACGGCAATCACGAGCACCAAAGTGAGACCCAGTCCGATGCGCATGCCGGTGAAGATCGCGGGCAAGGCCGACGGGAAAAGCACGTAACGGAACAACCGCCAACCGGTTGCACCGTAATTCGTGCCGGCTTCCAAAATGCTCCGATCGACGGCCATTACGCCGCCGGTTGTGCTCACGGTCATCTGGACGAAGCTTGTCAGGGCGGAGGTGAAGATCAGCGTGCGCTCGTTGACACCCATGATTAACATGATCAGCGGCAGCAGCGCGATTTTCGGAATCGCGTAGAGCGAATTAAGGAGAGGTTCAAGAGCGAGCCTCAGTCCACGCGACATACCTAAACACAAACCAAGGAGTACGGCGGGTACGAGCGCGAATAGAAAGCTCAATGAGAGCCGGTACAAGGTCACGGAAAGATGGCGCCACAGCTCTCCGCCGGCCAAAAGCTCGAAGAGATGAAGCCCCAATTGGCTCGGTGCAGGAACATAATTGGCGCGCAGGACTCCCACCGCCGCCAATAGCTCCCACACGACAATCACAACCGTGGGCGACACCAGAGCAAACAAACCGCTGTGCCGTCGCGCCATTACCTTTGTCCCTTCAATCGCAATAGATCGACTTGCCACGGCATGAGCCGATCGGCGAGCGCGTCCAATCCGTAGGTCACGACAATGCCGAGGAGTCCGATGAGGACAAGTCCAACGTACATTTCCTCAATGCGCAGGATCTGCCATGAGTGCCAGAGGAAACTGCCGAGACCGTGTTTGGCGGCTATCATTTCGACCGCCACCGTCACAATAAACCCGACTCCCAAAGCCAGGCGGTAACCGATAAAGAGATGCGGTAGAGCCGCGGGAAGTATCACTCTCATGAACAGCCGATGCCCGGTTGCGCCATAGTTCCGGCCCGCCTCGAGCAAGCTCCGGTCCAAACCTTCAACGGCGGCGGCAGCCTGCACCGCGATCAAGAGAAACGGCGTGATCGCTGCGGTTAATAGCAATCCCCATTCGCTCAAACCGAGATAAAAGATAACCACCGGGAAAAAAGCAATGCTCGGGATCGGAAACAACAACCGCACAAGCGGATCGGCTGCCATACGCACCTCTATCCGCCATCCCATCGCAAGCCCGATCGTAGTGCCGGGTATGACTGCGATGAGGAACGACGCGATCAGGCGACCCAGCGTGGTCGTAATGTGAAGCCACAAGTCAACGCCAAACGCCAAGCCCAAAAGAGTGCGGGCGATGTTTGTCGGCGCCGGAAAGAAGGCAGCGCGCAGCAATCCGGCATGCACGAGAGCCTCCCACGCCACGAGGACGGCCAGCGTGGTCGCCAATGGAATAACTATCTCTCGGGAGAGAATGCGCGCAAACATCCGTCTATGCTCTAACGTTTCCAATGCGCAACAGAACGAATCCAAGACAATTTGACGCGCGCCAAAACGCCTCGACCTTGTGCGCCGCCATTTCGCTCCTGCTCGTTTGCGTGTGATCGTTGGTTGCCCATGCTCGCGTTATGATTCAAGGCTCATCTGGATATCGACCTCTGCCCGTAGCGAATTCCAAATGTCTAGCGATAGCTTCGTGTAGGCGTTCCAACCGCGCATTTCCATATGCCGGGGGCGAGGCAGCTCTACCGGATACTCCGCCTTGATTCGCCCGGGCCTGGCACTGAACAGCACGACTCGGTCGGACATATAAACCGCCTCGTCAATGCTGTGCGTAACGTACAGAACGGTCTTGCGCTCGCTTTCCCAAACGCGCAGCAGTTCCTCTTGCAAAAGCGTGCGCGTCTGCGCATCCAGTGCGCCGAATGGCTCGTCCATCAGCAGCACTTCAGGGTCCGCGGCCAACGCCCGGGCGATTCCTACTCGCTGGCGCATGCCGCCTGAAAGTTGGTGCGGGTAAGCTCCAACGAAGCCTTGCAGACCAACGCGGGCAAGGACGTCTCCTGCGCGCACGAGCCGCCGGTCACGAGGAACGCCGCGCATCTCCAGAGAGAACGCCACGTTTTCAAGTACGGTGCGCCACGGAAATAGCGCGTACTCCTGAAACACCAACGCGGTTTTCGGACGGCCATTTCCTTTGTCGTTTAAGGAATGAATGTGCACAGACCCTGCCGTTGGACGCAAGAGATCGGCAACGATACGCAGAAGCGAAGATTTGCCGCACCCGCTCGGCCCCAAGAGCGCGACAAATTCGCCGTCTTCGACCGTGAGACTCACTTTCGCTAGCGCCGGAACCGACGCGAGATCGCTTTGGTAAACATGCTCTACGTCGCGAATTTCAATCTTGGTAATTTCTGTCATTCCGTCCTGTATCTCAAAGCCGGGCGGATTATAACATCGAGGCCAGGTAGGACAAGCTGAGTGGGAAACACCGACTATGAAAGGCTTGTGAAATTTTCGCCCGGTGCACCGGCAATCCGCGCCGATAGGCGCCTTGCAGTTCTTTACTCCCGATAATAGATTCTCACCATTCGCGCGGTTTCGACTAACCGTCTCGTCATTACCGAAATATGACCATGAGCAATGGCAAAGCCCTTGAGAAGCAGCAGTTCGATCGTTTGCGCCGAATGCTTCATACAGTACTAGCCGACAACAAGTTTTACCGGCGGAAATTTGCTCACTCTGGTCGTGGACAAATTGATTCATTGAACGAACTTCAAAGTCTGCCGTTTACGACAAAAAGTGAGTTGGTCGAAGATCAGCAGCAACATCCCCCGTTCGGCACGAATCTCACGTTTCCACAGCAAAGCTATATTCGCATTCACCAAACCTCGGGGACGACTGGCATGCCCATGTACTGGCTTGATACGGAAGAGTCATGGAACTGGTGGGCGGAGTGCTGGAAGGTTGTCTTTGAAGCCGCCGGCGTCGGCGTTGGCGATCGGATTTTTTTTGCGTTTTCTTTTGGTCCCTTCATCGGTTTTTGGGCGGGGTGGGAAGGAGCGCGCAAGCTCGGCGCCTTGGCGATCTCCGGAGGTGCGCAGTCCACAGCCCAACGGCTGAAATCACTTGTCGATGGCGGCGCGACGGTCCTGGTCTGCACTCCAACTTATGCACTTCACATGGCTGCCGAAGCAAAAAAGGCCGGGATCAATCTCGCCAACGACTCGGCGATAAAGATCACGCTCCACGCCGGCGAACCGGGAGCAAGCATTCCCAGCACAAAAAAAATGATCGAAGAGTGTTGGGGCGCAAAATGCTACGATCATGCCGGCGCCACCGAGGTCGGCGCGTTTGGCTTCGAGTGCCAAGCCCGGTCGGGCGGCATCCATGTGAATGAAAATGAATTCATCGTCGAATTTATCGATCCGGTAACGGAAAAACCCGCCGAGCTAGAAACCGAAAGCGAATTGATCATCACCAACTTGGGCCGGATCGGCAGCCCCGTGATTCGCTATCGAACCGGCGATCTGGTTCGGCCCAGTCTGGCATCATGTCCATGCGGCCGTCCTTTTGTCCTGCTGCAAGGCGGTGTGCTCGGCCGCGCCGATGATATGATCGTCGTGCGCGGTGTGAACGTGTTTCCGAGCGCCGTCGAAAACGTCTTGAGAGAATTTTCCGAGATCGAAGAATTTCGCGTGGAAGTTTCGGCGCGGAACCCCATGCTAGAACTCAGGCTCGTTGTGGAAGCGCGCCCCGAGGACGATGCCGCGCGCACGTTAGCAGAAAGAGTCCGGCAGCGGGTGCGCGAACGCATCGGGCTGCGCCCCCAGGTTGAGCTAGTGACTCCGGGGACACTGCCTCGATTCGAGCTAAAGGCCAGAAGATTCGTCAGAATCTAGGAAAAAGCCCTGAGCCACACGGCAAGTGACGGGCGTCTTCCTTCCGCGCCTGCCAGCAGCAAGTCCTTCTGGCCTACTACCGGTGCAAAAGCTGACTGAACAGGCGGTATTAGGAAACTTTCCAACCTTGCTGTGATATATCGACTCTTGTGCCGGCCGGATCGACGACAAATGTTTCGGCAAAGCGGCCGTCTTTGGGAAGCTGAGTCGTGCCGCCTCTGGCGCCTGCCGAAAGCGCGGTTTTCACGGCATCCTGCAAATTGTCGACCTCGACACCGAAGTGAAAGATTCCCTCTTTTCGGTTACGCGCCGGCAAGAGGGCAAGATTGATGTAACCGTCAGACACGTAGATCGCATCTTGTTCGGCACCGCTTCTGGCCACCTCATTAAAGCCAAACGATTGCTTGTAAAATTCCGCGAGCTTCCCCGGGTCGTTGGTCAGAATTGCGATATGTTTGATCTTCGCCATACGGTGATCCTCCTTTAATTTTGCGGTCAACGGTCGACTCGTAATACTCCCCGTCGCGGGCTTCGCTGCTCCCGCCCGCCGTATCCATTCAATGCCTTTGCACGTTCGGAAACTATCCCCGGAAAATGCAGAAGATCAAGCCTCCGCGTGATCCGCCCCTTACCTTCGGTACAAATTTTCCACCGGTCCGCTTCCGCCGACTTCTTTCAGAAAGCTCAGATCGACGAAATCCGCGGGTTTGAAGCTTTTGGCTTTTGGATCGCTCTCGCGATCAAGCACGCCCTGCAGCCCTCTTTCCGTTGGGACGGGCAATTCCTCGATGAGTTCCACGTTTTCATCATAGAGAAAGCCCGCATTCTCACTGCTGATCCCACCCATGTACTTTTGCAAAATCGGAATTGTTCCTGCGCGATTGGTTTTGAAATAATGGGCCGCCTCTGAAAAGGCGCGCACAAACCGCGTAACTCCGCCGCGGTTGCGTTGGAGGTTGTTACCGGTGGCGGCGAGAACAGCTCCGAGGGTGGCCATGTTGAGATCCACGGCACTGGCGAGGGTCAGCGCGCCGGATTTTTGCGCGGTCATGAACGCCAAACCACCCAGGACCCCCGCTTCGATCTTTCCCGCTATCAGAGCAGCCGCCACCTGCGGGTGTCCACCCAATTGCAGGATGGTGACTTCTTTCTCAGGCTTGAGCCCCACCTTGGCGAGCGCAAAGCGCGCAAAGGCATCGGCCTCCGAGCCGTATTGCGACACACCAATCACTCGCCCTTTCAAGTCTTCCAAGCGGCGAATACCGGAATTCTTGCCAACGATAACCTTTTGGCTGGAGGCGTTGGTCGTGGCGGCGATAATCACCACGTCGCCGCCACGGATCCGCGCGCGCATGGTTGCCGATGCTCCGACCACAGCGTAGTCGACGTCGCCAGCGATCAGCGATTGGACGAGGCGTGGGCTGCCTGTGAGCAACACCACCTCTGGGTCAAGACCATGTTTGGCGAAGAGTCCGGTATCCTTCGCGACCCAGGGAACCGCCAGGTTGGGGCTTGGAGAGACGATGGCAACGCGAAGCTTGTCGGCGGCTGCGACCACGGAGACCAGGCTGAAGGACAGCCAAGCGGCAATGAAGACAGAGAACGCGCTCATTTACATTCCTCCCTCAGAAAGGTCGCCGCGCGATTGCAGTCATCGCGCGTCAATTTGGAAAGCGCGCACCATGTGACGTTGCCCAACTATCATCCCGCTATCGAGTTTTCAAGAACGTCGCGAGGTTGCACTCGAACCCGGGCAACCTCCGCTCGAACAAATCCCACAAATGGATCCCGCGTATAGGAATACGATACAACGATAACTCGGCTGTGTTTTCTAACCCTGTGGAAAATGTTATGGGATGCATTGCGAAGACACCGCGCCCAAGAGAGTCGCAGAGCAGGAAAGCCAATGGTGAGAAAGAGAACTAATGGTGCCGTCGATAGCGCCGCCACGCGGCTCCTGCGCCTGCGCGTGAACGGCGAGACTCACGAGGTCGCCACCGGAATCAACAAGACGTTGCTCGAGGTGCTACGCGAGGATATGAATCTCACCGGCACGAAGCATGGTTGCGAACTGGGTGAGTGCGGCACCTGCGCCGTGCTGCTCGACGGACAGCCGGTGCTTTCGTGCTTGATGCTCGGCATTGAAGCCGCGGGTCACGAAATTGTCACCGTTGAAGGAATGACGCGGAACGGTAAGCCCCACCCGCTGCAAAACGCCTTCGCGGATTTGGGCGCGGCGCAATGCGGCTACTGCATTCCAGGTATCCTTCTAACTGCAAAGGCGTTGCTCGATGAGAACCCGCGGCCCTCGCGCGACGAGATCCGCCAGGCTTTATCGGGAAATCTCTGCCGCTGCACCGGCTACACCAAGATCCTGCAGGCCGTGGAGCGCGCCGCCGAGAAAATGGCCGAATAGATGGAGCCAACGAAGTTTCGAAAAGCAGATTCCTCGCCTGCGCTCGGAATGACACCCACAGGACATTCTCATCTGGTCATCCTGAGCAGCGCGAAGGATCTGTTTTTTTTCTGGTGAGATCGCAATGTCCCGTAATAAAGGCGAGTCACAATGAAAAAAACAAATCTTTCCGTCATCGGCAAGCCGCTGCGCAAGATCGACGCTATGGCGAAATGTGCCGGCGATACGATCTATGCGGATGATTTGAACCTGCCGCGCATGATCTACGCCAAGCTGTTGCGCAGTCCCCACCCCCACGCCCGCGTGCTCGGCATCAACGCAGCACGCGCGCTCGCGCTCGAAGGCGTTTACGCCGTGATCACCGGCGCGGATCTGCCGGAGAAGTTCGGTATCATGCCGTCAACGCAAGACGAAGAGGCCCTGGTGACTGACAAAGTACGCTACGCCGGCGACCCGGTCGCTGCCGTTGCGGCTGCGACCGAGAGTCTCGCGGAAAAGGCGCTCGGCTTCATCGATGTGGATTACCAAGTCGTGAAACCGATCCTGACCATTGAAGAAGCGCTCGCGTCCACCGAGGAGAGCGAGCGGATTCATGCGTGGAACCGCCAGGCAAACATTCAAAAGGCGGTATCGTTTGAATTCGGCGAGGTCGACGATGCGTTTGCCAATTCCGACCATATTTTCGAGGGCACCTTTTTCTACCAGGGCAACACTCACCTGCCGATGGAGCAATACGCCGCCGTCGCCTTTTACGGCCCGGACGACAAGCTCACCTTATGGTCTTCGACCCAGACGCCGCATTATGTCCATCGTGCTTTGGCTAAAGTTCTGGGCTTGCCGGCAACCCGGATTCGCGTCATTGCCACTCCGGTGGGCGGCGGTTTTGGCGGCAAGAGCGATCCGTTTTCGCACGAGATCTGCGCCGCCAAACTATCGATGATCACCCGAAGGCCGGTGAAGATTACGCTCACGCGCGAGGAATCGTTTTACATACATCGAGGCCGGCATCCGGTGAAGATGTTTGCCAAAACCGGCGTGAAGAGCGACGGAACGATCCAAGCGATGCACTATAAGACCTACCTCGACGGTGGCGGCTACAGCAGCTATGGCTTGGCCACCGTCTATTACACTGGCGCGCTTCAGACCGTGACCTACAAACTACCCGCGTATAAGTTCGAGGGCGTGCGCGTGTTTACCAATAAGCCGGCCTGCGGGCCCAAGCGCGGACACGGCACGCCGCAACCCCGCTTCGCTTTGGAAATCCAGCTCGATGAAATCGCCGAAAAGCTCGGCATCGATCCCATCGAACTACGCCTCAAGCAACTGGTGGAGCCCAACAGCCTTACCGTCAACGGTTTGCGCGTCAGCAGCACGGGACTGCGCGAATGCATCGAGCGCGTCGCCGAGCGCGCCGAATGGAAGGAAAAATTTCGCCGTCTGCCGTTCGGCCACGGCGTCGGATTCGCGGCAAGCTCTTACATTAGCGGCGCGGGCTTGCCGATTTACTGGAACGAAATGCCGCACTCCGGTGTGCAGATCAAGCTCGACCGCAGCGGCGGCGTCACCGTCTTCTGTGGTTCCATCGACATCGGTCAGGGATCGGATTCGATCTTGGCGTACGCGGTCGCGGAAGAATTCGGCATCGACCCGGTCGATATCCGCGTGCTGACCGCCGATACGGATTTAACTCCGGTTGATCTCGGCAGCTATTCGAGTCGCGTTACCGTGATGACCGGCAACGCCGCGGTACAGGCCTGCGGCAAGCTCAAACCGTTATTGCTGGAAGCGGCAAGCCAAGCGCTCGAGGTACCGCCGGACGATCTCGAGTTTGCCGATGGCATGATTCGGAGCACAAAACTACCGGCCTGCGCCATGAGCTTCGCCGACGCCGTCCGCAAAGCCGAGGGAAAGCACGGCACGCTGGGTGCTACCGGCAGCTACTGGCCGCCAAAGAATCCGCGCGACTTCAAAGGTTCTGGCGTCGGACCCACGCCGGCTTACAGTTTTTCCACATCGATCGTCGAGCTGCACTGTGACGCCGTGACCGGCGAAATCAAAATCGACAAAGTCTGGATCGCTCACGATTGCGGGCGGGCCTTTAATCCGCTACTGGTCGAAGGTCAAACCGAGGGCAGCGTTTACATGGCGCTCGGGGAGGCGCTGATGGAGGAGCAAATATTCCGGAAGAACGGGCTGCACAAAATCCCGTCGATCTTGGAATACAAGAGTCCTACCACATTAGAGACGCCGGAGATCGAAACGATCCTCGTCGAAACCGACGATCCCGAAGGCCCCTATGGCGCCAAGGAAGCTGGTCAAGGACCGCTTTTGCCCGTGGTTCCTGCCGTCTCAAACGCCGTCTATGACGCCGTCGGCGTGCGTATCCACGAGGTTCCGATCACGCCGGACAAAATCCTGCGCGCCCTCGACGGCCGCTTGAAGCCGGTTTCAATTCCG
>DATBMR010000231.1:0-33911 GCA_036554745.1 Binatia bacterium
AACGCGATAGAGTTTATGGAGTTGAAAATGTCTGCGAAAAACGGGAGCGGAGTCACAGTGAAAGATCGTCGGAAAGAAAGTAACAAAGGCAACGGTAGTCTCCTGGGTACGATTCGCCGACTCAATGATATTGTTAGCAAGTGGGCCCCATCCACCTCGCTTCGAACTGGAACCTTGATCATCCGGCGCCGTTGAGACAGCAGTTTGTCCCGGTGCCTCGTCGAGATCCTCGACAACGTCAAAGCCGGAGAGACTGACCCATCCGAGAATGAGCAGAACCGCCAAAAGCCTTCTGCACATGTGGCGGATCATGCGTCCAATGATGGGTGTTTGTCAAGTCCGCTTAGTGCTGCTTAGTGCTGCCAGTGTGACCGAACTCAGCTAGAACTTTCCGAGCGATCACATTTGGTTGTTAGTTTTGGGAACGACTTCTGGTTTTATTGAAAACAAAGACGGCTAAATACACAGAGACTGGATGCAAGCCACATAGGAAGCAAGAACGCGCCGGCTGCATGTGAACAGTTTCACCCCTTGGAAACGTAGCGAAGTTCGCCATCCTGCAGCACAACAGTGAGGATCAGTTTTTTTCACGAAGTTTGTCGCTAATTTCAGCGAGTCTCCAGAGTATCGCTCCAATTACGAGCGATACGGCCGAATACCAAGCCTTGTACCACGGGTCCGCCTCAAGCCGCTCGATCCTCTCGCAGTTGTCGACCACCTTTGTCATGACCCATCTCGTTTTGTTGGTTAAAGACACCGCCTCTCGTAACGTCCTGATCGCTTTCGATACTACGCTTGAACGACCATCCCGCTGGGCGCCCCATACCCACCAGGCTGCGTAGGATTTCGTTTTTATATAAATTGTCTCATTTCAGTGTTACGAGCACCTTATCGATACGCTTTCCGTCCATATCGACGATTTCGAAACGAAGGCCGTTCCACTCAAATGTTTCAGATACTGACGGGACCTTTCCCATTTGGGTAAAGAGGAAGCCCCCTAAAGTTTGGAAGCTGTCCTTTTTCTCTCCCGGCAGAGTTTCAATGTTAAACAATTCTTTGAACTCATCCACCGATAGCATCCCATCGAGCAACCAGGAACCATCCTTTCGTTGCACCGCTCTAGGTTCGGCTGGCGTTGGTCCTAGCGGCATATCGCCGGCAATCGCTTCGAGCAGATCATGGTGGGTGAGTAAGCCCTCAATGCCACCGTATTCGTCGACCACCAAAACAATGTGGCTACTAGACTTCTTGATATGATCCAAGACCTGGAACGCGGTCATGCTCCTTGGAACAAAATCGGGCGGCTGCATGGTTGTCTTGAGATCGAAGCTTTTCGACGATAAGAACGCCGTCAACAAGTCTTTTGCGTGTGCTATACCCAAGACGTTGTCCAAGCTGCCGTCGCACACAGGGAATCGCGAGCGGCCGCTTCCGGAGATTTTTGCCCCGACTCGCTCAACCGGGTCATTTACATCGAGCCAAATAATTTGTGTCCGCGGCGTCATCAAACCGCGCGCGCTCTTATCCCCCAACTCAAACACGGCTTCGACCATTTCCTGCTCCGTTTCTTCGAACACGCCTGCTTCGGTCCCTTGTCGTAGCAAAGCCGTGATCTCTTCTTCGGTGACCAAAGTTCGTTCCTCGAACCGTTTGCCGACAAGCCTGAACACGAGATCGGTCGAGAAAGTAAAAAGATGAACGAGCGGAGATCCGACGGCGAGCAGTAAACGCATGAGCGGGGCCATGAACATGGCGATCGATTCGGGATGCCCCAATGCGAGCCGTTTCGGCACCAGCTCGCCGATGATCACGGAGAAATAGGTGATGCTCACGACCACAATTCCAAGTGCGAGCGAGCGACTGTACGGGGCAATGGGCGTGACCTGCCGTAGCTGCAGGGCGAGCCAATCGGTAACGGCTCCGCCGCCGAAGGCGCCGGCGAGAATGCCAACCAGGGTAATCCCTATTTGAACCGTCGATAGGAAGCGGTTGGGATGATTGGCCAAATCTAACGCCGCTCGCGCTCGGGCAACACGTTTGTTCGCCAACTCCTGCAATCGAGACTTGCGAGCCGTTACCACGGCGATTTCCGACATCGCGAAGATTCCATTGCCAATTAGCAGCAGGAATATCACCAGAATTTCGAAAGCTACGTTTGACAAGGCCGGGCTCCTATTTTGGATGTGATGGGAGTCACTTTCGAATCAGCCAGAACGCGCATAAAAGCGCGACAATAATAATGAGGATCATGAGCACATCAACGAAGGTGTAATTCATAGCGGCGAGTCACGCTAATGCTCGCAACGCGACTTTTCATGCTACGACTAGAGACTGGAATACCTCATGAACAGTACCGCCGAGCGGTGAACGTCGCGTTTTGTGACTGGATGTACAGAACGAGGTAGCGCGGTCAGTCTCCCTTCCAACTAAGGACTTTCGCCACGATTACGTAGATCCCCGTTGCGGTGAGAACTAGCCAAAACAGTAATTTCAACCAAATCGGAAATTTTCCATCAGCAGGTTCCAGCTTGGTCTATTGCCGCCACGCACGCTAAATTTTGCCGCGCAAGAAAACGAGACGTGGAACCTGGGGCTAGATTAAAAAGACGTGATAGAGCTTGTGGAGTTGGAAATGTTTTTGAAATTGGAAAACGGGCTCATTATCGAAATCAGTTTCGGCAATCTTGATGAGCACAACATCCGTGTCTTGGTTGCGGTTAGCTGACTCGACGATGTTGTTTGCGAGAGGTCCCCATCCGCCCCGCTTTGCATTGGAGCCTTCATCATCCGGCGCCGTTGAGATAGCAGTTTGGCCGGGTGCCTCGTCAAGGTCTTCGATGACGTCAAAGCCAGAGAGGCTGACCCATCCCAGAATGAGCAGAACCGCTAAAAGCCTTCTGCACATGCGGCGGATCATGCGTCCGATGATGAGGCTTGTCAAGTCTGCTTTGTGCTGCCAGGCGACCGAACCTCAACTAGCACGTTCGGAAAAATACGATGACATTTGGTTGCTGGCCTCGGGACGACTTGTCTTTATTGAGACTGTAGTGATCGCGGCTACCAACGTAAGCTAAACTTCGGCCTCTCCCGGTAGAAGCCTCTTGTGTGACATGTGACCATAAAAGAGAGCCAAGACTATGAACGCGGCAATATTTAATCTCGATTTCGCCCCTTAGCCGTGGCAGCGCACGGTATCCGAAGCCCCGCTCTGACTGATGAGCGGGTGCTTTTACCGCCTTCGCTTGGCTGTGCAAGCGGCGGCGCGGCTATCCGCCGGCGCCGATCCGTGTGCCTTCCGCTGCTCAGCGAACCAGTCGCGGAATACAGCTCCTTTGGTTAGGAACACCAAGGCCGAAATTCACCAGGCGTTCGCAAAAGTTTTGCGCTGGTCGGTTCTGGATTCCGATTTTGGATAGAGTGCGTGAAGGGCGGTTGCTACCGCGGAACAACCGCCCCTTCCGTGTCATCTATGAAACGATCGCATCGATGATCGCCGGCTTGCCGCTCCGGTTGGCTTCGAGGCCGCGCTTCAGCGCATCCTGGAGCTTCTCCGGATCCGTCACCTGTTCGCCGTAACCGCCAACGGATTCGGCGACCTTCACGAAGTCGGGCGCGTTGATGTGGGTACCGTGATAGAGATCGATTTCCGCCGCGATCCCGTCCGGATACATTTTCTGGTGCATGCCCTGCATCGCGGCGTATTTCTTGTTGTTGAAGATAACCGCCATGATCGGCAGTTTGTAATCGCGCGCCGCGCCGAGGCTGCCGAGCACCGGGTTGTACAGGAACGCGCCGTCGCCGATCAGCGTTACGACATTTCGTTCCGGCTTACCCAGCTTAATCCCCAGCGAAAGACCCAGCCCTTGTCCAAGGCCCCCCTGGCGGGTGAATAGGCACTGCGGCTGGTTCCACACGAGATGCTGACGTAGGAGGCCGGTGTGAGTGGTGACCTCGTCGATATAGATCGTGTCTTTAGGCATTACGGCGTTCAGCGACGCGCATAGCCACACCGGATCGATTGGTGTCTTCTTACGCGCCGCCGACTGTGCCGCACTCCTTTTCTCGACCATCGCATCGTGTGCCGCGGCGAGCTCCTTGCGTCGCGCCTCCACGGCAGCCTTATCGACAGTAGCGGCATCGGCCACATCGCGCAGCGTCTGGGCCGCATTGCCTTCCAGGTACATGTCGGCCTGATGGCTCTGATAGACCATGGCCGAGTTGTGCGGCGCCTCGTCCACCATCGCGATCACGGCCTTGGGCGGGCGGTTGCTCGGCGGATACCAGGGTACGCGCGCCCGCACAACGATCGCGAGGTCCATGTCGTTCCAGAACGGTTTGATGTCAGTTCCCTGATAGAGCGAATGATCCTTGGGGAAATTGGCGAACAGAGCGCCGGGCTTCTCGACGACCGGCAGAGCGAACCTCTCGCACAACGCCACCAGAGCCTCGTAGGTCTCGACCTCCTGCCCGGCGCCCTCGGTGAGCACGACCGGGTGCTTCGCCTTGGAGATCTGGACGGCGAGCTTTTCGATGTCTTCCGGCGCAGTCAGCATGCGCGGCGCGGGCGGAACCGTGCGTGGATTGACCGGGGGCGTCCAGGCATCCATCAGCGTTTCCGTCGAAACGGACAGGTAAGTGGGTCCCGTTGGTTGTCGCTGCGCCAGCTCGCCGGCGCGGATGACGCTTTCATAGAGCGTGTAGGCGCTGCCCGCGACAGAGGCGTACTTGACGATCGAATCGACCAGGTGGGTCGTGCCGCCGACGATGCTGAGGTTGTTGATCCACTGGGCGCCTGGATCGAACTCCGGCTGCTCGCCGTAGGTCATCGACTCTCCGGAGATCACCACCATTGGGACCCCGGTGACGAAGGCGCCGTGGATGCCCATGGCGCCCTGCAGCAGGCCGGCACCCGCATGCAGCAACACGGCCTGCATGCGGCCGGTCGCCAGCGTGTAGCCCGCGGCCATGTCTACCGCGAGCGTTTCGTGCCACACGTCCAGCAGCTTGGGGCCCTCCTTGCGCCGGTGGATTTGGTCAGCCATGGCTTCCCAGACGGGTGCCCACTCTGTGCCCGGTGAGGACAGGATGTATTCGACTCCGAGCTTGCGAAATGCTTCGACCATGGCTTTGCCGCCATCGAACTGGTTTTTCATGTTTGCTCTCCCAACGGTTTTCTGTGGTCTGTATTATCTCGCGCCTGAACGCGCAAGACCACTAGCGTGGGTGCTGATATCAATTCTGGAGCAGCGCTGTCAAGCGACCAAGGAGTCATTTTTACTCTAGCTGATCGGATAGGTTTTAATCTGCATGTGAGCGGAAAACGGTCGGGCGAGAGAAGCCAGTGTCATGCGCAACCCGGTCAAAATCCCGAATGAACTGTGCGTTGAGTGAAGCGACAACGTTTGTGCTAGCGGCGAATCTCACAGGATTTGTGAGATGGAGGAAACAATTTCCCGATCCAAAATACGCGCGACTGAGACAGGCGAAAAACCGCCACTTACACTCTGAAAATCGAGAGAATTTGGCCACACGACTGAGTGGTAATTATCCGTTCTACATTGTTCTATTAAAGTGACGAGAAACTATGATCCTCGGACTGTGGGCAAAACTGTAGCAGCTATCCTAGCTTTTGGAATCGTGGCGCTGACGTGCGCTCAGAAGCCGCTCCGCTTCATCATCAGACAATGATTCCAACTCAGCCAGGACACTTTCTACCTGCTGCTGCGCTGGATTCCTTGCTTGATGCTCCGTGATCACCGCCGCCATCTCCGCGACAGTTGGTGATTGAAACAAGAACTGAAGAGGAATTTCTAGTTGAAATTGCTTAATGATCTGTGAAACCAGACGTGTCGCTGTAAGGGAATGACCTCCGAGGTCCAGGAAATTGTCGTGAACGCCGACCTGGTCCAGAGATAACACCTCAGTCCAGATCTTGGCGACCAATCTTTCAACCGGAGTTTCGGGCGCAACAAACTTCGTGTCCAAATCCGGCCTGGCCGCCGACGGTGTTGGAAGCGAGTTGCGGTCCAATTTGCCGTTGCCGGTGAGCGGAAACTCCTCGACCTTCATCAACAACGAAGGAATCATGAAGCCGGGTAGTCTATCGCGCAGAAAGCGAATCAGCTGAAAATGTTTCGGGTCGGTTGTTCCCTCTAGCTTGTAGTAGGCGATCAGTTGAGGCTCGCCGTGTGCATTCTGCCGCGGAACAACGTGCACTTCCTTAATCTCCGGATGAGCAACGAGCGCCGATTCAATTTCAGCAGTCTGAATACGATTGCCGCCGATCTTAATCTCAAAATCCTTGCGGCCGATGTATTCGAGACAACCATCGGGACGGAATCGGCCCAGGTCCCCGGTCCGGTACAATCGCTGTGGCCCGCCTTTAGGGTCTTGGTCAAACTTTTCTTGCGTCAAGTCCGGTCTGCGCCAGTAGCCGGGGGAGAGAAATTCACTTTTTACGACGATTTCGCCGATCCTATTCTCCGTCAGGGGCATGCCCAACTCATCGACGATTTCGATCTCGTAGTCGGGACTCGAGTAGCCTACCGGAACGTTCGGAGTATCAATGATCGTCTCTTTATCGATAAAGTACCGGCTGATTCGGCCGCATTCTGTACTGCCCAATCGGTTAACGAAAATGGATCTGTCAGGAAAACATTTTTTAAAAAGGTCGACATCGATCTTTGTCACGTTCTCGCCGCCCAGGCTAATCGCGCGCAGCGATGGAAATGGTTCATCGCCGCGGAGGGATAACGCAAATTGGCGGAACACACTTCTCACCGAGTGATAGATCGTGATGGCCTCACGGTTGAGCCATCCGGGAATCGAGGGCAGACCCCGGCGTTTGAGGTCGAATGGAAACAGCGCCGCCCCGTTCAGCAAGGCTGTGAAAATATCGTGGGCTCCGCCATTTGTGTAATACTGATAGAGCCCCGTGAGGCGATCTTCCCGGCAAAGGCGAAGGCTGTTCGTGTTGTCCATGACCGAGTGCAGCACGTTTCGATGGTCTTGCAGAACGCCCTTTGGCTTTCCTGTCGATCCCGAAGTGTAAATAACGTAGGCGCAGGACTGCGGAGATAAAGACAATTTCGGATTATCGGCGCTGAGATTGCCGTCGAGACGATCGATATTCAAGATATCTGCTGGGCTCCGTGCCAAGCTAGCGGTGTAGGGTAAGTGCGTGTTGTCGGTTATGATGAGACGGCTTTCGGAGCTTCTTAGTATGGTGGAGGCTCTGTGTTCTGGCCAGTCGGCGTCCATCGGCAAATAGAATTTCCCCGCCTTAAGGATGCCTAAAATCGCTGCGATGACAGGCATGTCGTGCCGGCACAACACGGCAACGGGTTCTTGGCGCTCGCCGACGGCATTGAGAATCGCCGTCGCAATCCGATTCGAATTCCGGTTCAACTCACCATAGGTCATGGACCATTCGGCTGATTTGACGGCCAATCGATGGTGATAGCACGCCACGATCTGCTCAAACCGAGCCGGGATGGAGCTCTCGACACCCTGCTCGGGAAACTCGACAAATGTTCCTGAGGGGTGAAAACACTTGTCCCGTATCGCCTGCTGCTGCAGCGGTAGTTTCACCCTGTTGCGTTTAGACTCAGTCATCGTATTTCTGTAGATGCACCATCATGCTGAAACGCTCCCCCAAGTCGTTATACCTTTGGCGTCTGTCTCTTAAACTCGGCTGGAGGTTGTGTGTTCCTTTACCGTCAGAAACCTAAGATGGTCGGTGAAATATTTCAAAAAATTTTTGTACTCGTGGTAACGGTACCTAAACTCTCGACATGTCTTCACAACGATTGGTCTAGTCAAAGGCCAATTCTCTCTCGCGATAAAAGGAAGTAAATGACGTTCGATCCGATAGTTGAACCCACCTGATAACCAATCATAAAATCGGTTTTCAACAAAGGACATTCTTTGTGTAATGACAAATACGGTATGACCAAATTTTCGAATCTGTCTCCTTCGGTTCCGCCGATGCGGCCGGTCGCCATCGGAAGCCTCGTGGCTCATCTTGTCTATGGTCTGATCCTCAGTGGCGGCTTCGTTATGTTGACGCGCGGGATTCCCGGAGTGACCCGGCACGCGTAAGATATCCGAGAAAGAAATAGAATCGGATTACTTGGGCCGGCCGGTAAAAACATTCTGGTAGTCTGCCCAGGCTTTAGGTCCCGCTCGGTCAAACACCTTCTCGCGCAACCCTCCGGCATATTCGGCCGGAATATAATTGATTCGTTCCGTGTAGGATGGTTTCATCCGAACCCCCTGGGCTTGTAGCTCGTCCGCCAGTGCGAGATTCGCCAAGACCGAGGCAATTTCCTCATGGTCCGTCCACATCGCCTTGTAAGCGATTCTGCCGTTTTTATCGATGATGTAAACCATGTTCGGCATTGACCCATAGCGGCGGTGCACTGTCCCTTCGAGGTCGTCAATCAATATCGGTGTTTGAATACCATCCTGCTCTCGACAGTCCTCCGCAAAATTAACTTTTTGCTCCCAGCTCCTGTGCGGACCGTAATGTTCTCCGGGGTGAGGCTCGCGGACATAAACGGTAAAAAATTGAAAACCCTGCTCTCGATAGCGGCGGTAGAGTTCGTTGAGAGGCGAGACCTCGCCTACAAAAGGGGGTCACGTAATGCTGCCGAACTCGAGTAGCACATGGTTGCTGCGGCGAAAGCTTGAAAGACGCACTCGGTCTCCTTGCAGTGTCGGCAACTCGAAGTCGGGCGCCTCCTCGCCAGCCCGGAGAAAATTCTTGAACTCATGGGACTTGCCGGCGCTCTCGGAACGCGAGAACGACTCGTAGTTGTACGTCTCTATTCCGGCGGACAAATCTAAAGTGGACATTTTCCCTCCCTGCTATGGAATCGACCGCCGCGTCGCACATCATCTCACGCGGCTCATCCAAAACGGAACTACCTTTTCCCACACAGACGAGCCCGGCGCAAACGTTGATTCGCTAGAACGTTCGGCTTGCAATCCAGCTCCGTCAGCGATAAACAGCGGCGCGCTCATCCTAAGCGATGACCCTGCGTTGCATCTTTAACCCTACGATATTTGCCACCGGCACAGGACGCCGGCGGTCCAGCGCAAGTCCGGCTACCGCTGCCACTGCCGCGGCGACTATGATCGCCGCTTGAAAATGAATATTAACCCAATTTTTGATTGGTTCCTCTAGGGCCGGAATCCAAATTCGGATTCTGGTGGCGTAACACGCCAGGAATTGATCACGATTTTTAGCCTCATCCGCGCGCACTTTGGCCGCGCTTGCAATCCGAACACATCGGCGATAAATGGCAGCCGATGCCCAAAGGGCTTCCTATGAAATCGGATGTCGAAAAGAAGATCGACGCGAGAGTTGTAGCAGCGTTTGAAGATATGATTCCCGGACCGGACACAAAAAGGGGTCAGGAAATACTAAATGGAGTTCGGGCCCTGGTCGGAGCTGTATGGGCGCAGAAGATTTATGCTGCGCTGCCCAAAGACAAAACCAAGGTTCCTGAATATTTCCTTGACGCAGAGCTTGATCAGATGCTCAACGAAGCTGTCGATGAGTGCTACAAAATGGTCTCTTTGATCGTGGAGCGAGCTGAAGAGGAATTTGGCCGAGGGTAGCGCGCTCCACCGACGGCTTCAAGGTTTATTTCTATCTGCTTCGTGCGTTGCTTGCCAAGATGGATGGTCGGCGCTCCTACCCGAAAGACCGGCAGCTAACGACGGCGTAATCTCTCGCCTCAGAACTCCAGCAACGCCGAGTCCAGCGCATGTCAGACTCATCGCAAAAGTTGTCGAGTAGAAGAAAACCAGAAAAGTAACGGTCGGAAAAGCGCGGGACACTAAAAGTGGGCTCTTCCTCCAATCAGAAGCCTTCACGTTGTCTGCGGAGAGGCCCAACTTGGTAACCCCGATGGTCCGTGAATAGGTTCATCGCCGACCGTGTGAATGACTAGTGCCGCGCCGAAGCCACAGCAGCCTTCATCGATTAAGCGTTAAATTCGTCCAAAAAGTGTAACCCACCACGTCCTCACCGGAGTTACCACCGGCTTAAAAGCGCAATAAAAGGGCCACAGTGCATCCTTCATGCCTTGTCATTCTGTTTCAGTTGCTGGAAGCCGGTGTTCAATGAAGTGCGATCGAATTTGGACAAATTGGTCCAGAGCAAGGGTCGGCGCTGATCCTAACTCGTGCGTCCCGGTATCCGCCAGGAAAAAGTTGCCACGATCGCCCCATTCGATGCCGTACCGGCCACAAGCGTGCCAAGTGCAGAAATCGTCGGTACCATCGCATTCCAATCTGTCAAGACCAGTTCCGAATTTTCATCAACCCGCTGTTTGACAGACGACGGCGCGGTGTGGGGTCCAAATCTTGTCTGGCTTCTGAATCGCTTCTCGACTGATCAACGGCTCAGCTCACGCGCCGCTTCTCGCCCCGGGATCACCAAGGCGAACAAGCCGATCGTTACGGCCAGCAGCACCATCGCGCTAAGCGCCAGCGACCAGTGAATGCCAATCAGGCCGCCGACGACCCCGACCGTCACGCCGCTGAACGCTCTGAGCCCGTTGTTTGAGGTGTTGAAAAGGCCGATCAGCCGGCCGCGCAACTGCGGCGGCGCTTGCAGTTGAACCAGAGTTTGCGCCATCGACAGAAAGGCAAGATTCAACAGACCAGCGCAGAAGAGTAACCCGACGGCTAAGTAGTAATTGCTCGATGCCGCAAAACCGATGATCGCAATGCACCACAGCATCGAACAAAGCGCGGCGTTGCGCGCGCTCGCTTTCAACAACGCCTTTCCTTCGAGCAGCAATCCTCCGACTACGGCGCCCGCGGCGTTGGCGCCGAGCAGCACACTGTATGCCATGTCTTGATGCTCGTGACCGTACTCGTGCGCATATTCAGGCATTTGCGCTTGGAAGGCGTTGCCGACCAGCAATGAGGTCGCGCCGCCCAGCAGAATCATCGAAAGAATCGTCGGGTTGGACGACGTCTCCCGTAACAATTGCAGCGCGCCGCTGAGGCTGAAGCGCGGTGACCGCCCGCCCATGCCCATATCCAGTCCGTGTCCGCTGTAAGGCAACATCGACATAAACACGATCATCGGCGCGAACATCAGCACGTTGAGGAACAGTCCCGTCGACGGTTCGAACAGCAGCATGGTCGCGCCGCCCACGCCCGGCCCGAGTAAGACTCCTAACTGGCGGCCGGTGGAATTGAGCCGCACGGCGCTCTGCAAAAATTCGCGGCCGACGATGTCGTGGATGATCAGCTGGCTGGCCGGGCTGGCCAACACCCCCGACATACCGTGAATCACCAGCAAAACACAGGCGTGCCAAACCTGAATCGTGTCGGTGAGAAACAAGACCGCCCAGGTGAGAGACACGCCGGCGTACATCGCCTGAGCGACTTGAATGACGCGCCGGCAGTCGTGCCGGTCGGCAAGCGCACCGAAGTAAACGGCGAAAAACAGAAAAGGCGTCCAGTGGCTGATGACGGCGAAACCGGCCAGCACCGGCGAATGAAATTTTTGATAGAGCAGCCAGTAACTGATCACGTGCTCGATACTATCGCCCATGGTGGAAAACAAGTTGACGAAGAAATAACGGCGATAATCGCGATGATGGAGCGCCGCGAAGGCGATCTTACTCTGCGCGGCCGGCCGCGCGGCGCGATCTGACGAACTGGGATTAACTGCCATGGCTTGATCGAGCGACGAGTCTGGCGAGCTTCTAACTCGTTATTTGCTAACCCATCTCGGGTTGACGTCGCCCCGGAATCGCGAAAGCGAACAGCGCTACGGTCACGGTCAACAATGCCATGGCGCTCGCGGCGAGCGACCAATGCACGCCGATCAAGCCGCCGAGCACTCCCACGGTTATTCCGCTGAACGCTTTCAATCCCATGCTGGCCATGGCAAACAAGCCGATCAGCCGGCCGCGCAGATGCGGCGGCGACCATAGCTGGACGATCGTCTGTCCCATGGACGAAAAGGTCAGGTTCAAAATGCCGGCGGTGAAAAGCAGCGCCAGGGAAAGATAATAGTTGGTGGAAAGCGCGAAGCCGGTAATGGCGATACACCAGAGAATCGCGCTGATCATGGCCGTGTTGACGCGCGGCGGCAGCCAGCCCCGCCCCTCGAGCAAAAATCCGCCGATCACGGCCCCGGCCGCGTTAGCGGCGAGCAGAGCGCTGTAAGCGAAGTCGGCTTGCTCGGTGCCGAGGTCGTGGGCGAACTCGGGCATGGTCGCTTGAAACGCCGTGCCGACAAAGAACGACACGCAGCCCGCAAGCACGACCATCGTGATGATGGGCCGATTGCCGGACACTTCACGGACTACTTCGAAGGCGTCGCGCCAACGTAGCGCGCGGCGCCCTGGCGTGGCGCCTTGGCGGCTGTGTCCAGTGTAAGGCACGGTCAGCAGCCAAATGGTCAACGGGAGATAAATCAGCGTATTGACAATCAAGCCGATCGCCGGGCTCATCAGCAGCATCATGGCGCCGCCCACGGCGGGACCGAACAGAATCCCCAACTGCCGGCTGGTCGAATTGAGCCGCACGGCGCTCTGTAGATGTTCGGTGCCGACGATGTCATGAATCAACAACTGGCTGCCCGGGCCCCACAACACTCCCGCCATGCCGTGAATCACCAACAAAATGCAGGCATGCCAGACCTCGATGGTGTCGGTGAAAAACAAGAAAGCCCACGCGGCCGACACCCCCATGTACATGATCTGCGCGATCTGGATGACTTTGCGGCAGTCGAACCGATCCGCCAGAGCGCCGAAGTACACGGCAAAGAACAGAAACGGCGTCCAATGGCTGAGCACTGCGAATCCGGCAAGCACCGGCGAGCGAAATTTTTCATAGAGCAGCCAATAGCTGATCACATGCTCGATGTTATCCGCCATCATGGCGAGCATCGTCGCCACAAAGTAGACGCGAAAATCTTTATGGCGCAGTGCCGCAAAGGCGATTTTTTTGCTCGCACCCGCTGCCGTGTTTGCTTGCGTCTCGCTAGGGGCCACTACTTCTCCAAACTGTCGCGGATTAATCAGCCACAGTAACCAATCTCGGGAGGCTACGCAAACCACGTCACGCCTCATGGCCTTTGCGTACGAAAATTTCCGATTTACGACCGGCGGACAGTCCATGCTGATCGACGGTTAAACATATCCGCCGATGCTCTTGCCGAGGCCATTGTTGTCTTAGCCGAGCTCGCCGCGACCGCGCTTTTCGGAGGCGAACGCAAACAGCGCGAGCGTCACGGCGAGTAAAATCAGCGAGCTCAACGCAAGCGACCAGTGAATGCCTATCAAACCTCCAACCACTCCCACCGTGACGCCGCTAAAAGCGCGCAGGCCATAAGCCGACATGGAAAAGAGCCCGATCAATCGGCCGCGCAACTCCACCGGGGCTTCGAGCTGAACAATCGTCTGTGCAATCGAGTAAAACGATAGGTTCAACGCGCCGGCGACAAACAACAGCACGATGGACAGCGTATAGCTTGTCGAAAAAGCGAACGCGGTCATCGCCACGCACCACAGAATCGCGCAGTGGATCGCCGATCTCACGGTCGGCGGCAGCCACCCCTTGCCGTCGAGCACGAAGCCACCGAACACTGATCCGGCCGCGTTGGCCACCAGCAGCGCGTTGTAGGCAAGCTCAGCGTGGTCGGTGCCAAGATCGTGGGCGAACTCAGGCATGTTGGCTTGAAACGCGTTGCCGACGAAGAGCGAAGCCGCGCCGCCGAGCGCTACCATGGTGATCACCGGCCGGTTGTGCGCCACTTCGCCGATTACGTCCAGAGCATCGCGCCAACGCAGCGCGCGGCGCGGCTGCAACCCCTCTCGCGTGTGACCGGTGTAAGGAACCATCACCAGCCAGATCGTCAGCGGTAAATAGATCAGCGCGTTGATCAACAATCCGGCGGGCGCGCCAAACCACCACATCAACCCGCCACCGACGGCGGGCCCGAACAGGATACCCAACTGGCGGCTGGTGGCGTTCAAGCGCACCGCGCTCGGTAAATCCTCGGAACCGACCATATCGTGAATGATGAGCTGTTCGGCCGGGGTCCAGAAGACGCCGGCGATACCGTGAATGACGAGCAGGACGCAGGCATGCCAGACTTGGATGGTATCCGTAAAAAAAAGTATTCCCCACGCGACCGTCACAAACATGTACATCAGCTGGGCCACTTGAATGATTTTGCGGCAGTCGTAACGGTCGGCCAATCCGCCGAAATAAACCGACAGCAACAGAAAGGGCGTCCAGTGGCTAATCACGGCAAAGCCGGCGAGCACCGGCGACTCGAATTTTTCGAACAACACCCAGTAACTGATGACGTGCTCGATATTATCCGCCATCATGGCGAGCATCGTGGTGAAGAAAAACCAGCGGAAATCGTAATGCTTAAGCGCTGCAAACGCGACTGTCGGAGGGACAGGAACGGGCTTGGTCGCGCGCGCCGTGTTGTCAATCGAACTCAAGGTTGCTATCCGATACTTGCGAGGTAAATTTCGAAACTAACGGATAATCAACGGGGGTGCAATCGGGCTGGCGCGACCGTGACAAGAACTTTCTACTCGGAAGGAAAGCGAAAAACGATTGCACGCCGGAAAGATTCGCAGAGCTAATCGATCGCCGCAAACAGCTCTTCCGGAGTCCAGCGCCGGCGCGTCAAGCCTTGCTCATGGCTGTAGAGGGCGAAGCGCTCGATA
This sequence comes from Binatia bacterium, assembly GCA_036554745.1. Classification (GTDB taxonomy): domain Bacteria; phylum Desulfobacterota; class Binatia; order UBA9968; family UBA9968; genus DP-20. The sequence goes on from DATBMR010000231.1 coordinate 14,724, forward strand.
TTTTTGCGATTGGCCTCCAAGCCGTTCTGCCAAGGATCGAACGCGCAAAGCTGTTCTTGCCGCTCCAGCTCGCCCCTTCCCCACAAGACGATCGACCAGTTGGGATCAATCCAGCGTTGCTTGGCGCGCTGGCGCGCCTGTTCGAACATCTTATAGAGAGCATGCGGGAATTCGGGCTGTTTTTGCGCCAATTCCTTCTTGAATGCGAGCACGTGCATGATCGGGAAGTAACCTTCCTCCCGTAGATAGCGCTCTTCTTCCGCCTGCGGGTCGGTAAACAGCCGTGCCACGTTGGGATCGCCGTCACGAAACGGTTTGGGCAGGCGCGAAACGAACAGCGCGTGAATTCTGCCGTCCACGAATTCCTGTTCAATGTCGGCCATGCTGCCGCGGGTTTCAATTTTTAGATCTGCCGGTAGCTTCACGTCCATGACTTCTTTTCCCGGCGTTACCCAGCAGACTGACGTCCGCTCGACACCATAGAAGTGAGTCAAATCACCTTTGGCGCGCACGCCCAGCGTATTTTGATAGGCGCTGAGACCGATCTTTTTTCCGGCCAGGTCCGCCGGCGATTGGATACCGCTATGAATGTTCTTGTACATTTGCGACTGGCTAAAAAGGCGTCGCGGAAAGATCGGCACTGCGTGGACCGGCAAACCTTGATCCATGGCGATCAGATAGGAAGACAGTGACAGCTCGGCGGCGTCGAACTCGAAATCCCGCAAGAAGCGCTCATGGCGCCCCTGCTGCGGGTCGAGCTCGATATATTGCACGTCCAAGTCCGGATGCCGCACCACGCCTTCGAGGAGCGGCGCGTGCCGGTCGTAAGAGCCCAACGCCAGGGTTATTCTCAACTTTGCCATCGGAGGAAGGATTCACGCCGCAATCGCGGTTGAAAAGATCTTCGGTTTGTGGTTTGCGCTGGCATCATCAAAGACAATCGGCGCGCGGCATCAGGAGCCCGCTTCTTTCATTTTCTGTAACAGGTCCTGAACCGATGAGCGCGCGATCACGCGGTTGAACTGCGCACGGTAGTTGTCGACGATGCTGACATGGTCGATCACCATGTCGTATACCTTCCACTGTCCGTCGATCGCGTGCATCCGATAATCGATCGGCAACTCGCCGCCGCTGTTGTTGATCACTCTGGTCGCCACGCTCGCGTATTGGCCGTCCAGCAATTCCCCTTCGTATCGCACCTTTTCGTCGCCGCTGGCGCGCACGCTCCGGCCGTAGGCGACCAGCAGCCGCTGGGTGAAAGCATGGACAAAGTCGCGCCGCTGCGACGCGTCAAGCGCTTCCCAGTGCGGTCCGAGGGAGCGTTTGGTCATTTCCGAAAAATCAAATCGGCTAAAGACCAGCGCCAGCGCTTTTTCGGGCAGACCCGTGGCGCGCAATTGCGCCACCGGCGTGTTCACCAGAATATCGACGAATTGGTTGATCGTGGCGCTGAGCTGCGTGGTGGGCTCGCCGGCGCTTGCACGAGGCGCGGCCGAAATCCAAACTAAAAAAATAGAAATAAGCGCTAAGCGCTTGTATTTCGTCAATTTTCGCTCCGATCAATTTGGAGTTGTTAAGACCTTGACTGTTATATATTGAGCTGCGTCACAAAGCGCAAGCGGCGCGCCAAATTTTTCGACCGGGCCACGGAGGTTTGTCAGCTCGGGACGGTTTGCTACTATACGTGGTTAACCGGAGGTCGCAGAGGGATGTATTATTTCGCTTATGGATCCAACATGAATTGGCCACAAATGCAGCGCCGCTGTCCCTCGGCGCGATTCGTCTGCGTCGGCCGTTTGAGCGATTATCAATTCGGCATCACGCGCCATTCACGGCTGCGCGACTGCGGCACAGCCAATGTCTTCCCCGCACCGGGCCAACAGGTATGGGGCGTCGTTTACGATGTCGACGCCGGCGACCTCGCGCTGCTCGACGGCTTCGAGGACGGCTATCGCCGTGAAACGCTGGTAGTCCAGAGCGACAGCGGCCAGCCGCTAATGGCATTGGTCTATGTCGCCGAATTGGAGCGCAACGTTCCGCTGCCCAATGCTGAATACAAACGCTTGATCGTCGAAGGCGCGAAACATTGGCGCGTCCCGAACGTCTATCTCGCCACGCTTGAAGCGATCCAATCCGCCCAAGAGATTGCGCAAGAGCTCGATGGATCCGCATCCCCGGTAACTACGGAAGCTAAATCGCCTGACGAACCGCCTTGATGGAGCCGTACCCCTACGTTAAGATCGATTCACTCGAAGTTTGAGTGATCGTCTCATGGCGTTGGATGTCCAGCAACTGCGCACTCGAGCGGCCGCCGTCACGCGGCACCCGCGCACACGCAAGATCGTCATCTGGAGCGTCGGCCTGGTCGCCGCTTTTGGGGTTTTGCTCGGTTTGGTCGCTCCGCCCTTGCTCCGCAGCCAGCTCGCCGCCAGGCTGACGGAGAAGCTGCACCGCGAAGTCTCCATCGAGCAGATCAAGATCAATCCTTATGCGATGACGCTGGCGGTGCGCGGCTTTCTGATGAAGGAGCGAGACGGCCAAGCGCCGGCGGTTTCGTTTGACGAGCTGTTCGTCAATCTGGAGCTGCAATCGCTTTTTCGCTTCGCTCCGGTCATCAAAGAGTTGCGCCTGTCAAAGCCTTACATCAACCTGGTTCGGGACGAACAGCGCAAGTATAATTTTCAAGATCTGATCGATGAATTTACTTCAGCGCGATCCGATCCGGCCGCGCCCAAGACGCAGTTCGCGCTCCACAACATCGAGATCTTGGACGGCAAGATCGACTTTGACGACCGGCCGGAGAATACCAAGCACACGGTCGATCAAATCAAGATCGGGGTGCCGTTCATTTCCAGCCTCGAGCCACATGTTGACATCACGGTCAAACCGGAATTTTTCGCGCTGGTGAACGGCGCGCCATTTCACCTCGCCGGCGACACCAAGCCGTTCAACGAATCGCTCGAAAGCATTGTCGGCATAGACATCGAAAAGCTCGAAGTCGCCAAGTATCTCGAATATTCACCCGTGCCCCTGAACTTCACCGTCCCTACTGGGCAACTCGACGGCAAGCTCACTGCGTCCTTCAAAACCTCCAAAGGCAGCACACCGAGCCTGTCGATCACCGGCAATCTCGCCCTCAAAGAACTGGAAATGGTGCAAAAGGCGGGTGGCCAAGTGGTGAAGCTGCCGTCCTTTGAAGTATTGATCGATGCCATCGAAGTATTCGCCAATCGGGCATCGCTCAAATCAATCAGGTCCGAAGGTCTCGAACTCCATGTCAACCGTGGACGCGACGGCAAGATCAATCTCGCCAATCTGGTCACAGTCGCCGGTGAAGCCAAAGCCGCGGAGCAGCAAGAAAAGAAGACGGCTGATAAACCGTTCATCTACGCGGTTGAGGAAATCATACTGGGATCGGCGACGATTCACTTTACGGACGAGCACCCTCAGCGGCCCTACAAAACACGCCTCGATAACGTCAATTGCAAAATTACCGGCCTCACCAATGAGCCCGGTAAAAAGGCCGATATCGAGCTCGCTCTTGAATCCGAAGCGAAAGAAAAAATTTCTCACGCCGGGACACTGCAACTTACACCGCTTCTGGCCGAGGGCAAGCTCGACATCGAAGGGCTGAAACCCGGCGCGCTCCGCTCCTACTACGACGATGCGCTGGCCGCCGAGATCAAAGACGGCACGCTAGACGTTTCGACCAGGTACAACTTCGCCGATAAAGACGGCCAGGGCGATTTGCAGCTCACCGATTTGAACGCCAACCTGAGTAAATTTCGCCTCGACCTCGCCGGGCAGCCGGAGCCGCTTTGGCGCGTCGGCTCTTTGGCGCTCAAGGACGGCACGGTAGATCTCAACAAAAAAACCGTCGTGATCGGCTCGATCGAAGCCAAAGACGGCAGCGGGTACATCCAACGCGACGCCGACGGCACGCTCAATCTGACCCGGATAGCCAAAACTGAGAGTTCCGCACCAGCTCCCGCTCCCTCGGCGAAATCAGCGGAAAGCGATTGGCGGATCGATACCAAACAGATCGTGTTGGACCGGTTCAGAATCAACCTGGATGATCGAAGCAACTCCAAGCAGGCCAAGATCAGCGTCTCGGATCTCTCCGTGCGCGGCGAAAACTTTTCCACGGCAAAGAATCAGCGCGGCAAGGCAACGATACGAGCGCGGATCAACAAACAGGGCTTGTTGCGCGTGGCCGGCACGGCCACGGCAACTCCGGTCAACGCCAAGTTTGTGGTGGACGCCCAGGACATTGAGCTTTCGGCTTTCCAGCCCTACCTCGAAGATCAAGTTAATTTTCTGCTGACCGGCGGCCGTGCGGCAACGAAAGGCGAGCTGACGCTCGACGGCAGCGGCAGCGGGCCGATGAAGGTGAATTACCAGGGCGGCATGCAAGTCGCCGACTTCGCGGCAGTCGAAAAAGATGGCCAGCAGGACTTGCTGAAATGGGCATCGCTGGCTTTAGATGCGTTGCAATTTGATTTAGAGCCGTTTCAGCTCCGCATCGGCGAGATTACCCTCGCCGACTTTTATTCACGCCTGATCCTCGGCGCTGACGGAAAAATCAACCTGCAAAAGTTAGCCGACCAACCAGACGAAAAGAAAAACGCGGCTCAGGAAGCAAAACCCGTGGAAAAGCCGCCGGCTCCCGCTCCCGGCGATGACGCGCCCAAAGCCATCAGCATTGGCAAAATCAATCTTCAAAATGGCAATATTCATTTCAGCGATTTCTTCATCAAGCCCAATTATTCCGCCAACCTCACCAGCGTTCAGGGAGCGATTTCTGAATTGAAGCCCGAGACGCCGGGACAGATCGACCTCAAAGCCCGCCTCGACGAGTCGGCCCCGGTAGAAATCAAGGGCAACATCAACCCGCTGTCCAAAGACCTGTTTCTCGACATTGTTGCAGACGCCAAGGAAATCGAACTTAATCCGTTTTCTCCGTACTCCGGCAAATACGTCGGCTACGGCATCGAACGAGGCAAGCTCTCGTTCAACGTCAAGTATAAACTCGAGAACCGCAAACTGAGCGCGACCAACAACATCGTGCTCAACCAACTGACGTTCGGCGAAAAGATCGAGAGCCCCGACGCGGTCAAGCTGCCGGTCCTGCTCGCCGTCGCCCTGCTCAAGGACCGAAACGGCGTCATCGATATCAATCTGCCGATCAGCGGATCGCTCGACGATCCGAAGTTTAGCGTCGGCGGCATCGTGCTGCAGATCATCGTCAATATCATTACCAAAGCGGTCACCGCGCCGTTCTCGCTGCTCGCCTCGGCGTTCGGCAGCGGCGTAAGCGGCGAAGAGCTCAGCTACATTGAATTCGCTGACGGTCGGGCGACGCTCGACCAGAAGGAGCGAGAGAAGGTGGCGACGCTGGCGAAAGCCCTAAGCAACCGTCCTGCGCTCAACCTGGAGATCATCGGCCGCGCCGATCCGCTGACCGATCTCGACGGCCTCAAACGGGTCAGCATCGAGCGCAAGGTCAAGGCGCAAAAAATGAAAGATCTCGTGCGCAAAGGGGAAGCGCCGCCGTCGGTGGATGACGTGCAAGTCGATAAAAGCGAGTACGAGCGCTACTTGAAGGCCGCGTACGGGGAAGAGCGCTTTCCCAAGCCGCGCAACATCATCGGCTTGGCCCGGGATCTGCCCGTGCCTGAGATGGAAAAGCTCATGATGCAGCATGCCCAGGCAACCGACGATGACTTACGCCAGCTCGCCAACCAGCGCGCGCTGGCCGTGCGTAACGCGCTTACCGCAACCGGCCAGGTGAACGCGGAGCGGCTCTTCACTGTCGCCGCCAAGCCGCTTACCGCCGATGAAAAAGCCAAGCTCAAAGGCCGGCCCAACCGCGTCGATTTTGCGATGAAGTAGTAGCGTCGATGCGATCTGAAGTTTGCGATCGAGGGCAGGCTTTTCGAGTAAGAGCGAACGGCGAGTCTTCAAGATGCCGATTGGTCCAATTGGGAAGAATCGGGTCCGGCGCTGCGTCTCCTCTGAGGTTTCCTCTAAGTTGTAGAGTCTCGCCTTCTGTTATAAACTCCGATTGCATTCAGGAGGCCCGTTTTCATGACGCAAGCAAGAAAGACTGCAAAGCCTAAAGTCACCATCATCGCCAGCAAAGGCGCCAACCAGGCGATCAATTATTTATTGGAAGACCGGGACGAGTTGGAATGGCTGGTGGCGATCGGGCGCAACCGCAAGGGCGACATTTTTTTCTATGACACCGGCGGCGATATTATCCAGGATTTAGGCGCCTTGGAGTACATTAAGGAAAGAATCGTGCGAGATTATTTCGGCGAATCGGATGAATAAGGCTCGCCTTGGGTGGGCCGTTCAAGCGTTCAACGTGCAAAGTTCAATCCCCAAATATCTGATCTGATTCTCTGATGCATGAACGAGCCGACTTTAATTAACCGTTGAACCTTTGAACGTTGAACCAGTCTTTCAACTCCCCGGTATCTTCGGCTTGATTCGTAACGGCGGCGCGCCCGCCGGCAAGTAGTCCTCAAGATTGACCGACTCCCAGCCCACTGGACGCAGCCGTTCGAATTCATCTCGCCGCTTTGGATCGCACTCCGGCGGCTTGGTGGCATCGATGATCACTTTGCCGCCAATGCGGTGCCAGCCCGGCGCTCCGGGATGGCCGAACTCGGGGCAGGAGGGGTCCATGGCGTGGATTTTAGCCCCGTTAATGACGACAATGTCCTCCGCGGGGTTGACGCGCGTGTTGATCGCCCAGAGAATTTCCGCATAGTTGAAAATATCCACATCCTCGTCGACCGCGATGGCGACCTTCGGATGCTGATACTCGCTCGATAACACCGACATCAGGACATTGCGCGCCTCGCCGTAATAGCGCGCCCGCATCTGCACCACGACACCGAAGATTCCCGGCAGCACCAAAACATTCTTGACGTCGGCCAAGCCACCGACCGTGCGCGCCCGCCGCAGGATTTGTGCCGACATCGGCACTTTGTGATAGACACAACCTTCGACTTCGGTGCCGTTCTGGACGTTCTTGAAGATCGCATCGCCGCGCATGGTGATCGCCGTGATGTTGACGATCGGATTCATGCCGGAGCCGGTAAGATAATAGTCCTGAAATTCGCTGAAGGGGCCTTCCGGCTCCCTGACTTTCGGCGGGATTTCGCCTTCGAGAATAATTTCCGCCCAGGCCGGCACTTCCAAATCGACGGTGCGGCACTTGACCAGTTCGACGTCTTCCTTGAGCAGCGCTGAAGCGATCTCCAACTCATCGACGCCGTACTGCGTTGTCGTTGCGGCTGCGAAGTAATACATCGGATGGTGGCCGATCATGATCGCGACCGGCATGGGCTTATTTTCGGCTTCGTACATCTGGTAGTTGGTCCAGGCATGGCGAGGATAGAGCAGAATGCCGGTTTTTTTTGGCCCCTTCATCTGCAACCGATGAAAGCTCAGATTGCGCCGCCCGGTTTGTGGGTTTTTGGTGATCATCAATCCCGACCCGATAAACGGTCCACCGTCGCGGATGCCCGCCTGATGAATCGGCATCTTTGTGATATCGACGTCATCGCCGAGGATGACTTTTTGCTGCACTGGCCCGGTCTCGACGAGCCGCGTCATGCCGAGTTTCTCGGTTCGGCGCACGAATTCCGGGATCATCTCCTCCCGCGCCGTGGCAAATGCCACGGGCGCCAGCGACACGTCGCCGGGCGCTTGTCCGAGGCAGCGCCAGCCGGGATAGCCGGGAAGATTCTCAAATAGCAACGCGCGATCACGCGCTTGCCAGAGCAGCGCGCCCATTTGCGTGCGCGGATCGACCGGTTTGGCGATGCGCGCAAGCAGCCCCGCCTTTTCCAATTGTTCAATCCACGTGCGCATGTCCTGAGCCATATGCGTGCCTCCGCCTCAAGAAGCTCTCGCGCCCATCCATATCATGGCGCGCGGCGGCCACCAATCGGTCAGGAAAGTTGGAGTGATGGAGTATTGCATGGGACGGTCATGTTTCAATGGTTCCAGTCGTTCCACGCTTCGCTGTTCCAGACGATTGGAAGTCTGGGAACGGCGCGGAGCGCTTGAAACTAATGGAACTTTTGAACCTGGCCGGTGCCTCCCGCTTGACTGCGATGCTCGCTTCTCCTACGGTGCGGGCCATGGCATCGATCACAGCTTTGTTCGGCATGGAGCGGCTCGCACCCGCCAAAGCACGCGCATTGGGCATCGTCTATGCGGCGAGCATCTCGCTCATGATGGGTGTCAATTTCATCCAACCGGCGCTGCCGGCGCTGACTGAGGCTTTTCAAGTGAGCGATGCCCAACTTTCATGGGTAATGACTCTGTTTACCGCGCCGGCAATCGTGCTGTCGCCGATTTTTGGCGTCATCGCCGATCTCCATGGTCGCCGCCTGCTGCTCGCTCTCGGACTCGGTGCCTTCGGTATTTTTGGCGTGGCCATGGCTCTTGCCCCCAGCTTCGGCTGGCTGCTTTTTTTCCGCACGCTTCAAGGCATCGGTTTTGCCGCGGTCATCCCGTTAACGATCGTTTTAATCGGCGATTTGTTGGAGGGTGACAACGAGATCGGCGGCCAGGGCTTGAAGGTCTTTCTCGACCGCATCGGCTATCTGGTTTTTCCGCCACTCGGCGGGCTGCTCGCGATGATCGCGTGGTACTGGCCGTTCGTGTTTTACGTCCTGACGATTCCGGTGGCATTGGTCGCCTGGTTGTGGATGCCGGAGACCAAGGGTAAGAGCAACGGGCGAACCGCCGCTTATCTCGGCGACATTCTGCGCCTTACACGCCATCCGCGTCTGCTGATCGCCTTCTCCGCCGGTTTTCTCCGCTTTTTTCTCGATTACGGATTCCTTACCTACTTTCCGCTGTTTCTCGTCCGTACTCACGGCATTACGACGGCAACGGCGGGACTTCTCTACGTGTTTTTCTCGCTCGGCGCCATGGCGACATCGAGCCAGGCCGGCCGCATCGCTGCCGGCCGGGATAAAGCCAATATCTTGTTTGTCGCTTTTTTGGTTAGCGGCGGCGCCGTGCTTGCCGTGCCGTTCGTGCCCGGCACGTGGCTGGTCGGTTGCGCGCTTTTTTTCTACGGTCTGGCCAACGGCGTCATCTCGCCGATGCAAAAGAGCCTGCTCACGCAAAACGCGCCGGCGGAACTGCGCGGCGGCATCGTCTCGTTCGACCGTTTGATTCAGCAGGTTTCCAAGACCACGTCCACTTCGATCGTTGGACTGCTCCTGGTGAGCGCCGAGTTGCCGACGATTTTTTGGCTGCTCGGCATTCTGTCGATCATCAGCGTCGTCCTGATGGCGTGTCTGCTGCCGCGTTCCCGTGCGGCAGTCTCCAGCCCGAGTGTTTCGTGATGTCGTTTGCGGTTGAAAGCGCTTAGCTTTTTGTCGGCGTGCTCCGAGCCTCCCGGTGAATTTGCGTCCGCACCCTGCTCCGTGTGGATCGCCCGCCCGCAGCTAGAAAGGTTTGAACTCTTTTTCTTCGCGGTTTTCGATTTCAAGCTGGATCGTCGTGTGCTCGATGTTGTAGTGCTCCCTGAGCGTGTCCTCGATGCCGTTGAGAACTTCGTGGAAATTGCCGCCGTTCTCGACGACCGCGTGCGCGCTCAGAGTAAAAATGTCGGACGTGACCGCCCAGATGTGGAGATCATGCACGGCGCTCACGCCTTCGACCGCTTCGATGGTGCGCCGGACCTCTTCGAGCCGGATACCTTTGGGCACCGCCTGCATGAGCACGCTGAGACAATCTCTTACCAGGCTCCAGGACGAAAATAGAATCAGCACGCCGATAAAAACCCCGATCAACGGGTCGGCGAGATACCAGCCGGTCGTCAACATCACGAAGCCTGCGAAGATGACTCCCACCGAGCCGATGGCATCGCTCACCACGTGCAAGAATGCGCCGCGTAAGTTCAAATTATGACGATGCCCGCCGTGCAGGATCGCAGCGGCGGTCAGGTTGACCACCAAGCCGATGACCGCAACGATCATCATGCCGAAGCTCTCGACTTCCGGTGGATGAAAGAAACGCTCGTAAGCCGCGGCAAAAATGATTCCGACGATCAGCCACAACGCCAGGCCGTTGAAAAGCGCAGCAAGAATCTCCACACGATGATAGCCGTAAGTGATTTGATGGGTCGCCGGGCGCCGGGCCATGCGAAAGGCGAATAAGCTCAGCGCGAGGGCGCCGATGTCCGAGAGCATGTGACCCGCATCCGACAATAAGGCGAGGCTATTGGTCATAAAGCCGGCGATCAGTTCGGCAAAGAAATAGACGGCGCTAATCGCCAGCGCCCATCCCAGTCGGCGCGTTTCGGTGTGTCGTGCTCCAGCGATGCTCATAACGTCCGGACAAGAGTAGCGTATCAAGCGCGGGTCGCTCAAGCGACGTCGGCGAAGCGCCCCAAGGCGCGGATGAGGAAAGGTCGCGTTCCGGCGCGCGTTTAAACCCCGTTTTCTCCTTACGACCTGAGATTTGAACGAAATGTTCAACAAGCGCGACAGCGCTTGAAATCAGCCGCGGCCGCCTCGGCGCGCGCCTTATCCTCCTTGAGCATGAGGAAAAAAATCTTCCCGGGACGGTTCATGTAGCCGGCGAGACCCGCTGCCCGATCCCCGGTACCGAAATAAAGATCGGCCCGCTCCAAGCCGCGGATCGCTCCGCCGGTGTCTTGATTGAGCACAAAGCGCGTAATCGGGCGCCAGCCGCTCAGTTTCCCGTCGCCGTCGACGACCGGAATTTCCGTTTGAATCAAAGCGAGCGCCCCCTTGGGAAACAGCCGCGCATCGGTCGCAAGCGAGCGCCCGGCCGTAACCGGTACTTCGAGGCTGCCGAGCGGGCCGCTATTCAGCGTTCGAAAGAACACATAACTCTCGTTGTGACTCAAAATTTCGTTGCGCTCCTCCGGATGTTGACGCAGATAGTCGCGCAGTCGCTGCATCGACATCTCATCGGCGGCGATTTTGCCGTGGTCGATGAGCAGGCGCCCGATGCTGCGATACGGCCGGCCATTCTGGCCGTGATAGCCGACGTTCAATTGCGTTCCATCCGGCAATTGAATGAGTCCCGAGCCCTGAATGTGCAAGAAGAAGCGATCGACCGGATCCGCGAGCCAGGCGATTTCGAGTCCGCGACCGTGCAGGGCGCCGGCCTCGTCGATCTCTCGACGGGAATAATACGGCATGAATTGCTCGCCCTCGGCTCTGCCAAAAGTCTTTTCGACGGTCGTTTTGGACGCGAGCGTGACAAGCTCAGCGGTGATCAGGTCCCCGGGTTTGGCGTAAATCGGATAGCGGAATTTTTCCGACGGCACCAGAGTGCCCTGGATGACCGGCTGGTAATAACCCGTGAACAACACCTCGGCCGAATGGGGATCGGAGCTCGACGGCAAAAGATCAAACCGACTGTTGATCTCGTGCGCAAGACACGCCGCGCAATGCCCTAACTCGAGCAGTTTGTCGAACGCGAGGAGCGAATCGCGGACCTCCTGAGCAGTGAATCCACGCGGCTGCTCGCCGACGATGCGATCCGGCGGCAATCTTTGCAAATAGGCTAGGCTGTGACGAACTGCGGTGCGCAAGGACTCGGGATCAAGGTCGTCAACGATCGCCGCCGGCTCGAGTTTTGTCGTGGGCGCCACAGAGCAGCCGCTTACCGCCAAAGCTGCGAGCGTCAACACCCCGTAGTTCAAAAGCTTGCGGAGACCGAACATATACGCGAGACTTGTCAGCGTTGACTCACGACGAAATCAGGCAGGAAGTGGCGCGCGTGCTCGACCGGCTGCCGCGCCGGTTTCGCATCCAACTGCGCAATGTCGAGTTCGTTGTCGAAGATCGCCCTTCACCCGAGCTCCTGCAAGACGAAGGGCTGGATCCGCGCTTTGATACCTTGTACGGCATCTACCAAGGAGTTCCCTTGCCCGATCGTTCGAGCTTCGACTTGCCGCTCTTGCCGGACAAGATCACGATTTTTGCCGAGCCGTTGCTCCGAGACTTCCCCGACCGGGAAGAATTGCGTGAAGAGATTCGCCTCACCGTGGTCCATGAGATCGCGCATTACTTCGGCATGGACGAGGAAGAGGTCGAGGATTTGGGATACTGATTAGAGTCTCGTTACGAGTTCCGATTTTAGAGTCCCAGGTTGCCTATCCCAACAATCACGAAGCCGAAACACGAAACCCGAAACCAATTAGTCTCTAATATCCTGTAAAAACCAATCGGTCGGCAGTTCCCGCCCGACTTTCTGCCGCTTTGCCAACTCGACGACCTTGCCCGCACAAGCCGCGAATTGCAGGCCCTGGGTTCCGGCATTGATGAAGAAAGTCACCTGCTGGTCGCTCGTCCGGCCGGGAACTCGCCCGGCTCGCACGTCCATAAAATACTTGAAGTAGTCGCCGCGATAATTGTCCACGGTTGGATTGGGAATCCGCGCCCGCTCCTCTGGTTGGCCCGCGATATAGCCTACATTGCCGTGCAAACGAATCATGCCTTCGTCCATCGCTTCGATGGTGTTTCTGCCGAGCTTGACGGACAAGCCGCATCTTTTGATGACTTTCGGCCCGACTTCACAGGCGCGCACGCAAGTGATATGCGCGCCTTCTTTGAGCCATTCTGGCTCGTCGAAGACGGTCCGGGTCGAGTCCGTGCACGTTGCCACGATGTCGGCTTCGCGGACGACTTTTTCAGCGGAGTCGACCGCCATCACCTCGATGTCTAGTTTGCCGGTCATCTCCCTGGCGAAATGCTCACGGTGCGCTCGGGTCGGGCTGTAAACCTTTACGTGGCGCAGTTTGCGTACCTCGTAAAAGGCTTCGAGATAACTGCGCGCCATACCGCCGGAGCCGAAGATGCCGACGTCACAGGCATCCTGGCGCGCCAGATATTTGGCGCCCAAACCGGCGCATCCTCCCACGCGCATATGCTGGATCAAGCCATCGTTGATGATCGCCAGCGGTTCGCCGTTGCGCACGCTGAAGACCATCACTAAGCCGCACCAGGTTCCCGGTTGCATGCAGTATTTTTCTTCGGTGTCGCCGTTCGGCCAGTAAACGACATCCGATTTCATGCGGATCGCAAACACGCCGATTTTCCGGCTTGCGCCTTCCATTGTGCCCCAGCGATAATAGCCGTCGGGCCGGTCGCACGGCATCCACAAATCCAAACGCGGCCGGTAAACCGCGTCGCCTTTGAGGAGATCGTCGTAGCCGTCCTCGAGCGCCGCAAGACAGTCTTTCATCGTGAAGAGCTTTTCGACTTCCTGGTTGTTGATCAGCAGCATAAACTCCTCCTTGAGATCATTTACACCAAGAATACGGTTTTTAAAAGAACGTTGTACGTGCCTTGAGCGATTTTGGTTTGACATTACCGGTGGCTTGTAGGAATGATAAGCGCAATTCGAGCCGGGAGGAGCTAGCTTTGAAAATTCTACGATTCAACGACGACCGGATCGGCGTGATCAAGGATGGCAACACGGTCGTCGATGTCAGTGACAGCGTTAGCGCGCGCAAGGCCAAGGGGCCGCAGCGAGTCATGGAGGAAATCATCGAGGGTTGGCGGAAATACCGACGCCGTTTCGAAAAGATCGTCGCCGAGCAGGTCGGCATGCCGCTGGAGAGCGTGCAGTTGCGTTCGCCATTGGCGCGTCCGGGGAAGTTTCTCGCGGCGTTCAGCAATTATATCGATCGACCGGGGCGTACCGCGGATAATTTTCCCAACGAATATTTCTACAAGTCGCCGGATCTGGTCGGACCAGGGGAGGCGGTCGAGCTGCGCGACATTCCGGCGTGCGTCGTCTATCAGCCCGAGGCGGAATTCGCGTTCGTTATCGGCAAGACCGCCGAGAACGTTCCCGAGAACAAGGCGCTCGACTATATTTTCGGTTACGTGCCGATGTTCGACATCTCCACTCGTGGACTGGTGCGGCGCACCCAGTTTATCGGCAAAGGTCAAGGTTCCCATGGCTGCTGCGGGCCGTGGATCATTACCAAGGACGAAATTCCCGACCCGCACAACGTCGTCGTCAAATCTTGGACCAACGGTCAGCCGCGGCAAAATTACAATACCGGCGCGATGGCGCACAAAATTCCCAATCAGATCTCGTGGTTGTCGCGCTTCGTCCGGCTTGATCCGGGCGATGTCGTTGCCACCGGCACGTTTCACGAAGGGCTCATGCCGGTCAACGCCGGCGATACGATCGAGATCGAATTCGAGAACCTGGGCCGGACGAAATTTGCTGTCAAGGGCAATAGCCCGCGCAAGGAAGTGGACTGGCTGCCCGGGAAAAACCAGCCGACCCCGCCGCCCGGCGGCGGCATGCATGTAGTTTAGAAATGGAGTGACGGAGTAATGGGTCTCGTTCCCAATACTCCAGTACTCCAGCACTCCATTACTCCGCTCTCCGCGTCATTCCCCAATGCCACGCCAGCAGCCGGCGATGTAGCAAGTTAAACATCTGATTGAGCGCGTAACCCAAGAGCGCCAGCGCGGCCATACCTGCATACATCTGCGCAACTCTAAATCTTCGCTGCGCGTCGAGAATAAAGTAGCCGATGCCGTCGGTGCTGCCGACCATTTCAGAGATAACGACGAGAATCAGCATGATCGGCAAACTCACCCTCAAACCGGTGATGATTTGCGGCGACGCAGCGGGAAGCACGATTTGACCGATGGTCTTCAAGCGCGCCAAACGAAATGTCCTGGCTGTGTTCAAAAGCACCGGATCGACGCGCCGCACACCGTCAATCGTATTGAGCAGGATCGGCCACGCACAGGAGAAGAAAATCACAAAAATTTTCATTTCGTCTTCGAGGCCAAACAACAGCAGCGCCACGGGAATCACGACCGGCGGCGGTATCGGGCGCAGCATTTCAACGATCACCTCGAACGCTCGATGTACCGATCGGGACAAACCCATGACGATCCCAAGAGGAATAAAGACTGCAGCGGCAAGACCATAGCCCAGCGCTGCCCGCTTCATGCTCACGAGAATTTGCCGCGGCATCTCGCCGGATGAGAACAACTCCCAAAAAACCGCCAAAATGCGACTGAAAGGCGGAACAATCAATGGATTGACCAGTTCCGCGCGGGCCGCGCACTCCCATGCCACGAACAACACGAGCAGGAAACCGACGCCGCTGAGTTTTTCCGCCCGCATGTCAAGCCGTCTCCCGATTCAACATGCCGTGTTGCCATTTCATGGCACGCCCCTCGATCGTGAGAAAAAGCCGATTGAGAGCATAACCGAGCACCGCCACGATCAAGACGCCCGCGTACATGTTGCTGCTGTTCATCGACCGCTCTTCGTCGAGTATAAAAAAACCCAGCCCCTTGCTGCCGGCAACCATCTCAGCAGTCGTGACCAAGATCAGCGCGATCGACAAAGCGATGCGCAACCCCGTGACGACGTACGGGGATGCCGCGGGTAGAATGACCTGCCATAGGATCCGAGGCCGGTTAAGCCCAAAGGTGCGACCGGTGTCCACCAGCGTGCTCTCGATGTGGCGGACGCCGTCGATGGTGTTGATCAGGATCGGCCAAACGCTCGCATAGACCGTCACGGCAACGATCATCGCATCGCCGATTCCCAGGGTTAAAATCGCGACCGGAATGATCGCCACCGACGGCATCGGCCGCAACAACTCGATCACCGTACCGAGTAGGCTGTGCAAAGATCGAAAATAGCCGAGCGCAACTCCAAGCGCCACGCCGATCGCTGCCGCGATCAAGTAGCCGGTCAAAAACCTTTCCAGAGTGGATAGGAGATGTTGGGCGACGACTCCAGTGACGATTAATTGGGCGCCCGCATCGATGACCGCCGTGATGGATGGCAGATAGAGTCGATATCCGGGTGCGACGCGCCCGCCAAGCTCCCAGAGAAACAACAGGAAGGCGAAGCTTGACCAGCCTGGCCAATTGAAAGTTTTTAACCGGCTCACGGGGCGACCGGGTTGCTGATCCTGCCGTAAATCGTATTGCGCAATGCCATGAAACGCGCTTCGGCGCGCGTCGTAACCTGATGGCGCGGACGCGGAAACTCGATCGGCAGCTCTTCGACAATCTCCGAGGGCCGCCGGCTCAACACCCAAATCCGGTCTGAGAGATAAATTGCTTCTTCGATGTCATGGGTAATAAAAACGATGGTCGTTTTGAGCTCCGCCCAAAGCCGAAGCAGAGTGTCTTCGAGTTCCAACCGCGTGAGCGCGTCGAGCGAACCGAACGGCTCGTCCATGAGCAACACTTCCGGCTCATAGGCGAGCGCGCGGGCGATCGCTACGCGCTGCTGCATGCCGCCGGAAAGCTCCCACGGATAATGCCGCTCAAATCCTTTGAGGCCGACCAACTCGATGAGCGCCCGCGCTCGTCCTGCGGCGCCCGCCGCAGGAGCGCCACGCGCTTCCAGGCCAAACCGGACATTGCCGAGAACGGAACGCCACGCGAACAGTGATTTGTTGTATTCCTGAAAGAGCAGCACCAATCCGCGCGGCGGACCGTTGACTTCTTGACCGTTGACCAGAATACGGCCGGCGCTCGGCGCCAGCAGGCCCGCGATCGTCATAAGCAGCGTCGTCTTGCCGCACCCGGAAGGTCCGACAAAGGAAACGAACTCACTCCGCTCAACGCGGCAGCTAATACTGCCGATCGCGAGTGTGACTTCACCGCCCGCTTGACGATAGCTTTTGGAAAGGCCTTGAACTTCGAGAATGGGCACGGGAGATGAAGATTGGAGCTACGGAACGGTAGCGTGTTGCAGTGCCTCAGAATCGGATCAGAAATCCATTACTCCAACACTCCACTACTCCACCACTCCAATCACTTAAACTTTCGCCACGTCGCTGATCACGTCGCGCGCTTTGATGCTTTTCGCGATCATTTTGTACTTTCGCGTGAGATCGATGGTCGCCTGGACATCCTTTTCCGAAACGCTCTTATCGAAAACCGGCAGAGCGATCTTTCCGGCAAGCTCGGGCTTCAATCCGGCCCATTTCACCATCGCCGCCCGGCTCGCTTCCGGGTCCGCGTGGATCGCATCGATACCGCGGTTGATCGCGCGCACGAACGCCTGGGCAGTCTTTCGATTCTTCGCGATCCATTTCTCTGAAGCGAACCAGCTCGCAATTAGAAATTTCGGCAGCACCTCGCCCCAAGGGTGCGCCAGCGTGCGCACGCCGCCTTTTTGCATCGCCGCCGTTACGAACGGTTCGTGGACGCTGATCGCGTCGACCTTGCCTGCGCTTAGGGCCGGCTCCATCTGCGGGAAAGGCACTTCGACGAATTTGACCTTGGCCGACGCGCCACCGTTTTTGTCGATCCATGCCATCGCCATCAAGTGAACGATGTTATTGAGCGTGTTGACGGCGACCGTCTTGCCTTCGAGATCTTTGGCGGTTTTGATCGGTGAGTCCTTGCCAACCTGAATCGCATGGCTTTCGTTTGTCGCCTTCACGTTGCTCGCCCCGCCGGCAATCAATTTGAAGTCGAATCCCGCGACGTGTGCCTGATACAACGAAATAACGTTGGTCCAGCCGAATTGCAGATCACCCGACGTCACCCCTTGCACGATCACCGCTCCCCCGGCCATCGGCACGGTTTCCAACTCCAAGCCCTCGGCTTTGAAAAAACCTTTTTCCGTTGCCATGAACATCGCCGCATTATCGACAATCTTCATGTAACCGAGCTTGCTCTTCGTCTGCGCATGGCTGAACCCGTTGATCAATGGCAGAGCCGCAACGCCAACGGTGATTCTGGCTAAGAAGCTTCGACGATTCATGCTCATAAGTTTGTCTCCGCGAAGTGCTTGTTCTGAACTATCGTCACGTACTTAATACAGGCTGGCTGAGAAAGGAAGACTCGGGCGGTCGTCTCCATGATCCCCTATAAGTTTTTTTCATCCTTCCGCCTCATCCTTCCCGAAGCCGAGATAACAAATAGAACAGAGCGAAACGTTGAACGGTTTGAACGGACCGCGGCGTTTATCCTTCATCCTTTCCCACCAGCCAGCCGATAAAGCTCATCTGCCGTCCGGTTTCGCTGCGCTCGCGGCGGTAAGAGAAAAATTCCTCGGCGGCGCAACTGGTGCAGGGACCGATTTGATAAAGTTGATTGCCGGGCACACCGTATGCGCGCAGAATGTCTCGATTCAGGCGGCGCAGGTTCACAAATGACTTCCCTTCCGTCGCAACGATGCTCGGCGTCATCAGCTTCCCCCACCTTTTCATCAGCGGCGCCGCGACATCGTCCTGGACTTGGTAACAACACGGGCCAATCGACGGTCCGAGCGCAACTTCGAGATCCGCGGCAGGCACGCCGTAGTGATTCTCGAAGAAGCGGATGGTTTTTTCAGCGATGCCGGCCAACGTACCGCGCCAGCCGGCGTGAACCGCGGCCACCAGTTTCTGCTCGGGCGCAATGAACAAGAGCGGCACGCAGTCGGCGGTCAAGACCGCGAGAAAAATCTCCGGCTCGCCGGTGACCATCCCGTCCGCCTCGCCGGCCTCCTTGAGCTTC
Source organism: Binatia bacterium (assembly GCA_036554745.1). GTDB lineage: Bacteria > Desulfobacterota > Binatia > UBA9968 > UBA9968 > DP-20. Next base: position 33,248 of record DATBMR010000231.1, read on the forward strand.
TTGTCTTTAACTTCGACGATCTGATCGCCGTGCATTTGGCGCATCGTCACGATGCGGCCGTCGTGGATGCCGGCGGCGAGTTTTAAATCGCAGACGTTCTGGCTCACCACCTTCGGATCGTCGCCGACACGGTAAGAGGCGTTCAGCCCGGCGTAAGGCCCGACGCTTTTTCCGCCTCGCCGGCCCGCAAAGCCGTGCAGCAAACCGGTGTATTTCTCCCACTGCGGAACTTTGAGAGGGATGATATCCATGGCACGCATTATGTTGAGTTCGGGGCCGGGGTGCAACAGGAACAAGATCAGCAGAGCTCACAGATGCTGCTGCTGTTTGCGATTTTATTTAGCTTCTCCTCCGACAACGAGCGATTTTCGTCCGGATATCGACAGACGGTGAGCCATCATAGCTCCGCCTCGCGAATTTTCTGCATCCGCTCGACATCCTGCACCGCAATCATACCGTCTCCGGGATCTCCGGTTCGCGCAGCGCGCGCGATCAATTGAACCATCCCGTCGACCGACTCCTCAGTGCAAAGCAGCTCGAGCTTGACCGCCTCGGGCAGATGATTGATTTCGAACGGACGCTTGGAATAGAGGAACGTGGAAGTTTCCCCGCTCATTCCGCGAACCGCGTAGGCGGTGAACCCGCCGACCCCAGCCTTGTGCAA
>DATBMR010000283.1:0-5139 GCA_036554745.1 Binatia bacterium
GGCACGTTGTGGGCCAAAACGCTGCGCAGTCCCTATTCTCACGCGCGCATCAAGCGGATCGATATGTCACGAGCGGAAAAAGCGCCCGGGGTGCGCGCGGTGCTCACAGGCAATGACGTGCGTGGCATTCTCTACGGCCGGCGCTATCGCGACATTTGCGTGTTGGCACAGGATCGGGTCCGATTTATGGGCGAGCGCGTAGCGGCTGTGGCGGCGGACACGTTCGAGCAGGCCGAGAACGCTTTGGAGCTGATTCAAGTGGACTATGAGGAGCTGCCGGCTGTCTTTGATCCGATCGCGGCGGTGCAGGAAGGGGCGCCGATCATCCATCCGGAAGTGGCGAGTTACCAAGGACTACCCAAGCCGCTGGAACAAGCTACCAACCGCTTCGTTCAGGACGTTTTTACCCGCGGTGATATCGATGTGGGATTTGCTCAATCCGATCAGATTGTCGAAAACACCTTCACGGTGGCGCGGGTGCACCAATCGTTCCTCGAGCCGCATTGTTGCCTGGTGTGGATCGACGATCGGGAGCGGGTGCAGATGTGGTCGCCTAACAAGGTGCCGCACGGACTAAAACAAAGCATCTCCCAGGCATTCGGTATTCCCAAGGAAAAGATTCGCGTCAACCCAGTCGCCATCGGCGGCGACTTCGGCGGCAAGGGCGCGCCCATCGATGAGCCGATTTGTTATTTGCTCGCCGTCCGTAGCGGCCGGCCCGTCAAGATGGTCATGGAATACCGTGAAGAGTTTTTTGCCGGTGCGCCGAGACATGCAGCGATCATCAAATTAAAAACCGGGGTCAAGCGGAATGGCACCATCGTCGCGCATCAAATGGATGCCTATCTCGATGCCGGCGCTTACGGCGGATTTCGGCCGGGCGCCGTTGTCGGTGGTATTGCGCACGCCGGCGGCTGTTACCGCGCCGAGCACGCGCGCATCTCAGTGTCGCGCGTCTACACCAACAATCTTCCGGGCGGGCAGATGCGCGCGCCCGGGGAGCCGCAGGGGTTTTTTGCTGCGGAGTCGCACATCGACTGCGTGGCGCGCAAGCTTGCCATGGATCCTTATGAGTTCCGCATGAAAAATCTCATGGATGAGGGCGACATTACCCTAACCGGCGGCCACTATCGTGCCATCAAAGCCAAGGAGACGCTCAGGGCTGCCGCGAAGGCGGCGGGTTATTCGGCTCCCAAACCAAAATATGTGGGCCGTGGTATCGCCATGGGGTATCGCGGGCCTGGGGGCGGTACGACATCGCTCAAAGTCGAGCTGTCTCCGGGCGGCGCAATCGTGGTTCATACATCTTTCTTTGAGCAAGGGACCGGCACCTACACCACGCTCAGGCAAATCGTTGCCGAAGAACTCGGAAGCGATCCTGAGGAGATTCAGATCCAAACGCTGGACACCGATTCGGGGGTTTCGGCCGACACCGGACTCGGCGGCAGCCGCGGCACGCGGGTCGCGAGCGGCGCCGCATTCCAAGCAGCGCGCGCCGCAAAAGAAGAATTGCTGCGCCTTGCCGAAGGAAAATGGGGTTGGGCAAAAAGCGACACAGTGATCAGCGGAAAAAAGCTCGTCAACAAGAAGGTCAAGACGCAGCGACCTTGGCGTGAACTCGTGATGCAATCCGGCCGCTCTATCGTGGGCGAGTCGTTGAATAAAGACGACGATCATTCACCGGTGACTGCGTTTGCGGCTCAGATCGCGGAAGTCGCGGTTGATCCGGAGACCGGCGCCGTGACGTTGCGCCGGCTAACGACGGCGCACGACACGGGCGTGATCATGAATCCAGTGGGCCATCAAGGACAGATTGACGGCGGCGTCGTTCAAGGGATTGGCTATGGGTTGATCGAACATTTGCCGGTGCAGGATGGGCGCGTCGAGGTTGCGAACTTCGGCGAGTACAAAATTCCAACCGTCAAAGACATCCCGGCGCTCAAGACGGTCATCGTCGCAAGCGACCAAGGCGTCGGTCCGTACAAGGTCAAAGGCATCGGCGAAAACCCGATCAGCCCGGTTGCACCGGCTATCGCCAATGCCATCGAAGACGCGGTGGGCGTGAGAATCAAGAATCTGCCGATCACGGCAGAGAAAATCTTCGCGGCGCTGCGAGCCGGAAGTAAGGAGTAAACAGTAAGGAGTAAGTGGACAGATGTCAGATGATGTCGAACACTTTTAACTCGAATCGTGTACATGCCATATGATGTTGAACATCGTTTTTTCGGTGGCTAGATTGAGCAGCCGCTCCACTATTCCGAGCCGTAGTACGACGGTACAGATTGGCTTTGAGTTCTAACGCGATCATGTCCGACTTTCAAAATGCTTTGTGGCCACTGACATCCCTGTTCGAGATCATATGGCACTTAGGTGTTCGACATCATGTGGCACTTACCGAGTAAACCCTTACTCCTGACGACTTACTACTTACTGATCGTGTGGAGGAGCGATGCCGTTCGAATCACTGGGCGATTTCATCAAGGCCGCCGATGCAATCGGCGAAGCGCGGTTTATCGAAGGCGCCGATTTGGAGATGGATGTCGGTGGTTTGACAGAGCTGATTGCCGAGAAGAGCGGACCGCTACTTGTGTTCGATAAGTTCGCCGGCTATCCGGCGGGCTACCGGATCTGCGCCAACGCTAACCGAACGATTCGGCGTTTTGCTCTGGCGATGGATTTGCCGATCGATATTCATCCTTTGGAATTATTGCGACGTTGGCGCGACAAACGCGCGGGTTCCGTGCCGCTTTCGGCCAAGGTTGTGAAAGACGGTCCGGTGCTCGGCAATGTGCAGCAGGACGACCTGGTCAATATCGAAAGCTTTCCCGCACCGCGCTGGCATCCCGGCGACGGCGGGCGCTACATCGGCACCCAGGACATGGTTATTCTGCGCGACCCCGAACAAGGGTGGATCAATGCCGGTTGCTACCGCGCGATGATCCAGGGGCGCGATCGCATCAGCCTGTGGATCAACCCGCAGAAGCACGGGCGCATTCTCGCGCAAAAGTATTGGCGGCAGGGAAAACCAGCGCCGGTCGCCGTCGTGTTCGGCTGCGAGCCGGTAACCTGGATGACGGCGTCGATGTCGCCGCCGTTCGGAACGTCGGAATACGAGTTGGCCGGCGCGTACCGCGGCAGCCCGGTAGACGTTGTCGAGCTGCCCCTGACCAAGCTGCCCGTGCCGGCGCACGCGGAGATCGTCGTCGAGGGCGTCATCCCGCCGGAGAGCGAAGAGACCGCGATCGAAGGCCCGTTCGGCGAGTGGCCCGGTTATTACACCCATCAAGGGCCGGAAGCGGTGGTGCGCATCCAGCGTATTTACTACCGAGACAATCCGATCATCGCCGGTGCGCCGCCGCTTCGCCCAATCAATTGGAGTAACTTCACCAACTATGTGCATTTGTGGGAGCACCTTGAACGCTCCGGGATCACGGACGTACGGGGCGTGTGGGGTTTTTACAACGGCCTGCTCACCGTGGTGTCGCTCAATCAACGCTACGCCGGGCACGCCAAACAGGCGTTGATCACGGCGGCAGGTTTTCGCCACGGCGACATGAAGACCTACTACGTTACGGTAGACGACGACATCGATCCAACCAATCAAGATGAAGTCTTGTGGGCTATGTGTACCCGAGTCGATCCAACCACGGCTGTCGATGTGGTGCGCGACGCCTGGACGGCGGATCTCGACCCGCGCGTCTCACCGGCGCGTCGCGCCGCGGGAGACCTGACTGTCGGCCGTATGCTGATCAACGCGTGCAAACCATTTGCATGGCGCGAGCAGTTCGCCAAGACCAATGTGTTCAACGCCGAAGACCGCAGAAAGCTTCAAGCTAAATGGGGCTCTCTCTTGGAAAAGGCAACTAGGGACCAGACGAAGTCGTGTTGACAGTACACGTCTCACCGAATACCTTCAGCAGAGAATATATGCGTCCCCGTGGCCGCATAGGAGGAGAGCAATGGCGTACGATTTGATCATTAAGAATGGGAAGATTATTGACGGCTCAGGGCTGCCGGGCTTTCATGGTGACGTGGCTGTTAGCAATAGTAAGATCATTGAAATTGGACGGGTGAACGGGGAGGCGCGGCGGGTGATCGATGCGGATGGGCTGGTGGTGGCGCCCGGGATCATCGACAACCACACGCACTACGATGCCCAGGTTACCTGGGACCCATTATGCACCTACTCCTGCTACCACGGCGTCACCACTGTCGTGATCGGCAACTGTTCTCTGGGGCTGGCGCCGGCGCATAAGGAAGATCGTGACAATCTGGCTGGAGTTTTATCCCATGTCGAGGCCATTCCGTTGGAGGCGATTCAAGCGGGAGTGAAATGGTCGTGGGAAACCATCCCTCAGTATCTCGATTCGCTAGACCAGCGCCTCGGGCTGAACGTTGCCTCGTTGATCGGTCATTCCGCGGTCCGGCGCTACGTCATGGGCGAAGCGTCGCAGGAGCGGCACGCGACGGAGGAAGAGATCGCGGCGATGAAGGCAATTGTGCGCGAGGGAATCGAGGCGGGTGCCGTGGGCGTCTCCTTCGAGCGCAACCCGCGCCACTTCGACTGGGATGGCCGGCTGGCGCCGACCAATCTCGCGGCCGATTCGGAGATTTTCGCCGTCGCTGATGTCGTCGACGAAGTAGGGCGCGGCGTCATCCAATTCGGCGGCGATCGAAAGCTCGGCGCGAAGGTCGCCAAAACCACGCGGTGCCCGGTCTTCTACGGGAACATTACGCAGGCGGCGGTGGCTCCCGACCGATGGCGCAAGCAACTCGAAGAAACCGAGAGCCTGATGCGCCAGGGCCATCGCGCCTACCAGTTCGTCATGCCCCGCCCCGGAGACCTGCGCTATACGCTCAAGACTGCGCAGCACTTCGACGCCATGCCGACGTGGAAAAACGTCATGCTGCTGCCGCTGGAAACGCGCAAGGAAGCTTTCCGCGACCCTGAGACACGTGCCAAGCTGCACAAGGAAGCCGTCGAAACACCGATGAACACAAACCTTGCCGGCGACTTCACGCGACGGTGGGATTTGCAGTTCGTATTTAAGCCGGCTTTGGCGAAAAACCAACATCTCAGGGGAAAAAGCATCGCCGAGATTGCGCGCGAGCAGAACAAAGACGTGCTGGATACCTTGC
>DATBMR010000313.1:0-11046 GCA_036554745.1 Binatia bacterium
ACCGGTCGTGCCGCTGGTGTAGAGAATGAACAGCACGTCTTCGCTGTCCATCTTCTCCGGCTCGCACCACAGCGGCACATCGGCCATTGCGTCATCCCACCATTGGTCGCGGCCCGCCTGCATATGCGCGCCGGATTCCGCTCCGACCCGCTTGACCACGACGACGTGTGCGATCGACGGGGCGTCCATCAACGCCTCGTCGGCGTTCTTTTTGAGCGGCACGATCCCGCCGCGCCGGTAGCCGCCGTCGGCGGTGACAAGCACCTTCGCTTGCGCATCGTTAATGCGGTCCCGCAGCGCTTCCGCGCTAAAGCCGCCGAAGACGACGCTGTGCGGCGCACCGATTCGATTGCAGGCATGCATCGCAATCACCAGCTCCGGAATCATTCCCATGTAGAGACAAACGCGGTCGCCCTTCTTGACCCCGAGCTTTTTTAAAACGTTGGCGAACTTATTCACCTCACGCCAGACGTCGCGATAGGTGAGCATGCGCTCGTCACCCGGCTCACCCTCCCAGATGATGGCCGCCTTGTTTTTACGGGCCGATTGAAGATGGCGATCCAGACAATTGTAAGACGCATTGATTTTTCCACCGACATACCACTTCGCCCAGGGCGAATTCCATTCCAGAACTTTTTTCCAGGGCTTGAACCAGTGAAGCTCTTTGGCCGCCTTCCCCCAGAACGCTTGTGGATTCTTGCGCGCCGCGTTGAATGTGCTCGCGCTCTTCATGTTGGCATTTTTTTTAAATGGTTTGGGTGGTGGAAAATTTCTCTTCTCTTCGAGCAAAACCTCGATAGCTCTATCGGCCATAACGCAGCCTCCTCGAAACAAATTTCACGGGACGTGGTTAAAACGCTCCGGATTTTATTTGAGCCATAGCGGGTTCGCAAGAGGCGGCGCAGGCGAAGATCGAGTGTCCAACAGCCATCCGGGCTTAAGAGCCGCAACGCGAGGCTCAACTGAAGGCGATTGACGCCAGGGCGGGGCGCGCGATACTGGGACTGTTGCTAGGGTAAGGAGAATGTAATGAACAAAATTGCGGTTATCACCGGCGGCGCCGGGGGCATTGGGACAGCGATCGCCGCTCGGCTAGCGAGCGAGGAACACAGAGTGATCATTCTGGATCTTGATTCAGAAACAGGCGACCGGGTCTGTGCCGAGTTTCGTCAGCGCGGCTCGGATCTAACGTTCCTGCGAGTCGACGTTGCACGAGAGGCCGACGTGCTCGCTGCCTTCGACAGCATCACCGCTGAACACAAGCGCGTTGATATTCTGGTCAATGCCGCGGGTGGCAGTCTGCACCGGCATCGGTTGGCGGAATTTCCACTGGCACACTGGCAGGCCGTCATCGAAGTTAACCTCACTTCGACCTTTCTCTGTTGCCGCGCGGTGACGTCGCACATGAGGCGACAGAAATCCGGCGCGATCGTGAACATCTCGTCTGACATCGCCTTCAGCGGCGATGCCGAGCGTTCCGCCTACGCCGCGGCCAAAGCCGGTGTGCTCGGCTTGACCCGATCCCTCGCTCTCGAACTCGCAAGCTGTGGCGTGCGCGTCAACGCCGTCGCTCCGGGCCGCATTGCCACACCGCGCGTAAGGGCGAATTATTCTGATTCCGAATGGGAGGCTGCCGCCAAGCGGATTCCCCTTGGTCAAGCCGGCGGACCGGAGGACGTAGCCGAAGCGGTCGCCTATCTCGCGAGCGACGTGGCAAAGCACGTGACCGGTCAGACCATCCATGTAAACGGTGGAAGGATCGTGACGTAAAATGCCTCACGTCGCGGATGCGCTAACAAAATACAAAGCAAAAGGCGGGAGGTAACTCACGCCCACCCAGTTGACCAATCGAGCAGGATGCTCAGCGCGCTGCCTTGCGCGCTGCGATCACCTCAAGCATTTTCTCATCGCTGGTGTATTTGAAGTCCCAGGTCTTTCGCGCGCGGGCTTCTTCCTGTTCGGCGCTTTCGAGTAGCTCGATATCTTCTTTGGTGACGAGTGAAACACCCGTCTGCTTGAGTTTGTCCATCAAGGCCTCGACGGTCGCCTCCATCTCGCCACTCGACAAGCCTTTCTTCGACGCCAGATAGGCATTAACGACTTTCATTCCGCGCTCGGCGTCTTGCTTGGCGACACCCACTAGGCCGACGCTGGCGTTGCGTGACCAACCGGCGACGAATATGTCGTTCAGCACGCGCTTGGTTTGCGGATCGTAAGGTTGATAAGCCGCCGGATTCGGATCGCCCGGAAGCTTCTCGGGGTTGGTCACAAAAGCACCGCGGGAAAACGGCAACCCGAGGGATGCATCGACTTGGTCGCCAATGGCGTAGATCACGCAGTCGACATCGATGCGCCGCGTCACGCCGGTACCCTTGGCGACGGTTTTCCCGTCCTGCAGGACCATTTCGTTCTCTTCGGCCTCGAGCGCGGCGACGCGACCCTGCTCGTTGGCGATAACCGTGGTCGGCGAACAAAGATAACGAAAGGTCAGTTTGCGCCCTTCGGCAGGCTCGCCTTGTTTGATAAATTTTTGCGTGATTTCGCCGACGTTTTGCCCGACGGCTACGAGCCGCGCGGCGATGCGCTCGATTTCTTGCTTCATGTCGGCATGGTCAAGGTAGCGCTCGATAACTTTGAACTCGCTGTCGTCATAGGCTTTCTCGAGCGGCCCGCGGCGCGCGACCACAACCACCTGATCGATCTTTTTGTGATTGAGTAGCCAGTTGGCGATATCGACCATAACGTTGCCCATGCCGATGATCGCGACGCGACGGCCGATTTCGAACCGCTGCTGGCTGAACGGCGGTAAGGAGTTATAGTGGTAAACCACGTCCTTCGCGTGGTAGACCCCGATACAATCCTCCCCTGCAATGCCCAGTTTCTTCGTGCCCTGAGCGCCGGCGGTGACCACGATGGCGCCGAACCCCATGTTGCCCAGCTCCGCGAGTGTGATTGCTTTACCCTCGCCTACGGTCACATGGCCGAGATAGAAAACCTTTGGATCGGCGAGAATCCTTTTAAATTGCTTGCGCAAACCGGTTTTCATCTTTTCCTTGTCGACAAAAATGCCGTATTCCGCCAAGCCGCCTGGTTTGATATCCCGGTTGAGCAGCACAACGCGATGGCCGGCTTCCGTCAACTTGCGGGTGCCGTAGATCCCCGCGGGGCCGGCGCCCACAACTGCGACCAAATGTTGTTTCGACATCTCCGTTGCCTCGAACGTATGTTAAATTTCTCGCGCCGTCGCGAGTGATGAAAAGTGAAAGTATAAAGAAAGAAGGAAGACGAACAGACGCTTTATTGGAGTTCCCTTTTGCCTTCGTATTCCAGTTCCGTGCCCCGGGAGTCTTTATGCGTGAACGAAACCAACTCCCACGAGCCGTCTTCCAGAGGGCCTTTTAAAATGTAGGAGTTTTCGTCATTCCCGAGCACGCGGTAATAACACGCCTGCTCGCCGTGCCAGCGATCGACGCACGCTTCGACTTCGATCGTTCGCGTTCCGAGCGTAAACCGGGTAGGACTTACTTGTCCCTTGGAATCTGGTTGCGAGGTGACTTTGATTTTCATGAGCGGCTCGTCGTTGCCCGACGATTGGAGAATTACTATAGCGCAAAAATCGGTTATTTAAAAGGAGCGACATGGATCCGATTAGCAGTCTACGACAAGACATGGTTACCGCATGCCGCATTCTTGCTCGAAAGAAACTGGTGGAGGGATTTGGCCACGTCAGCGCACGCATCCCCAACTCTGAACTCTTCCTGCTCACACCGAGAATCGCTCTCGCTCAAGTGGAGGAAGCCGACCTGCTGACGCTAAACCTGCAATGCGAAGTGATCGAGGGAACGCGCCAGGTTCCTGCAGAAGCGTGGCTTCATGGGGCCGTGATGAACTCAAAACCGCGCGTCAACGCGATCACTCGAATCCATGCCCGCGTGGCGAACATATTTTCTGTAACGGACCGTAAACTCGAGCCGGTGCACAATCACGGCAGCTTTTTCGCCGGTGGAGTGCCGGTCTTTTACCCACTGGATCTAATCACCAGCGAGAAATTGGGTAATCAAGTAGCGCAGGCGATGGGAGACAGTCTCGCGATTCTTTTGCGCGGCAATGGACAGGTCACCGTCGGGCGGACGATTCCCGAAGCGATTATGATGGCGATCTATTTAGAAGAAGCGGCAGAGGTATTGTATGGCGCGCTCCAGATCGGCCAGCCGATCCCCCTGACCAGGGATGAATCCAAGCAGCGCCAGATCGAAGCCTTGCCTCCGGTAGATCTTGAGCGTGCATGGAACTACTTCAAACACCAAGCCGAGAAACCAGAAGGAAGCTAGACCATCGCCGCAAAAAAAGCACGGCGCCTGGATGCCTCCAAGCGCCGTGCTTAAGCGATGCCAATTCGGCTTTATTTGCCGGCGATATCAAAATTGACTTTGGCGTCTTCCTTCGCCTTGACGGTCACCTTCTGCGTGCTCTTGCCAAGCTTCTCGTGCCAGACCTCCAACGTGTAGCTCCCTGGCGGTACGTCCGTCAGCTTAAAGGCTCCGGAGTTGTCCGTCACCGCGACATAAGGACTCGGCGTTGAGACGAGCCAGCCGTGCATCCAGCCGTGCACGTCACATTTAACCTCGATCGCCTCGGGCTTATCGATTTTGACATCGAGCGACTTTTTAAACTTCGGCATCGCCTGATTAAACGGGCTATTGGCCTTGCTGTAAGAATGCACGTTGTGCAGGATACCATCCGGGTTGAGGATCGTCACCGTCGTCCCTGCCGGAAAAGCCAGCACATGGGGAGCATACTCGCAGCCTTTCTGATCGAGCGTGACTTTCTTAAGCTCGACCTTTTTGCCTTTTTTGATATCGGTGATCGTAACTACCGCATTGGCGAGATTGCCATTGTTGACCATCAGCGACTGGTCCATTTTGGGAGACTTGTCGCAAACTTCCTTGTCCTTGCCTACGTCAAGTTTTTTAGGCGCGGGAGCCGTCCCTTTGAACTTGACGCTTCCCGAAATCGATCCCCCGTCCTTCACGTCACCCGCTTGATACTGGGCGATGGCGCTCGCCGGCGCGCTCAAGAGAGCTGTCGATAAGAGAAATGCAAACAGTCGATTCATAGTTCCTCCTCTGTTACGTCCCTGGTTTTAGACGTGCGGCAAAATGTCGTTATTCATCGTTTCACGGCTTTAACCGGAGCCGCGGCCGGCACAGCCGCCGGCGCTCGCCCGAGCGATATCAAGTAATCGCGTAACGCCTCGATCTGCAAATCTTCTTTGCCGCCGAGAATATCGTCGGGGCCGCCCGGATAAAACGACGGCATCTTGGTCCCCGGTTGAACTTTCTGAGGGTCTTTCAGCCATTTAATGATCCATTCGGGATTGAGCCGCTGGCGCGCCAACGCAAGATCCGGCGCCCAGCCGTCCTTGGGTCCTTCAGGCGTTTTTCCTCCCTGCATGTGACAGCTGAAACAGTTGAAATAGTCGGGCGATGCCATCTTTTTTCCCGCTTCAATGTGGTCCTGTGGAATCTTCGTGTCATCGATATAGGTATATGGGATCTCGACTTTGGAAAGCCCGTTGAAGTAACTGACCAACTGATTGGCGTGGTCGTCGGAAAAACCAAACGTCGGCATGCGAATGTCCAACCAGGGCCGCAACGGAAAGGGCGACTTCAAGAAAGCGAAAAACCACGGCGACTGCACCTTTTCCCCCTCACCGTTTAACGGCGGCGGCGCCAAAGTCGGATTCTCCTCATAATACTTCCTAACAAACCCGCCCCGGTTTTCAATCTCATGACAGCCAACGCAGTTATACTGCTGCATCAATCGCCGGCCTTCGACGACTTGTTTTACCCGGAGACCTTGGTCCGCTTGATAACGTTCACCTACCTTGCGTTCGCGGAAGCCGCCGAGCAGAACCCGCAATGCGTTGATGTCTTCGTCCGCTAGGTTGAACTGCGGCATCAATTGCTCGATGCGCGGGGTCGCGTAACCGCGCGGCGTTTTTAGCTTATGATAGGTCCAGTCGTCCCAGGTGTGCTTGACATCGGTGCGGTTGCCGAACCCAAGCTCTTCGACCGTCTTCGAGCCAAACGTAGTTAGCTCGGCGCCGATGCGCGATTCTTTTTCCATCCCCTTGATTTCGTGGCAGCCGAAACAGCCCCACTTGCGGACCAGACTCTCCCCGCGCTTGATGTTGGCGGGATCGGCCAGCTTCTCTTCTATGCCGGCGATTGGCTCTGCCTTGGAGCCGAGTGTTGCCAAATAAGCCGTGATCGCCTCCGCCTCGTCATCGGACAAGCGCAAGCTCGGCATTCTGGTATCCGGGTCATAGCCGCGCGGGTCTTTGATCCAGTGATAGATCCATTGCGGACCGGTTTTGGCCGCAATGTCCTTCAGATTCGGCACGAGATCCTTTGATTTGCCGAGCGGAGTTGAGAACTCGCCATCGGCGAAGCCGTGGCAACCTTTGCAACCGATCGATTCGACCAGTTGCTTACCTTTGGCCGCCGCATTCGCATCGCCGGCCCGGAAATTCGCTGGCAGCGGATGTTCTTTGATCCATTTGTCGCCTTCTTCCTTGGACTGGGCCCAGATGTATGAGGCGATCGCCAGCGCATCGTCGGGCTTGAGCTCAAAATTCGGCATGCGCGTACGCGGCCGAAAGACATGCGGGTTTTCGATCCAGCGCACCATCCAGCTTGGATCCATCTTGGCGGTGACTTTCATCAAGCTCGGGGCGATCTTTGGAATGTTCTCGTAGCCCCTGACCAGGTGACAGCCGGTGCAGCCGACTTGTTCAAAAAGCCGTTGGCCCTCGGCGAGCATCGGCGCATCTTCGGCGAATTTCTGCACGTCAAGATGGCACGACGTGCAACTCGATTGCGCTTTGGCGCCGCGCAGCAGTGGAAATTCCCACAGGTGCACTTCACCATGAGCCTGCGCCACGCTGTTAACCGCCACACCCTGCCCTTCGTGGCAGCCCGTGCAACCGAACTTCTCCGGCGGATGAGCATTGTCGGCTAGGAGAACTTCACGCCGTGGATGGGTCCTGAATGGATGGGGTTCCTTTTCGAAGCCCGGCCGGTTGATCGCCAGATGGCAGGTGACGCAACGGTCAACCCGCGCTACCGGTTGATCGAAGCGGTTGCGGTCGAACTCGTCCAAAGAGACTTGTTGGATCTTGGGTATTTTGGGCAACGTCAATGGCCCGAGCTTGATCGTGGCGTTGTCCATCACCCGGATCCATTTGTCCCGTTCCGCCGTCAGCTTGGCGAGTTCATCCTCGATGTCCTTGGCGCCCGACCGGATTTTCTTTATTTCTTCCTTGAGCTGATTGCGTTTGTCGCGTGCCGGCCCGAGCTGCTTTTCCAGCTCTGCGTGTTCCTTATCGAGCTCAGCGATGACGTCAAGGTAGGGCTTTGGATCGCGTTTTTGCTGAACTGCATGATCGTACTCGTACCACGCTTCCTCAAGCTCGCTTTTGACGTTCTTAACTTCCTGGTCGATTTCCGAGAACCGGACCGTCGCCCGCGCTTCTTCACGTTCGAGCCCAGCGAGTTTCTTACCCAGCTCACCACCGTTGAGACTCGCCTGGAACGCCGCGAATTTCTTGGTTAGCTCTTGATAGTTCGAGTCACCGTCGAGTTTCTTGTCTTCTTCATCATACGCTGCTTTCGCCTGGTTGTAATCGAGGCGGTTAAAGTTCGCCTGGACCGCTTTCCACGGACGGCGCGTGAAGTTGTCGTCCCAGAAAGCCCACAAGGACAACGCCACCAGCAGGCCGCTGCCGATGACGAAGACACTAGCGTAGGATTTTTTTTCTTCTTGTTGGTCGATGCCTCGCTCCGCCATCCCGACTCCCTTAAACTGCTTTGCGCTCAAGCGCGCGGCCCAAAGAAAAAACCCCGAGCCCGATGAGAGTGAGTACGATTTCCTCCGCCATGGAAGAGTTCCTCATGACGCCCACATAGAGGGCGTAGCCGATATCCGCGAGTCCCAAGGCCTGGAGAATCTTGGCAACGTAGAACATCTAAATGTTGATCCAGGGCGTGACGAGAACGTACTTGACGTTGAAAACCAGGCGTAGAAACATTTTCACGGGGAGAGACATCATCAACACCAGCAACAAACCGGTGATCGTAAACCGAACCATGCCCCAACGCTCGAGAAACTCTCTGCCTTTCACCCGCAGGACAAAGTAGTAAAAGCCGATCATCCCGAGGACGAAATAGGCCCCGATGCAAAACAGGCTGAAGGCCGCCGAAAGCCAGTAATCGCGAAAGCCGAGAAGATAGGGGAGATCGACATTGGTGAGCGCCACGACTTTATGAGGATCCCACCTTTGCCACGGCCAGAATAAGTTCCAACCAGGACCGCGGAAGAAAGTTCCAATGATAATCATGACAATCCACAGCACATGGAAGCCGAAGAAAAAAGTGAGGATCTCCCACTGGCGATCCTTGAAGCAGTAATAGCCGTTTCCCTTCGGATTGATGTCGATGTACGGGATCACCATCAAGCCGACGATGATCAAGCTCGGCAGCACGACACCGGCGTGCCACGGATCAAAATAGACCAGCATTTCCTGCAAGCCGAGAAAATACCACGGAGCCTTTGACGGATTCGGCGTACGTGTCGGGTTTGCCGGCTCTTCGAGTGGGGCGTCGACCACCAATGCCCACAGCGACAGCGCGACCATCACGAAGAGCGCGACGAGAAATTCCATGCGCACCAGGTGAGGCCAGGTGTGAACCTTATCGTCCAGCGGTAGCTTTCTTTCCCGAGCGGGCTCTGCCATTTGCGTGCCTCGATTCGTGAGCGATACCTAACTGCTATAAAGAGGGACCGGAGAACCCGTCACGGCGAATGCGCCAGAAGTGCACCGCCATCAAGATGCTGGCGACGAGAGGAATGAAGATACAGTGCAGGATGTAGAAGCGCAGCAACGTGTGCGGGCCGATTTCGCCGCCGCCAAACAAAAACGCGCGAGCGTCATAGATCGGATTCGCCCCAACGAACTCGGCAAACGGTCCTTCATACCCCAACAGCGGGGTGGCGCGCGCCATGTTCGACCCGACGGTCACGGCCCAGATCGCGAGCTGATCCCAAGGCAACAGGTAGCCCGTGAAGCTCAAGAGCAGGGTTAACACGAGCAGCAGGACTCCGACAATCCAGTTGAACTCGCGCGGCGGCTTGTAGGAGCCGGTGAGAAAGACGCGAAACATGTGCAGCCATACAAACACAATCATCGCGTGCGCTGCCCACCGGTGCATATTGCGCATCAGCATGCCGAAAGGCATGTCAAACTCGAGATATTTCATATCCGCGTAGGCATATTCCGCCACCGGACGGTAGTAAAACATCAGATAAATTCCGGTCACGGCCGTGATGAGAAACATGAGAAAGGTCAGCCCTCCCATGCACCAGGTGAAACGCATGCGCACCGCGTGACGACGCACTTTGGCCGGGTGAAGGTGGAGGAAGACATTGGCCGTTACCATCATCACGCGGTTGCGCGGCGTGTCTTCGTAGCCGTGCCTAAAGATCGATTTCCAGACGTGACTTTCGACGATATCGTTTTTGATCTTGTCGAGAACGCTCATGATTCTATCCGTTAGACTTTCAGGATACTTTCGGAAAACTGTTCGTCCGGTTCCGCCCCGGGCGCCATCTTGAAAACTTTGCTCTTATCCACGACCAATTGACCGTCGTCGCCAACCGTCACTTGAAAGCGGTCGAGCGGACGCGGCGCCGGGCCCTCGAAATTCAAGCCCGATTTGAAAAACCCGCTGCCATGACAGGGGCACTTGAACTTGTTTTCGGCGGCCAGCCAGCGCGGTGTGCAGCCGAGGTGAGTGCATTTGGCGAACACCGCGTAGATGCCCGTGTCTTCACGCACGATCCACACGCGTTGGTCCTGTTTGTATTTTTCGCTGACCTCGCCAATCGCGTAGTCCGTCGGCGAGCCGGCTTTGAAGGTCGACGGCGGTTGGAATAATACGCGCGGGAAAGCCGAGCGCATAAAGCCGAGCAGACTTAACCCGCCGAAGATACCGAAACCGCCCCAGCCCAGGCGCGAAAAAAAATCCCGCCGCGACCAGATCCCCCGTCTTTCTTTTTCCCGCTCTGCCATATTTCCTCTATCCTTTGAACCAGCTGATCAGGGCGCCCCAGACGACAAAAATGAGTCCGCCGGCCATGAGTACCAAACCGACCGGACCGAAGACGAATGACAATCCCGCTCCCAAAACAAATATCAGCACTCCCGTGCCCAGCGGATTGAAGGGTGCGGGAATCGATCCTGCCGCGGCGCTGCTATCGTCGCCGGCCTGGTGGATGAACTCCTCGCGGATCAGCGCGAACGCTAGCTCTTTGAGATCTTCGCGTCGCTCAGGATCGGCGCCCTGAATCAGACGACCAAGCTCTTGAGCTAACCTTTCGATCTCTTGTTCACGCGCTTCTGGCGCTGGCTGGGCAGGATCTGACGTCACCTGGGATTAGAGTTGTTGATTATTATAGAAATTTTTCTTTGTCAACAAACCGGGCGCGAAACTGCGGCTCAGCGGCAGAGCAATACTACCGCGCTCGCCGCCATCCCTTTCCCCGCGCCAACCCAGCCAAGCTGCTCGGTCGTCGTTGCCTTGATATTGATGCGGCGTTCGGCAATGTCACACAGGCCAGCCACGTTTTTTCTCATGCGTCCGTAATGCGGCGCAAGTTTCGGCCGCTCGGCCACCAGCGTCACGTCGGCATTGACGAGCTTAAAGCGCTTGCGACGCATGATCCGCAGCACGTCTTTGAGCAGCTTGCTGCTCGCAATGTTTTGATACTGAGGGTCGCTGTCGGGAAAATGGGTGCCGATATCGCCGTCCCCAAGGGCACCGAGAATGGCGTTGATAAGAGCGTGCAGCAGCGCATCCGCATCGGAGTGGCCGGCGAGCCCCCGATCATGAGCAATCTCGACGCCGCCCAGCATCAGCTTTCGCCCGCGGCGAAAGCGATGCACGTCAAAACCGTGACCGATACGAAACTCCGTTGCCATGAAAA
>DATBMR010000001.1:0-22424 GCA_036554745.1 Binatia bacterium
TGGGCGAAATACCGCACGCCAATCAAGAACCTTTATATGTGCGGCGCCTGCACTCATCCGGGGGGCGGCGTGATGGCGGCCTCCGGCAGGCTGGCGGCGCTGGAAATTCTCAAAGACATGAACAGGATTTTGCTCTAAGCCGATGCAGCATTACGACACGGTCGTCATCGGCGCCGGGCATAACGGGTTGGTCACCGCAGCCTATCTGGCCAAAGCGGGGTTCAAAGTCTTGGTCCTCGAGCGCCGCGCTGTGGTCGGCGGTATCGCCGCCACAGAAGAGATTTTCCCGGGTTTCAAATATTCAACTTGCGCCCACCTGGCCGGTTCGTTTGCCGCACAAATCGTCGAAGAGCTGGAACTCAAGAGCCACGGCTTGGACATCCTGCCTTTGCATCCGCTGCTTTTCGCCCCTGTTGTCGGCGGAGGCGCGCTGACAATTCCCGCGGATATGGCGGCCGCAACCGCACAGATCGGCCGTCATTCGAAAGCGGATGCAAACCGATTCCCTGCGTTCTGCTCGCGCTTGAAATCGTTGGAGCAGTTTTTGGCGACCTTGTATGGCATGCCGCTTCCCGACAAGGCCAATCCCGACGGCCTCAAGCCAGCCGCATTCTTAAAGATCGGCTGGAAATTTCACCGCCTTGGCGAAAAAGAGATGTACGAGTTTTTGCGCATCTTGCCAATGAGCACCGCCGATCTTTTGCATGAATGGTTCGAGAGCGATCTCTTCAAAGCGGCGCTTGCCGCAAGCGGTATGCTCGCTTCATTCGTCGGCCCGCGCCAGCAGGGAACCGCCCTTAACCTGCTCCATCACCAGCTTGGCCAATCGAACGGTGCGCTGAGAACGGCGGGTTTCGTACGCGGCGGTATTGGCGGGCTCCCCCAAGCGCTCGCCCGTGCAGCAGAGCGATTTGGCGTGGAAATCCGCACCAACGCAGAAGTTGCCAACGTTATCACCAAAGATGGCGCCGCGACCGGAGCTATTTTGCACAACGGCGATGAAATCAATGCGGCAACTGTCGTATCGAGTGCCGATGTCAAGCGCACGTTCCTCAATTTGTTGGAACCGACCTATCTCGACCCTCAGTTCCTATTGCAAGTCAAAAATATTCGATCCCGCGGCACCGTTGCAAAAATCAACCTGGCGCTCGATCGATTGCCGGCGTTCAGCAATCAGGCGCATGACCTCGGTGGGATTATTCATATCGGTCCAACTCTGGATTATCTCGAGCGCGCCGCGGACGACGCCAAGTACGGGCGTTTTTCCACCCAGCCGTTTTTGGAAATCACCATCCCTTCGATCGCCGACCCGTCGCTCGCGCCCGCAGGAAAACATGTCATGTCTGTTTGGATGCAGTCGGCGCCATACCAGCTTAGGGAAAGCACTTGGGCCAAGGAGCGCGACGCGCTCGGCGCGGCCGTGGTAAACGCAATCGCGGCCCACGCGCCGGGATTTAAGGAAACGATTCTTCATCAGCAAATTTTGACACCTGTAGATCTCGAACAGACGTATAGTCTCACCGGGGGCCATCTTTATCACGCGGAAATGGCGCTGGATCAAATGTTCTTCATGCGGCCGATCCCTGGTTGGGCGCGCTACCGTACGCCGATCGAAAACCTGTTTCTCTGCGGCTCCGGAACCCACCCGGGCGGCGGCGTAACCGGTCTTAACGGCTATTACGCAGCCAAGACCATTTTGCAGAGCCGCCGGCGCAAGTAGCCGCCTTTGAATTTCTGCCGACGCGTGATAGACGAAAAATCAACTAGTTCTTACGACCATTTGATGAAAATTTACCTCGGCCTTTTAGAAAGCGCCCCGCCGCGGCAGACGCGGGTCTTTGGCGAAAGCGACGGGCAACTGATCGATTTAGCGCTGCTCTACGCGGCTTGCCTGAGCGCAGCAGGTGATCATGCGAGCGCTTACGAGCGGGCTGCCTTCTACTTTCCCGAAACCATCGCCGAGTTTTTCGCCCGCGGGCGGCAATCGTTCCAAGCGCTGGAAGAAGCCGTGTCGTTCGCCCAGAGGGTCGGGCTGCGCGATGTCTGCGGTCCGGCGGGTGAGAAAGTCGTCTATGACCCGACCCAGGTCCGCATTCTGCCGCCATTTGAAAGTCCCGAAAAAAGCTTTGTTATCGGCTTTTCCGACCGGGCGCGGGTCGAGGCGCTGCCAAAGGCGGAAATTGTCACCGGCTTTTACAAGCTGCCGCAGACGTTCATTACGAGCGGCGCACCGATCATCTGGCCCAAATTCTCCGAAGAGATCGATGCCGATGCTTGTCTTGCCCTGGTGATCGGCAAGGCCGGGAAAAGAATCGAACCGGCGGAGGCGTGGGGCCATGTCGGCGGCGTGACGCTGCTCATCGATATCACCGCTCGCGATATCAATCGCCGCGAGGGTCTTACCACCAACAATTTGCTCGGTAAAAATTTTCCTTCGAGCACGAGTCTCGGGCCCGCCGTTTTGACAGGACTCCAGCAAAAAGAATTGGAAGCTCTGGAAGTGGAGCTGGCGATCGACGGCAACGTAAAGCAGCAATTCACGCTTCGCGACTGTGTCTTCAGCGTCGAACAGATCATCGCCCGTTGGTCAATCCTTGGCATCAAACCGGGCGATTTTTTCGCGATTGGCGCCACTATGGCGCTCAAGGGCGATCGGCTGCAGAGTTCCGTTCCACTCAAGGTTGGCTCGACCGTTCGCTGCTCGTCGTCCGCCATCGGCGAACTCTCACACCAGGTCCACTCCCGCGAAGGAGTGCGCCGATGAAACTTGCAACCTTGCTTTTTAATGGGCAAGAGCGGCTCGGCGCGATTGACGGCTCAGGCCACATAGTCGATTTGCATCGGGCTTATGCATCGTTTTTGCGCGAAGCTGAATCGAATCCTTCGGCAGATCGCCTGGCTCAGGTTACCCTGGGCCGCGACATGGTCGAGTTTCTAAAGCGCGGCGACCCAGCGCTGCAAGCGGCGCGGCAAGCGCTGGTCCACGCAAGTGCCGGGTCGAGCGACGTCAAAGACGCGATCCTCGACCCAGACAGCGTTCGACTCATGGCGCCTGTGCCACGGCCCGGCGCGTTAGTTTCCGCCGGGAAAAACTTCTCCGACCATGTCGCCGAAATGGCATCGAAAAAAGGGCCGGGCGCGCCGGTCGCTTTTCTCAAACTCCCCGGCACTGTGATCGGTCCCGAAGACGACATTCCTCACCCGCCGGAAGTGAAACACCTCGACTACGAGGTGGAGCTTGCGATCGTTATCGGCAAACTCTGCGTCGATGTCACCGAGGATGAGGCGCTCGACTATGTCGCCGGCTACGCGGCGTTTAACGACATCAGCGCGCGCGACATCATCCGCGCCGAGAACAAGACCGGTATCCACTTAATGGGCAAGAATTTCCCCGGGTTCGCCCCGATGGGACCTTATCTGGTCACCGCCGACGAGATTTTGGACCCGCAAAATTTGAAACTTCGACTATCGGTCAACGGGGAAATTCGCCAGGACTCCAACCTGAGCTACATGATCTTCAAGATCCGCGAGATGATCTCCTACTGGTCGCAGATGGGGCTCAACCCGGGAGACGTTCTGACGACCGGCACGCCGCGCGGCGTCGCGGCCGGAAGAAGGCCCGATCAACCGCCGTGGTGGCTCAAACCCGGCGATGTGATCGAGGCGGAAGTCGAAGAAGTTGGCCGGCTACGAAATCGCGTCCTCGCCGAATGAGCCAGCGCAATCTTTGGAAGGAGAAACCTTGATGTCGTCCGGCGCAAGCTCTGTCATTCACCCCACGGGCCTCATCTATGGCCACAGCGAGTGCCGCTATCTTGACGAGACCATACCGGTCTTGACGCAGGTATTGGCCTTGGAGCTCGTCGCGCGGCGCAACCGTGAGGCGATACTCAAACATCCCAACACCGGCTGGAAGCTCATTGTTCACGAAGGCGGCCCTGATGTGCAAGACAAGCCCGAACGGAATCACTATGGTGTTCGGGTCTCCAATAATCAGGAAGTCGACAACGCCTATCAGTATTTACTCGCCAATAAAGAGAAACTCGGTCTTAAGAAAGTCGTCAAACGCAAAGAGCGCGACGGCTCCTACTCGATGTTCTTGGTCGAACCGGGCGGCAACTACTGGGAAATTGAATCCTACGAAAACCGCCACAAAGCCGGTTTACCGGAACACATCGCCTACCCGTGGAAAACCAGACTGACCGAGGAGAGGCTGCCCGGCTGCGGTTACATTCCTCAGGCGCTGACACATGGAACGGTCGAGTGCACCAACCTGGCCGCCTCGGCCAAATTTTATGAGGAAGCGCTCGGACTCGACGTGATCACCCACGTGCCGACGATCCGGCCGCATGACATCAAACATCCCGCGACACCGTGGTATGTCGTGAGCCTTGAAGTACCACCTAAAAATAAACATTACCTGACGCCGCTGCAGCGCTATACCGTCGCCGTCGAGTCGCTGGGCGCGCTTGCCGAAGCGCGCGCCGAATTGGCAGCACGGAGAGCAGAATTCGGCATCACAAGCATCGCGGAGATCAGGGATACGGCCGCCGGCCAATCTTTCCCGCTTTGCGATCTGGACCGCAATTGGTGGGAAATTGCCTATGCGAACAATTGAAAGCAGCCGAGGGCAATCTTCCTCACAGCATAGATCGGCCAAATCCTTGCAAGCAAGCTCCCAGCGGAGGTGTTCGTGCTCAGCTTAGCCAGACCGGCAGTCGACTCATTGGCGATCGTCAAAGGTCACTATGAATGCAACTTTCTGGACGAGACGGTGCCGGTTTTGTCCCATCTGCTCGCTTTGGAAGTGGTCGAGCGGGAGGAGAAAACCGCCACGATGAAGCACCCGAACACCGACTGGCTACTCGTCCTTCACCAAAGCGACGCCGACACAGGAGACAAGCCATTTCGCAATCACTACGGTGTCCGTGTGACGGACAACAGAGAAGTCGACCGGGCTTATCAATACCTGACGGCACAAAAAGTGGAACTTGGCTTGAAAAAAGTCGTTATGCGCAATGAGCGTTCCGGCTCCTATTCGGTTTTCTTTGTCGAGCCTGGCGGCAACTACTGGGAGATCGAGTCTTACCAGCACCGCCACGAAGCGGGCTTACCCTACGAGATTTCCTACCCATGGACAAAGCCGCTAACCGAAGAGCATTTTCCCGGCAGAGGTTACATCCCGCAGGCATTCACGCACGGGACCATTGAATGCAACAACTGGCAATCGTCGGTGAAGTTCTACACCGAAGCTTTGGGTATGCAGATGATTAGCCATGTGGACACCCCCAAACCGCACAATATCAAGCATCCGTCCAAGCCGTGGTATGTGGTCAGTCTGGAAGTTCCCGAGCGGAGCCGCAAATACCTCGGCCCGCTCCAGCGCTTCACGATCGCCGTCGCATCGCCGGCAAAGCTCGCTGAGGCCCGCGCCAACCTGCAAGCTCGTCGCGAAGATTTCGGCATTTGCGAGCTTGGCGAAATTCAATCCGGTCGGGCCGGCCAGTCTTTCCTGCTTTGCGATCTCAACCGCAACTGGTGGGAAATCGAATGCGCGCAAAAAGTCGAACAATGATGGCTCAGAGCCACGTGAGCCCTTGTCTCGCCCGCACGCTCAGCTGAAATAAATGGGCGATGTAAAAGCCGCAATTCTCGTCTCGTGCGCGATGGCGCTGCGCTTTGGAATGATGCTCCTGGCGATTGATGTTGCCCGCGAGCAGACCTTACCACATCCGGTTCCAGGATGCGGCGAGACGTAAGTCGAACTGCTGCCAAGCTAAAACCCTCGAAGCTTGATCTGTCCCCAGACAAACACCTCAACCTCCGTGCGATGTGCTTTGTTCGCCGGAATCGGATAAAATTGTCGTTCGGCCTGTTTGCGGCCGAGATTCACAGATTTGGACAATTCGGAGGTCAGACCTAAATGTCGGTCGTAATGAGAACTAGCCTTTTACTGGTGGCATCCAATGTCTTTATGACCATTGCCTGGTACGCCCATTTGAAAAATCTGAACGACCGCAAATGGTATATCGCGGCGCTGGCGAGCTGGGGGATCGCGTTGTTTGAGTACCTGCTGCAAGTGCCGGCCAACCGCATCGGCCACACGGAGCTAAGCGTTTCCCAACTAAAAATTATGCAGGAAGTCATCACCCTCTCGGTCTTCGCACCGTTTGCGGTAGTCTACATGAACGAATCATTGAAGCTCGACTATCTCTGGGCGGGTTTGTGCTTGCTCGGCGCGGTGTATTTCATGTTTCGGACTTAGATCAGGCAGCTGAGCGCGACCGCCATTCGCTGGCGGTGGCGCTGTGGGCAACAAACTCCAACGACGCATTGGCTAAAAGCGGCAAACGCGCGCGGCGTGACTAGTCTGAATCGAATCGAGCTTAGGCGCTGAAACGTAATCGAACCGGCAGAATTAGGCTTGCTGGCTCTCCAAAAATCTCTCGGCGTCGATCGCCGCCATGCAACCGGTGCCGGCGGCGGTCACCGCCTGGCGATAGACGTGGTCTTGCACGTCGCCGCAGGCAAAGACGCCGGGGATATTGGTCTTTGTTCCGTCGTGGGTGATGATGTAACCGTTGGCGTCCAGTTCCAACTGCCCGACGAACAGCCTTGAATTGGGCTCATGGCCGATGGCGATAAAGAGCCCGTCGGTCTTGAAGTCTTCCGTCATGCCAGTCTTGACGTTTTTAAAACGGACGCCGCTCACTCCGCCCGCCTTCGGGTCGCCGTACACTTCATCGACAACGGTATCCCAGACAAAATGGATCTTTGAATTCTTTTCCGCGCGCTCTTGCATAATTTTCGAAGCACGCAGTTGATCGCGTCGATGAACGACGGTGACCTTACTGGCGAACTTCGTCAGGAACATCGCTTCTTCCATCGCGGTGTCGCCGCCGCCGACGACAACTAGCTCTTTGTCTTTAAAGAAAAACCCATCACAGGTAGCACAGGCCGATACGCCATGGCCCATGAGTTTCATTTCCGACGCAAGCCCTAGCAGCTTCGCCGTCGCTCCGGTGGCCACGATGACGGCGTCACAGGAATAAGTTTCTTTTCCGACGACGATTTGAAATGGCCGCTCTTTGAAATTGACCGATGTGACTTCGCCGAACAGAGTTTCCGTGCCAAAACGAATCGCCTGTTTCTTGAAGTCGTTCATCAGGTCCGGCCCCATGATGCCCTGCGGGAAACCGGGGTAGTTTTCTACGTCGGTCGTGATCGTGAGCTGCCCGCCGGGCTGGGAACCTTCGATGACGAGCGGATTCAGATTGGCCCGAGCGGCGTAGATCGCCGCCGTTAGACCCGCCGCGCCGGAGCCGAGAATGATCACCCGATAACGGCTTTTCTTATCCATGGGCTTTCATGTAACATAAAAATAACAACGCAGAAAGAAAGCTCGTCGATCAGGCGGCAAATGCGCGGTCGCGCGCTGATCGCAGCTCAATCGGCAAAGCAGAGGATCTCGGCAGTCCACAGCACAACGAAAGCAGGTAGGCATGGCACATTTGAGTCATCTCGATGAGCGCGGACGGGCGCGCATGGTCGACGTCAGCGACAAAGACGTGACAGGCCGAACGGCGGTCGCACGCGCGACCATTTACATGCGCGAGGAGACCTTGGCTTCGATCTTGAACGAGAAGATCGAAAAAGGCGACGTCTTTGCAGTGGCTCGAGTAGCGGGGATCCTGGCGGCGAAGCAAACCTCTTCGCTTATTCCCATGTGTCATCCGCTCAACATCACATCGGTCGAAATCGACCTCAAGGCTGAACACAACCCCGCCCGCATTGATATCGAAGCGCTGGTGCGGGTAAGTGGAAAGACCGGCGTGGAGATGGAAGCCATGACCGCCGTCTCCGTGGCCGGCCTGACCATTTACGATATGTGCAAAGCGGTTGACCGCGAGATGACCATTGGCGCGATCCGGTTGGTCAAAAAAAGCGGCGGCAAGAGCGGGACTTTTATTCGAAAAGAATGACTTGAGATTCGGAGTTCGCTTTCGGTGTCCAATGGATCGAGCGTTGCCGGGATAAGGAGTCCGTTGATTATTGGACCTATGACAACCATCGGCGGGGCGTGACGAACACGTGCCTTACCGAACCTAAACGAAATGTTCAGAGCAAGGCTCGGTTGGACCCTCTCTCAAAAGGCCTCGGTTTTGAGAACCGAACGGGTCCAGCTACTTATCTCCTCTTGATCAACTTTAGCTCTGCTGCGAACTCTGCCGCGCGCGCCGATGGTACAAATCCATTTAAAAAAAGATCGGGAGCGACCGGTCCGGCGCGGACATCCGTGGATCTTTTCGGGAGCGATCGAACGAATCCAGGGCGATGAGACGCCCGGCGTCGCCGACGTTTTTGACTCCCAGGGAGTCTGGCTCGCCCGCGGCCTTTACAATCCAAATTCACAAATTCGCGTCCGGGTGCTCACTTGGCAGCAAGAAGCCGTTGACGGCGATTTCTTCGCCCGCCGGCTGCGCCAAGCCTACGCTTTCAGGCACCAACAGCTGTCCGATGCGACATCGGCCTACCGGTTGGTCAACGGCGAGGGCGATTTCTTGCCCGGATTGATCGTCGATCGTTACGCCGGCTTTCTGGTCTGCCAGTTCTATGCTCTCGGCATGGCCCTTTTTCGCGAGCCGATCGCGGAAGCTTTGAGCCATCTCGATGCGTTCGAGGGAATCTTCGAGCGCAGCGAAGGCCGAGTCGGGGATGAAGAAGGGCTTCCGCCCTCGGTTGGCGTGTTGTGCGGCGATGCGCCGCCGTCAATGGTGGGGATCAGGGAAAACGACTACCAATTTTTGGTCGACGTAAGAGGGGGCCAAAAAACCGGCTTTTTCTTGGACCAGCGCGATAATCGCGTGCTCCTTGGCGCGCTCGCCCGGAATAAAACGGTTCTCAATTGCTTTGCATTTACCGGAGGATTCTCGGTTTACGCTTTTGCCGGCGGCGCCAAGGAGGTTATAACGTTCGATTCGTCCCAACCGGCGTTGGAGCTTGCCGAGCGCAACCTCGAGCTCAATGGTTTTGCCGATGGTTCCGGAGAGCTGCTCAAAGGCGACGCCTTTGCCTATCTAAAGGAAATCGACAGAAAGTTCGATCTGATCGTCCTCGATCCGCCTTCCTTGGCGCACAAGAGAAGCGACGTGGATGCCGCCGCGGGCGGATATAAATTTCTCAATCTGCACGCCCTCAGGCACCTTAATCCCGGCGGGATCCTTCTCACGTTTTCCTGCTCTCAGCATATTCCCATCGATCTCTTCCAGAAAATCATCTTCGGCGCCGCCGTTGACGCCCGGCGTAAGGTTACGGTCATCAAACGGCTCGGCCAGCCGATCGACCACCCGGTAAGCCTGCACCATCCGGAAGGCGAATATCTGAAGGGACTTTCGCTCCGGGCGTTGGACTAAGGCGCGCTCCCTGTGGTAGACCCGTTCCGCAATCCGGTGGCGGGTTAGTGCATTCAACGTAGTCACCGCGGGGAGCACATGGCTTCATACCAAACCATCAAGGATTGGCCCGAGGAAGACCGTCCTCGAGAAAAGCTTCTTTCCAAAGGCGCGCACGCGCTCAGCGAGGCCGAACTGCTTGCGATCATTTTGCGCAACGGCGACGGCAGCACCGGACAGAGCGCCGTCGACCACGCCCGCGTGCTGCTGAATCAATTCGGCGGGCTGAAAGGAATCGAAGACGCATCGGTCGGCGAGCTTGAGCGGGTCAAAGGCATCGGCCCTGCCAAAGTCGCGCAAATCAAAGCATGCCTCGAAATCGCGCGGCGCGCTGGCAGCATGAAGTGGGAGACCGGACAGCCGCTGCGCTCCTCGGAAGATGTATATCATCATTTCCGCGAGCACTTGGGCAGAGAAAAACGCGAAATTTTCTACGTCGTGCTGCTTAACAATAAGAACCGCAAGATCCGCGAAGTCAAAATTTCCGAAGGGTCGCTCACCGCCTCGCTGGTCCACCCGCGCGAGGTTTATAACCCGGTGATCCGCGACTCTGCCGCCGCCGTGATCTTCGTCCACAACCATCCGAGCGGCGATCCCGCGCCCAGCCCCGAAGACGTCGACATTACGCGCCGACTCAAAGAAGTCGGCGAAGTTATGGGCGTGCGTGTGCTTGATCACGTGGTCATCGGCCATGACCGCTTCTTTAGTTTCAGCGACAAAGGCATGCTCTAGCGCGACCATTTTCGGCGCAAGCACCGGCGGCTTCGTCCGCAAAGGTTCACTACCGCAAAACTTTTGTTGACTTCCCTGCCCCTGCCGTTTATCCTCGCCTTGAAACAATTCCACGTTTCTTCTTTATCCATTCAATCATGAGCACGCTCGAATTCGGTCGACCCAAGAAACGGTTTGCGCCCGGTCTCGGCTTTTTTTTGATTTTGTTTCTGATCGTTTTTGTTGGGGCCGGCATTTGGTTGTTGCCGCGCTTCGAATGGCACAGACCCGAAATAAAGCTCAACCCGGATACCGACATCATCGGTCTCGGCGCGATCGAGATCGAAGCCAGCGATCGCGGCAGCGGCCTAAAATCCTTCAGCGCGAGCCTAAAATCCGGTGACGCCGATTTTCCGCTCCTGGCGGAACAGTACGACTCGCCGGTAATGCAAAAAAAATTCACTCTGGCGCTTTCCGCAAAGCTTGTCGGCCTCAAGGAAGGTCCCGCCGTGCTCAGCGTGAGCGCGCGCGATCGTTCGCTTTGGAGTTTTTTCCGCGGCAACGAAACCGTGGTCGTAAAGAATATTACGATCGATATTACGCCGCCGACGCTTGAGTTGATCGCCGACGATCGTTATGTGAACTTCGGCGGCGTCGGCATCGTTGTCTATAAATCTTCAGCCGATGCGGTGAGGACGGGAGTCACAATCGGGGACAATTTTTTCCCGGGTTACAAAGGGCAAATCAAGGACCATCCGGATCATTTTATCGCCCTCTTTGCCCATCCCTACAACGTCGCAGAGGATCAGAGAGCAAGCTTGACGGCAAGCGACAAGGCCGGCAACACAAGAGAGATGAAACTCGTCTACGAGCTTAAGAACGTCAAATACAAAAAAAGCACCATTGCAATTTCCGACGAGTTTATCGCGGCGAAGGTGGCCCCCCTGCTGAACGACGTCGGCGCCCGCCAAGCAAGCCCCAAAGATGTTTTCATCAACGTCAATCGCCATCTCAGAAAAGAGAACGAGAAAAAAATCAGAGAGACCACATTGGCGTCAACCCCGTCGATGCTTTGGAGCGGCGCTTTTCGGCAACTCAGTAATTCCAAGGTCGAAGCCAATTTTGCCGATGCCCGGACCTACACCTACAAAAACGAAGCGATCGATAAGGCTTATCATCTCGGTTACGATTTGTCGGTTACGAAGCACTACCCCGCCGAAGCCGCCAACAGCGGCAAGGTTGCTTTCGTCGGCGATCTGGGCATCTACGGCAATACGGTGATCATTGACCACGGCCTTGGGCTTTATACCTTGTACTCACACCTAAGCTCCATCGACGTTAAGGCCGACGACGCCGTCAAACAAGGACAAGCGATCGGCAAGACCGGTGAAACAGGGCTCGCGGCGGGAGATCATTTACATTTCGGCGTGTATCTTCACGGCGTCGCCGTTTTACCGGTAGAGTGGTGGGACCAGAAATGGATCAACGATAATGTCCAGCCTAAGCTAACCGGATCTTCTCCGGTCGAAGAAAAGAACCCAAAGCCGGAGGCAAAACGTACCCGCAAAAGACGCCGCTGATATCGCGCGGCCACCCGAGTTTTCAGCCTTAGAAACCGCCACCGTCCCGGGAAAGATTTTCGACCAGGCGATCTTCGACTTCGCCTCGGTTCGATTAGTGCTCTGGGCGCCGGGAGGGAGTGATGAGGACGAAACAAATGATCGCCGCGAGCAACGGGAAAAGGGCGATCGATGTCAGCGCCGTCGGCAACCCGTAAGCATCAGCGACCACTCCGGCCATCAGCGGCGCAAGGAAGGATACGCCCATATTGGCACCGTAGATAACCGCCACAATGCTGCCGGAGAGATGCTGCGGAGCCGATGACATGGCGGCCGAAACGATAACCGGTCGAAGCGCCCAGAGTAGCGCTCCGAGTGCGCCCATGGCACCGGCCAGCGCAAATCCGGCATCCAAATAAGTTATGGCGCTGATCACCACAACGCTTAGAGTCGAAAACAGGATGATGAGCGGCTTGTGCCCAAATCGATCGGAAATCCAACCGACGAGCGCGGGAGCGATACCGGCGAAGAGAAATAGCACCGACATATAAGCTCCGGCCGCCCCTGCGGATAGATTCAAATGCAATGACAGATAGAGCGGCAGGAATGCCGCCAGAGCCGTTTGCCCCATCGCCCGAAGCGTTGAGACCGCGACCAAGGCAAAAACGGTCCTGTTCTTGAGCACATCTTCCCACACCGCGCGCCGGTAATCACGCGGCCGAGCCGCGGTCACGCCTTCCGCACCGAAGACAGCGTAGAGCACGCCGATCACAACGCCGGGGATCGCCCAGATCTGTAAAGTGGTGCGCCAATCGAAAAACGCCAACAAGAATCCGAGCGTGAGCGGACCAACGACCTCGCCGAGGTTGGCGCTGCTGTCGTGCACCCCCAGTGCAAAGGCCCGCTGTTCGCGGTACTTCGCCGACAATATCGCCAACGACTGCGGATGGAACCAACCGCCGCCGAATCCGGCGAGGGCCATGAACAGGAGAAGCATCGGGAACGTTGTCGCGGCGCTAAGCCCGAGACAACCGAGCCCTATCATACCTATACAAACCCCGAGCAAGACATTGCGCCGGTGTGCCAGATCGGCCAGAAGCCCCGAAGGAAAGCTCGCCACTCCTGCCATCAGAGTGCGCGCAGAGACCAACGCGCCGGCCTGCGCCAGACTCAGCCCCAGCGCGGTGATGATCAGCGGCAAAATCACCGCGATGACGCCGTTGAAAAGATGCTCCGCCATGTGCGCTGTGGAGTTGGCCGCCAACCGCCCCCAAGTCGCAAATGGTGTTGCTACCAATTGAACGTCTTCGATCTTAGACAATTGAAGCTTCCTTCGAGCGAACTAACCTCGATTCATATGCGGATTTTCCCGGGTTCGCAACCGACGTATCCTGCTGGTTGGAATTCTTTGCGGGAGGTCACCCCTAGAACGTGCATGCACGTCTAGGACCGAGCGGGGACATTGGTAGCTGTATCAGGTCTGCGACCAGGCGTGACATTAACTTATGTCAATGATTTTGTGCCTGGAATGATGACCGCGCGCAATCTTGATCGTCGATTGAGCCACGCCAAAATGGCACGCAATCAGTTCAATCAGCGCCCGGTTGGCCGCGCCATCGCGGGCCGGCTTGCACACAGCGGCGCGAAATTCGTTCGCCGTCAGCTGAGTGAGCGATGGTGACCTTGCGTTAGGTTTGACCGTGACTGAAATTCGCCGCCCCATGCGTGAACATCATAATACCGAGGGCGATAAGGCGATCAAGGGCGGCGAAAATCTCGATCGAAGTTCAGCCGCCCTGTTTCTGCACCAACTCGAGGAGTTGCTTGTACGACTTTAGCAGATCAGTTGAAGTGACGATGCCGCACACCGTACCGTCGTTCTCAATCACAGGCAGGCAGTTGATCCGTTTGGATAGGAGCTTTGAGACCGCGGCAATGATCGGCGTGTCGGGCTTAACGGTGATCGGGTCACGGGTCATGATTTGCTCCACCGACTTGGAGCGCGAGTTCGGGTTTCGCGCCAATGCTCTGAAAATGTCTCGGTCGGAAATAACGCCGACTGGTTTATGGTTATGATCGACGACAACACAATGGCGAAAATGCCGATCGGTCATCAGATTGGCAGCGTCGTTGAAGGTATGATGCGGGCTTAGAGTGACCACTTTCCCGGTCATCACATCGGCCACTTCGGTGGGACCGATGACTGAAGACATTTGATGAGAAGGCGATTCGTCGCGCGCAGTTTTACCGCTAAGATTATGGAGCATGTGTCTCTCCCGGATTTTGAAGTTGGCCTATAGTCGTAAGTACCGTCAAATACCAAGCAATTCTTACACCAGCCGGGTTTGCGAAACCCGCGGCTTCGAGCCCGCTTGTCGAACTCACGCGAAAGGAAAAGAATTGCTGTTTGCCCGCTCTTTTGCCTAAAAAGGAGTTTCCTTGCCGCACAAGCGCACGCGAAATTTGTCCGGTTCTGCGGCTCGGATCGTCAAATTTGGCTGAGGGGTTGTGCCACCAGACAAGCAACAAGCGCGGCACATTTTTCAGCGACCCGGCTGATTTTGCTTGCGCAGAGAATTAACCGCTCAACGGGGCGCCAAAGAGGAAGAACACCGTCTACTCCGGTTGGTAACGCCAAACGTCGAAGCTTTAGTTGCGGCTCTGCCGCATTGTGTTACAAACAATGCAAACACCACGACTGGAGAATTACTATTGATGACTCTTATTTTGAGCAACGACGACGTCCAAAAATCATTCAATGTGAAACAATGCCTGAACGTGATGGAAGAATCCTATCGCGAGCAAGCGGCTAGCCGCGCCGTCAACCGTCCGACCTGCCACTCCTACCTTACCCACTCGCGATCCAATGCCACTTACAGTTTCAAATCAGTCGATGGCGGCATCAGCAAATACGGAGTTTTGGCGTTACGGATCACCTCCGACATCGTCCAGGAACAACAGGTGCACGGCGTCGTACGTCTGGAAAAGCTTCCGCTCGCGGGCCGGGGAATGTTCGTTGGTCTCGTGCAACTTTTCAGCGCCGAGACCGGGGAGCTGTTGGCGATCATGCCCGACGGGCTCATACAACAGACTCGCGTCGGCGTGACCAGCGCGCTTGGCATGAAGGCGATGGCCCGGAAGAACTCCGAAGTTCTCGGGCTGATCGGCTCGGGCGGCCAAGCCAGGGCTCACTACCGCTTCATGACCGCGATCATGCCGCTCAAGAAAGTCAAAGTGTTCAGCCCCAATTCCGCGCATCGCAACTCCTTCGTCGAGGAGATGACAAGCGAAACCGGCGTTCCCGGCGAACCCGTCGGCAGCGCTGAAGAAGCCGCGCGCGGCTCGGACGTAGTATGCAGCGCCACCAATTCTTCCCAACCGGTCATTCAACTCGATTGGCTCGAGCCTGGCATGCACTATAACTCGATACGGGAATTCGAGACGGACTTGGCGGTGTTGGACAAATGCGATGTGATCGCTATCCACACACGGTTCGGCGGTATCCAGCACTACCAGCCGCCCGGCATCATTGAAGACATGCCCGGCGTACGCCGCGAAAAGCCGCGCGACTGGTCCAAGTATCCTGAAATTTGTGATCTCATCGCCGGCAAAGTCCCCGGGCGCACCGACGACAAGCAGATTACCTTCTTTCTGAACAATGTCGGCACTGGTGTCCAATTTGCAGCCATGGGGTACTGCGCCTACCAGGGTGCAAAAGCGCAAGGCCTCGGCCGTGAGATACCGAGCGAATGGTTCATGCAGGATATCAAACCGTAAGCGGAAATTCCGGTTCCACCCGGCAAGCTATTGACCCATGAGGGCTTTAAGCTGATCGATGACGCCTTTCGGCTGAGTCATGACTTCTTGAGCGATCGCCGCAACTTCTTCACCCGTCGTTGGGTTGATGTCGAGCCGTTTCTTCTTCGCCTCTGCCAAAAAGTCCGGGTCCTTCATGGTTTTGTTAAAACCGTCGCGAAGCGTCTTGACCAGTTCCGCAGGCATATGAGGCGGCGCCAGAAAGGGACGATGAAAGTCGCCGGAGGCGAGCAGAACCGTTGCCAGGCGCCGTCCAACGTCCGGCGTTTTGTACTTTTCCATCAGCTCAAAGATCGTCGGCGTGTCGCGCAGCCTCTCGTCTCGGATTTTGCCGCCTTGAGCCAGCTCACGCGCAAAGCCGCGCTTGCGCCAGCTAAGAAACGGCTCCCGTGAAAAATAGGCTTCCGAGCTGAGCGAGCGACACTGAATCTCACCTCTTTCCACGGCGAGGTCGATCTCGCTTCCGCCCCGATATCCGGACACCACGTTGAATTTCGCCGCGACGGTGGCTTCGAGCAACTTGGGAACGAAATAGCCCATGTTGCTCGTGCCGGTGGTGCCGCATTTCGGCGGCTCTTTGGCGCTGCGCACGTCCTCGATGCTTTTGAACGGGCTATCCGCCCGCATGTACAGAACTTGAGGTGACTTGGTCGCATTGCCGATCCAAGTGTATTTCGTCCAGTCGAATTTGACCTCTTCACGCGCCACCAATTGTTGGAAATAAAGCCCGGCATTGATGGCGCCGAGTGTCAGCCCGTCGGGTTTGGCGACCGTATAAATGTAGTTGGCCGCGATCAAATGCCCGGCGCCCGGCATGTTTTGCACGATGATGTTGGGGGTGCCGGGAATATGCCTCCCCATGAAGAGCGCAAGGTTGCGTGCATAGAGGTCGTAAAGATCTCCTGATAGCGTGCCGACCACGATCGTAATGGTCTTGCCCTGGAAGTACGGGGTCTGCGCGCGTGTGGGCATGGCGGTCAAAATAACCCACGTCAAGATCAATAGGACGAGCGCCGGCTTGAATTTCATTCTGCTTCCTCCTCGCAGCTCTTCATCGTATGTGAAGCCGCATCGATAGGATCCGTGACTACCAGGTCTCCGCCCGACCGCCCTGCACCCACCAGTTGAGCCTTGGCTCGATCTTGAGCTCGTAACCTTTGCCATGCGCCTTCGCGAGCTCATAACACTTCTTTGCGAGCGCGATATCGACGATGCCCTGGCCGCCTTGGTTCTTGTAGAGAATAATTTGTTCGTCGTTCGTGCGACCTGCGACTTTGCCGGCCAGTACATCGGCAATTTCAACCACTTTGTCCCACGCAATTACGCCGTTCTGGACCGGCCAATAAATATCGCCCTGCTGGGAATCGATCGCCTGCGCCTTTGAGAGCGCCACGATGAAATCGCACCGGCGCAGCGTGCCATCGTCAATCTCCCGGCGCGGTTGGTCGAGATTGCCGCTTTTGACCAATTCGATATTGCTGCCGATGACCGAGATGATGTACTGGCCCTCTTCTAGCCAGGAGCCGTCAATGACAGGGACATTCGTATTGGTCATGCAAAGAATGATATCGACGTCTTTCGCCGCTAACTCCGGCGAATCTACCGGTCTTACCGCCACCCCGGTCTTATCGCCGATCTTCCGGGCAAAACCTTCGCGATGGGCGCGCGTTGGGCTAAAAACCTTGGCGCTTTCGATCTTGCGCATGGCGCACAGGCCGGCGAACGTCGCCCAAGCCTGTTGCCCGGATCCGTATATGCCGACCCGCCGTGCGTCCTTGCGGGCGAATAAATCAAGCCCGGCCAAACTCGTCGCCGGTGTGCGCAAGTCCGCGACGCCGGTAAAATCCCGCGGCCGGTGCGCCATCAGCCCGAGCAAAGAGCCGTCGTCGGTATCGTAGATCAGCGCCAGCTCGGTTTGATTGGGATTAAACGGCGGGCGCCTCTGGGTGTTGCCTGCGATCGCCTTGCGATGCAGCGCCACCTGCGCGCCAATCGCCCCGTAGGAAGCCGAACCACCCGCGTAGATGTTGAGTACCGTGTCGAAACTGGCTTCGCCGATGGCGCGATGCAGATTGAGCCGCTTGCGCGGCGCATTGACACCCGCCGGCGAGACCAGATCGCAGAGCGCCCTTTCGGTGATTTCCACCGCTTCCTTGAACGGAATCAGCCCATCGACATCGTCGGAGTGAAAGAAAAGTGCCATGGTGTCACCTGTTGGAGGCTAACTCTTGGAACCGTTAAAATCCGCCTCCCAAAGCTGCTTCGCTTTTGCGATCTGCTCGTCCGAAAGTCGCGGCGCACCGGACGCCGCCACCGCTTCATCGACGTGTGTCGGGTTGGAGAAGCCAACCAGGACGGTTGATATTTTCGGATTCATGAGCGCAAAACGAATCGCCGCTTGCGCAAGATTTTTTCCATCGACGCCCAGCGCGGTTTGCATTTTTTTTGCGCGTTCCACGTCGAGCGGATAATCTGATCCCGGTGACAGCGTCTGCCCGCTGCCTCCACCGCCTGCGCTGGGATTCGCCGTGAGCGCTCCTGCCGCCAAAACCCGAATGACAAACGCGCCCATGCCCTGAGCTGCCGCGCGGTCGAGGATCAAGCGGTAATCCAATGCGCTGAAGCCTTTGGGCACGGCATATCCGGCGCTCGGATTGAGCAGGTTATAGTAGCACTGAAAGCCGTGGAACTCGCCGCTATCGACCAGCTCATGGAGTGCCTGAGGGTCTCCGAGGCCGCTGAAGCCAAAGAACCCGACCTTGCCGAGGTCGCGCATCGATTTGAACCCCTCAATTACGCCATTCGGACCTAACACGTCTTTGACAGTCAGGCTAAAGCGATTGCCGATACCTCGCTCGAGCGTCACGCGAGTGTGAAGCTGAATGAAATCAACACGCTCCCGACCGAGTCTCGCCGATCCAGCCTCTACGGCACGTATCGTCGCCGCTTTGATATCATTCGCAGCATCGGCTTCTAGCCGAATCTTGGTCGAGATCACCGGATCGGCGCCCAAGTCTCGTAGAATCCGCCCCAGGTTCTCTTCGGACTTTCCTAGGCCATAGGCGAACGCCGTGTCGAAAAAATTGATGCCGAGATCGAGCGCACGACGAACCGCCTTAAGTTGATCTTCATAGGAAGCTCTAACCATCAGTACGGCATTGTTGCCGCAACCGAAACCGATCTCGGACACTCGCAGGCCGGTTCTGCCAACCATTCGATATTGCATGGGCTCTTCCTCGTGCGGTTTATAGACTCGAAAGCAGGGTTAAGATTGCTCGTGTATCGGTCAGATCCGCCAAACAACCATCGGGTTCATCGTACTGCAACTCTTCTATCGGATAACGCCCGGTTCCGACAAGGATGCATTTCATGTGATTTTCTCGCGCTGCCGTCAAATCCCTCGGCGTATCGCCGACCACGATACACTGCTCATCGGTGATCTTTCGCCCGGTCCGCTCTTCCCAGCGCCGCTTTGCAATCGCCGGCAGGTCAGAGCGACGTCGCGAGTCGCTGGCATAGGCGCCACGTTTGAGGTAAGGCGCCAGTCCTGCGGCTTTGATTTTGATCTCGGCGGTGACTTCGAAGTTCCCGGTCACAATACTCGGTGTAAAATCCTCGCTTAGCGCAAGCTCCCGCGCCAGCTCCGCCGCCCCCGGGAGCGCCTTGATCATCGTCGTGCCGCGCTGCACGTAATGGTGATAGCGCTCGCGCAAGTGGACGGTGAATTGCTGCCAGTCCGCTTCCTTGCATTCAATATTCCGGTCAGCTTTGGCAAAGATATCTTCGACAATCAGCGGATCCGTATTGCCATCGGGTACCACGGTCCGGATATCTCCTTCGATCCCGAAGGTCTTTAAGATCGCGTCATTGAAAGGAAGGTAGCCATTTTGCGTCCGCACCAGCGTGCCGTCGATGTCGAACAAGATAAGCCGTTCCATGAGCTTAACGATCTTGGCACAGTCGGGATGATCGAAGCAAATTGAAGGGCCGGAATTGAGGCGCTTGAAAGTAAAGGAGAACGCGCCTCAGGTGCAGCCCCTTCGTTTGCATCTTGGCGTGTGCAGCTTTGACAATTAAATTTGAATTTTTCGAGGATTAATTTTGAACTGAGCCGCCCGCTTGCCCACACTGTGCGCAGGCGCTAAGTGGTAGTGTAACGGTGTTCGTTTGCTACGCTTTACGACGGGAGTATTCATATAGCGGGAGACGCAAACGCTTACGGTCATCCCTGCGGCTGACTTAGCCAACCTCAATGTGCCTATATCACCCAAATTGAGCGTGCGCGCTGCGTCGCGTTTGCGTTCATGACCCTGGCAAGGTCAAACTACGGTTAAAGGATCGGCACGCAAATAAAGAAACAAAAGCCGAAACCCCTTCTCTTATCGGCCTCTTGTTAATGACGCACCCGGCGGCGTCTGGAGTTCCGACAAGTGGCGCAAAGGTTCTCTTTCTTTCGGGGTCGTTTGTGGCACTCCGGGCAGATCTCGGTAGGTTCCCAACGCGGGTCAGAAAGGTTGAGCTGCTCGCGCATTTCGGCGAGCGGGCGAAAGCGAATCGCGGCGATAGGTTTGTCGTTCCGGGCGCGTGCTATTGGGCGGATCTGAAACGTCCCGATCCGGCCAACGGTGATCATTTCGCCGGCCGACAGCTTTTCTAACATGAGATCGCGCAAGGCGAGGAATAGATCCTCGATCTTCGTCGCTGTCGTTTCCTGGTCTTTTGCGAGCGCTGCCGCCAGTTGGTTTGCGGTCATCGACTTGCCTTATTGCCTCGATTTTACATGCATCGCACGCGTCCAGCTCGCCTCGATCACTCGGTGGTCGCAGGTTTTCCCGATGCGCTGGCGAATGTCGCGCATCACTGAGATCAATAGCGACAACACGCGAAAGTCGTGATTGACATAGACGATCAGCCGCTTGGCCGCTTCCTCCGTTAGGGTCATGCTAAGCACGTCCTGAGTAATTGCAACCACCTCTTCGTCATCGAGTCCGGGCGCAATCTGCACGCGCAGACGGTCGGCAAACGCTGCCAATGCGCCCGTCATCGAAAGCCGCCCTTCTTCCATCAGCCCACCATCACCACGATTCGCTCTCTCCCATACCTGTGTCAAGAAATAGAGTTGACCGGAGAAGAGCACACCGATTCCGGTCTCATCGTGGAGATCCCGAAAAAAGTGGAGACTCCGCTCGTTGTGCAGTAGATAGTCGACCTCGTCCACAATCAAGAACTCAGGGCGCCCGAATAGCCTACCGACAATTTCGCTATGAAGCCTTGATATCTCACCGCCCTTGATGCCCATGTCGGCGGCGAGTCCGCGCACGATGCCAGGCAAATGCGTCGTCGAGCGGGCGCGCAGGATCCGCACCCGCGGTAGACCGTCGTTCCGCGTGGACTGCGCGAATTTCTTCAAAGCTTCGCTTTTACCGGCGCCGACCGGCCCAACAATCGCGCCGAAGAGGCCGGAGCTCCGTATTTTTACAGCAAACTCTAAGACCGTTTTCGCAGTCCGTGTTTCTCTGAAACCAATATACTTTGCGATCCCTTCCGGCCCTTCGACGGTAGCCCGCAGCCGTTCCGTGGCTATTACGGTAATCGCATCATCCTGGCCCTCGATGAACTTATGAACGCGGCTCCGCCCGTTGTCACCGAAACCGAGCCGTCGAGCAAGCGCGATTTTCTCAAGGCTCTCGTGCTTACGAAATTCCTTGAGCCAGGACCGCGCGGTTTCCGCGCGCCCGGCCGATACCTCGACTTTGGGTGGTTCCTCGAGACCGTCGATCTTTTTAGGACCGTCGCTCATGCTCTAGTCCTTATGCGATTTAAAACACGTCCAGCAAAACTTTTCTTTGGCATATGTGACACCAAAAGATGCGGGTCTCGGATAGCTCGGCATTCGCGTTGCACGCAACCGTGCATGCCCCGAACTGCTTTCGAAACGGGTTGAGCTCGCGGCGCGATCTCGCGGTTGATACGTTCGGCGCATCATCGTCTGATAGCATGAGCGCGGTTTGTTGAGCGCCGGACGCCATCGCGCTACACATCCTTTCCTTGTTGCTCGTTCCGCTGTTTTTTTAGTTCATCAAACGTAATCGCAGTGGCCGCGTGGTCGTCTCCCTCCATTTCTAGGTCCGCTTTCGTCCGATGCATGTGGCTATCGTCGCAACTCTGACACCGTCGATGTCCTTTGGAGCCGCCGCACTTTGTACAGACAAGCGTCGGCTCCACCACACATCCGCCACAATAAATCAAATAGACTCCACCTTTTCCGCATTGACAGCAGATCTCTTCGCTCTTCCATTGCTCCTCGTCTAAAAGCGGGTTGACGGATTGCCGGGAGATTCCGTCGGCGGTCTTTGTCTCTTCATCGGCAGCGCCTTGCGCCACCTGCGGCCGTGCCGTTTGATGCTTCATCTTCGGCAGGGCTGTAAGCTTCTTTGCAGCGTCCGCGTATTTCGGCAGCAGCACCGGTATCCCGTCCGGCTCGGCCCCCATTGCGATTGCCTGGCGATCCGCCGTTGCGACCTTTTCGTGGCGCTCTTCGGCGGACGCCCGTGCGATGAAGTTGAGGTACTGCGCGTTCGCCACGGCGTTCTGATATCGCCGAATTATGTCTCTCCTTTGTTCGCGACCGAAAGCTCGAGCACGGGCGATAGTCTCTTCCGATGCGTCATAGCTCAAAAGTTCGCGGTTTGCCGCCTTACACAAGAATTTATCGTTTTGATATACAATCAGCTCGCCAACTCTTGCCGGGTCCCAGTGAATGTCCACAAACTGGCCCACGAGGGGTAACATTTCCGGCGAGAAGAAGAATCGGCTGAAGTGCCGTACGCCGGCATTGCGAACTAGCTTGTGCGCGCGCCGCATGAGAACCAGATCGAGCGTGCGC
>DATBMR010000013.1:0-29103 GCA_036554745.1 Binatia bacterium
GCGACCCGGAAATCATCGCGTTGTTTAAGAAGCTTGCCGGCAGCGACCCATTGCCACCGCGCTAGCGCACCGGCATCCTTGAGAAACAGACTCTTTGCTCTCTAGGTTGGCGCCTAGGGTCCCTTCACCATGTAAGTGTGCGCCGCCGGCGATCCGTTCAGGTGGCCGATGGCTTTGGATGCGGAGGCCGTTGGCTAAAGCATCGCCCACGATCCGCGAAACCTCCGTCCCGCTCAAGATTTCTGTGTGCTCTTGCTCCTCCCGTTGATCAAAATTTTGTTGTCGGCCTCTTCAGCCTGAGCGAGCTGGCGCGCGCTGGCGCCCGCACGCCGTGCAATTCCCGCCAAAGTCCGGCGTGAAACGGCGGACCGCGGTTTGGCGGCGGTGATATCCTCGGTGGAAGCGACTTTGTCGCGGTGTTTAATCAACAGCCATTGCCGGCCACGCATTCTGACCAACACCCATGAGCCGCGCAGCTTTTTGCCGTACAGGGTAAACTTGAGATCGCCTTTGGCGAGCGCCCGGTCGACGTCTGCCACTGCCGGCACCCAGGTGCCGCAATCCCAGATCATTACGGTGCCCGCACCGTATTCCCCTTCCGGGATCACCCCTTCAAACTGATTGTATTCGATCGGATGGTCTTCGGTCTGCATGGCGAAACGCTTGTTCGCCGGATCGAGGGACGGGCCTTTGGGAACTGCCCAGGAGAGCATCACCCCGTCGTGCTCCAGACGAAAATCGTAGTGCAAGTGACTGGCACGGTGCTTTTGCACAACGAATTCGAGAGCTGCTGTGCGCACACGCCCCGGTCTGCCAGCGGGTTCCGGCGTCACCTCGAAGCGCCGCTTGCGGTTGTACTCGGCGAGCCTGCCAAAGATGCTAAGGTCGGGTGAGTTGGCAGACGATTTCTCGCTCGGCGCCTTCATTGCATCACTTCGCTATCTGTCCGCCTTGGAGCTTGGCCCGCTCGAAGAGGTTCACAAGGCCGACACGATTCCGCATCGAGCGGCTTACGATTTCACCGCATTATCTAATTCGAAAACCGCCACCACCGGGGCGTGATCGCTGTTGCCGATTTCGCGATAGGCAGCGCACCGGGTGGCTTTGGCCGCCAGGGATTCGCTCGCCAGAATATAATCGAGACGCCAACCGATGTTGCGTTCACGCAACTTGCGCCAGGGTGCCCACCAGGTGAAAAGATTGTCGTTGTCTGGATCGAGTGCGCGGCCGACGTCAACCAGCCCTCGCGCCAGAATATGTTCGAACAATTCTCTTTCTTCGGGCCGCTGCCCAACCAGCGCAGGATTGCGCTCTTTGGGATGAACATCGCGTTCGGTGCGTGCGATATTGATGTCGCCGCACAGGATGATGCGCATGCCGTCGCGGTGGATTTCGCCGATGAACGCATCGATCTGATGCAGGAATTCCATCTTCGCTGGGAAATCCTTGCCGCCGTTCGGCACATAGACCGAGACGAAAATTAAATCATTAACCTGCGCGGTTACGATCCGCGTCTCGAAATCAAACGACGGATGACCAAAGAGCGGCTCCCCGCCGAAAGCGTCGCGGCGGATATGAAGGCCCACTCCGGAGTAGGCGCGCTCGCCATGCCAGTAGCAGCGATATCCCTGCAGTTCACAGAGCGCTGGTGGCACCTGAGCCACGGTTGATTTCAGTTCCTGCAAACAGATCACATCCGGCCGCTCCCCCTGTACCCATTCGAGCACCTGAGCCTGACGAGCGCGGATGCCGTTGACGTTCCACGTAGCCACTTTAAGCACGGACATTTTTCCTACCGCCATCAAGGGGAAGCATACACGATTGGTTTATCCAGTCATATTCTGCACCAGCTCGGGAAACTTCGTTACCATCGCCTCCGGCGGCATCGCTTTGAGTCTAACGCCTAGCTCTTGAGTGAGCATCACGGCGTTCGCCGCCGCGTTCGCACGAGCGTGATTGTTGTAGAACGCAAATGCCTTTTGGATTCCCGACTTGCTCGTGGCGATTCTAATTCGTTTGGCATGCTGCCGCACTTCAACGCGGGAGTACAAATAGTCGTATCGTTGCCAGGACTCTTGGGGATGCCACCACGCTTTAGCGTTGCGTCCGTGGGCGCGAAAATAAAATATCTCCCCGATCGCTTCTGGTTGCTGACGGATCGAAGTAGCAAACTTC
Source organism: Binatia bacterium (assembly GCA_036554745.1). Taxonomy (GTDB): domain Bacteria; phylum Desulfobacterota; class Binatia; order UBA9968; family UBA9968; genus DP-20. Next base: position 2,176 of record DATBMR010000013.1, read on the forward strand.
GGTTCGTCGATCAGTACCCCGCTCGCTCTATTCTCCAGCAGCAACGCTTTCATCTGATGGATCTGTTCGTGCCAGCTTTTGTGGCGAAGCTCAACCACTTTGGGATAGTCATAAAACCATCTGAGAGTGCTCTCGATCTTTTCAACGTTTTCGGGAGAGCAGTGGAATCCCGCCGGATACTGCAACAGCAAAACACCCAACTTTCCGGCTTCGGCAAGAGGCAAAATGCCGGCCCGAAATTCATCGTAGTCGCGCTGGCTCGCTGGCTCCCATCTCTCGTCCGATTTCGTTCGGCCAATCTTCAGGGGATGGGTAAATTTTTGCCACAGCTTTATCGCAAACGTGAAGTCGGCCGGCGTCTTGGCTACCCAGCCCTTGGCAACCTTCGCCGAGGGCGGTCTGTAGAACGTGCTGTTGATTTCGCAGGTATTGAAAACTCGTGAATAGTAGCTTAGTTCGTCGAACGATCGACTCTTTTTGTCTGGATAAAAAGCTCCGTACCAGCCTTTCGGCGGAGCACCGGGATACGAATATCCCGAAGTTCCGATTTTGATATCTCGTGCTGGGTCGAGAGGCATCGCCTCCGGTGCCATCCTGTCTCAACGTTATCGCACAGTAATGGAAAAAAAGTCTAACAAACTACCCGAATAAAGTAGAATGCCGACCTAGAAAACCGCAACAAGCACCAAGTTTGCCATGGATTCGCGGTTGCGACGTGGAAACCATTGATCGCCAGCGCACTGCCGCTGCGCGCGTGAATCGTTGGCTGGTTCTCAGTGTAGCTCCCTGGCCGAAACGCCAAATCGCTTTGATCTCGTACTCAGAAGAGTTTTTCGATGCGCAGACCAATCAAGCGAAAAGCCTTTCCACGTGGATTCTCACGCTCGTCAAAAAAAGGCTGGATCAGTGACAACGCTTCTTCTTTGAGTTGCTTGAGCGCATAATCCGCGTCGCTGATCTGGACGCCGTTTTTAAGGGTGCGCGAGCGATTGCTGGTCTGAAAGTCGGCGAAGCGTACGGTGACCGTCACGGTGTGAAAGCCTTTGAAATCTTTTGCCCCTAACTTGGCGAGAATTCGTTCCGCCATAAGCTCGAGGCACACCACAACAGTAGACCGGCTGTGAGTGTCTTCCGCGAAGGTCTCTTGTTCGCCAAGCGATTTTCGCCTCCACTCGTTGGAGACCTCCGAATCATCGATGCCGCGTGCCTTCGCGAACAACCGCCGGCCCGATTTGCCGAACCAAGCGATAAGGGTGGGCTCGGCCACCTTCTGGAGATCGGCAACCACATGAACCTTCTGTTCATGAAGAAAATGCTCGCTCTTCGGACCGATTCCGGGAATCACCCGAACAGGTAACGGGCTCAAGAAATCTTCAACCATTGCGGCCGTGATCACCGTGAGTCCGTCGGGCTTTTCATAGCCCGAGGCAATTTTGGCAATCAACTTGTTTGGTCCGATGCCTACCGAACAGCTGAGTTCTTCCCGCCGACGGATCTCGACTTTGAGGCGACGCATCTGCTCTGCAGCGGCCGCGAAACTGTTTAGCGATGAGACATCAAGATAGGCTTCATCAATGCTCGCTTCCTCAAAACAATCGGAGGAGCGCTGCAAGATCCCCATAATGCGGCCGGATACATCTCGATATAGCGGCAGGTTTGGTCGAACAAAGGCGGTTGCCGGCGCGCCTCGTCTGCGCGCAGCTTCCGCAAGCCGCCATGCACGCGAGATCGGCAAAGCAGAGCGTATGCCGAATTCGCGGGCCTTATAGTTGGCCGTGGTGACGACACCTCTGCCTTTGCCTTCCTTTGGATCAGATCCCACAACGACCGGAAGGTTTCTCAGGGCTGGGTTGACCCGTTCCTCCACCGCCGCATAAAATGCGTCCATGTCAATATGCACGATGATGCGCATCGCTTATGCACGAGTCCCACTGCCGACACACTCCGATCATCCGGCTGGAGCTCAGCAATACTATTGCCCGGCCGGCCCTTCAAGCCAGGCCTCGCACGACGTTACCTTTAACATGGCCCGCGCATCTTCGGAGTAACAAAAATATCTTCTGGAGCGTTTTTCTCATTGCCGGGTCGATGAAACCATGTTAAGCCCGCACATTGCATGAGACATAAACAGCCAAATTCCCAGTAGGCTTGCGAGCGGCAAGCGCTCGGGAGCGAAGACCCCGCACTATGCATCCGGATAACCGACTCGTCGAGGCGGGCATTCAGACAATTCCCGGAAAACTAAGGCCAGATGTTTCAATTCATCAATGGAACCATAGAATGCGGCGCATGCCGGAATGAGATTCGTCACGGCGATGAATTTAACTGTGATTCGTGCGGTGCCAGCATGTGCGAAAGTTGCCTGTTTGAGCACGAGGATGAATGCCGCCTGTCGGTTCTAGGCAAGATGCACTCTCACTGATCGGGACAGACGTCAGACGAGACGCTACAATCCCTCCTCCGCAGATGGACCATTGCAATTCGCCTGAACTAACGTCTGACCCGCGGGACAGAGCCCGAACAGCGGGCACTTGGCGCATTCTGGCTTACGCGCATGGCAAACCAGCCGGCCGTGCAAGATCAAACGATGAGAAAAAGCGGTCCATTCGGCAGGCGGAAGTACTCTCGCCAGATCCTTTTCGATCTTCACCGGCTCAATTTGGCGTGACAGTCCGAGCCGGCGCGAGACCCGCTTGCAGTGCGTGTCGACGGCGATCCCAGGCTTGCCAAAAGCGTGGCCAAGGATCACGTTGGCGGTTTTCCGGCCCACCCCGGCGAGCCGGGTGAGTTGCTCCATCGCTTCCGGCACTTCGCCATCGAACTCTTGCACCAACTGCTGTGCGCAACGCTTGAGCGCTCTCGCCTTGGTGCGAAATAAACCGAGAGTGCGGATAAGCGACTCGATCTCGCTGGTGGAAGCGCGGCTGAGCGCGTCCGGCGTCGGATAACGCCGGAAAAGCTCGGGGGTTACTTTGTTCACGGCCGCATCGGTGCACTGCGCCGAGAGCATCACCGCGATCAAGAGTTCAAACGTATTCCCGTGAACCAGGGGGCATTTGACTTGAGGATATGCGCGCGCCAAGATTTTCGCGATGGCGGCGCCGCGGGCGCTTCTCGCGCTGAGAGTCTCCTGCTTGCGCCCGCCCGCCCGCGCGGTCATGCTTGATCGAACCGGCCGTTCACTTGCCGTGTTACGCACGAAATGCTCCCTTCCCCGCATAGACCGCCCGTCGACCCAATTCTTCCTCGATGCGCAGCAGCTGATTATATTTCGCCGTCCGCTCGCCGCGGCACGGCGCACCGGTTTTGATTTGTCCGGCATCGGTCGCCACCGCGAGGTCGGCGATGGTAACGTCCTCGGTCTCGCCGGAGCGATGCGACATCACCGTCGTATAACCCGCCTGTTTCGCAAGCTTCATCGTTTGCAGGGTCTCGCTGAGCGAACCGATCTGATTGACTTTAACGAGGATCGAGTTGGCCACACCGGCATCGATACCGTGCTGCAGGCGGACCTTGTTCGTGACGAACAAATCGTCGCCGACCAGTTGAATTTTCTTGCCCAACGTTTCCGTCATCACCCGCCAGCCTTCCCAATCGTCTTCAGCAAAGCCGTCCTCGATCGATATGATCGGATACTGGCGCACCCAATCTTCGTAGAGACGCACCATTTCATCGCAGTTGCGTTTGCGGCCATCGGATTTTTTGAACCGGTAAGCGCCGTCTTCGTAGAATTCGCTCGACGCCACATCGAGGGCGAGCGCGACCTGCGTTCCCAGCTTATAGCCGGCGCCGTTGATCGCCTCCAACAGAAGCTCAATCGCCTCCGCGTTGCTCGTCACCCGCGGCGCAAAGCCGCCTTCGTCGCCGACGCTCGTGGAGAGCGAGCGATCATGCAAAACCTTTTTCAGGGTCTGAAAAATTTCCGCAGCTGCGCGCAGCGCATCGGTGAAACTCTTCATACCGTAAGGCACGATCATGAATTCTTGGACATCGACGTTGTTGTCGGCGTGGACACCACCGTTCAACACGTTGAGCATCGGCACGGGCAGAGTCCTGGCGGTGCTCCCTCCCAAATAGCGGTACAGCGAAAGCCCCTGTGCATTGGCTTGCGCATGGGCGACGGCAAGCGAGGCGCCGAGCACGGCATTGGCACCCAATTTTCGCTTGTTCGGCGAACCATCGAGATCGAGCATGATCTGATCGATGGCCGTCTGATCGCGCGCATCTTTGCCGCGCAGGCGGGGTGCGATTTTTTCGTTTACGTGCGCCACCGCTCGCGTTACACCTTTGCCGAGAAAGCGCTTCCCCCCGTCGCGCAGCTCCACCGCCTCGTGAAGACCCGTCGAGGCGCCCGAGGGCACCGTCGCACGTCCCAGGACGCCGTTTTTCAGTGTGACTTCCACCTCCACAGTCGGAAATCCCCGTGAGTCCAGCACTTCGCGCGCATGCACCCGTTGGATTTTCATCGTCGCCTCCTGAAAAGAAAAATCCGCCAAGACAAAACCATAAAATGTGCTATATTGTTATGCGCTGCACCATGGCTCTACGTGTAATCCTGCCACCGCGGTGGCCGATCTATCTACTCGGCGCGCTTATCATGCTGCTCTCTCTGGTTACCATCGTCGGCGAGCGCGGTGCCGTTCATCTGTGGCGTCTCGGCGGCGAGAAGAGCCGCCTCGACGAGCAGAACTACCGCTTGCAGAAGGAAAACGAGTCACTGCGCCAGCGCATTCTTCACATCCGCAACGACCCCGATTATCTCGAAAAGCTCGCGCGCGAAGAACTGAACATGGTCCGGCCCGGCGAGGTGGTTTATCGCTTCCAGAGCGCACCGCGCCGCAAGGCTAACGACGCGTCTTCTTCTCAATTGCGCCCCGCAGGGGAACAAAAAGAACGTCGCTGAAATCTTCGATGACTTGCTTGTCAGCGGATTTTCTCACGCGGATTAGTTTCTGTGTCCGCCGTTCCTCCCCGAGCGGCATCACCAACCGTCCACCGTCGCGCAGCTGACGCCATAGCGGATCCGGAATTGTTGGCGCCGCCGCGGTCAAAAGAATGGCATCGAAGGGACCGCGCTCTTCCCAACCAAAAAACCCGTCTCCCAACTTGATCTCGATGTTCTTATAGCCGAGCGCATCGAGCACTTTGCTTGCGCGCTCTTTGAGCAACGGCACGATCTCGATCGAGTACACAGCCGCGGTCAGCTCGGCCAATACCGCGGTCTGGTACCCCGATCCGGTGCCGATTTCGAGGACTTTATCGGAGGGTTTCAACTCCAAAAGCCCGGTCATGAACGCGACGACGTAGGGTTGTGAAATCGTCTGGCCCGCGCCGATGGCCAGCGGCCGGTCATCATAGGCAAAGGCACGCGAGTTTTCCGGCACAAAGAGATGCCGCGGTACGACCTCCATGGCGCCCAGCACTCTTGCGTCTTTGATGCCGCGGCCACGCAGATCGCGCTCGATCATGACGCGACGCGCCGCCGCAAACGAGTCGGTTTGATCCTGCCGCGGCGAATCGGCTATCCCCGCTTGCGCCGGCGCCGCAAAGAAAATCAGCAGGTATAGGATTGGACCGATCGATTGTAGTGCGGGAGCGAGCAAAGAGAGGGCTGACGCGCTCCTCACACTAAAATTGCGCCCGAGCCTTCGCGCGACGAAGGCGAAGCTCATGAACACCGGAGCGCCACCACGGATTCGTTCAATGGGTGCAAAGCGGCCTCTTGATGGCTCTGAGCATCTACGGTTTGTCTTTGGAAACAAAGTGGTAATAATCGTCCATACCCATAAGCGCGTCGAGTTCGGAATCGTCTTTCAACCGCACCTCGACCAGCCAACCTTCACGGTAAGGGTCTTCGTTGATGACGGATGGATGGCTTTCGAGCTGGGGGTTCACCGCCAAGACTTTCCCGGAGATAGGGGAAATCAGCTCGTGAACCGTGGCGACGGATTCGATTTCGGCAAAGACCTCTCCCTCTTCAATCTGATCGCCCACTTCCGGCAACTCGACCGAAATAACCGTTCCCAGTGCGGCTTGAACATAGTTCGTGAGTCCGAGATGAACATAGCGGTCTTCGACGCCGACCCAAACATGTTTTTCGCTAACTTTTATTTCTTTTCCCGTCATAGCGTTTTGCTCACTATAAAATCTGTCATCCGAGTGTCAAGAGCATTCTTCGACCGCTGCAACGCCGCGCAGCTTGACAACTTCGGCTCATTCGCAGTAGCGATGGTCGTAAGCCGAGAGGGTAACGAGGAAGAGAATGCAGGGTCAGGCGAGCCAAGCGGCCGCGGCAATCCTAGCCGGCCTTAAAAAAGCGGGGATCGATTTCGTCGCCAGTTTGCCGGACGAAAAGATGCTCGAACTTATCCGCGCCCTGGAACGCGACACGGAGCTTAAGCATGTGCCGCTATGCCGCGAGGAAGAGGGCATCGGCATCTGCGCCGGCGCTTACCTCGCCGGCAAGAAAACTGCGATCATCATGCAAAACGCCGGCTTTCTCAACAGCTGCAACGCGCTGACAACCACCTCATTGCAGTTCCAGATCCCGATCCTGATGCTGATTTATTATGCCGGCGATATCGGTGACCGCGGTTTCACCACCCTCGGCTCGGTGACCGAACCGGTGCTCCACGCGATGGGTTTTCGTACCTATGTGCTCCGCCACCAAGAAGAAATCGACGATACTTTACGCGGCGCCCAGATTCTGGCCGATGATTCCAAACGGCCGGTCGCGGTATTGCTCACTAAAAGCGTTCTGGGAGTGCCGTGATGCAGCGTTATGATTATCTGAGAGCGATTGCCGACGATGCCGGTGATGCACTGGCGGTTTGCACCGGTTGGGCTGCGCGCGAGTGGTGGGCCGTGCGTCCGAGCGATGGCAATCTGAAAACCCGCACGCTGGGCCTGGTCTCATCGATCGCCGCCGGGCTGGCCATTGCGCTGCCGCATCGCAAAGTCATCGCGATCGACGGCGACGGCGCCTTTTTGATGAACCTCTGCGGGCTGCCGACGATCGCCCGGCAAAATCCCGGCAATTTTCTCCACTTGCTTTTCGATAATGAGATCTTCGAAGCCTCTGGCGGCACCGCCACTGCCTCGCGCGAATGCGATGCAGTGGCGCTCGCCATAGCCGCGGGCTACAAGAACGCGCTTTGGGTGAAAACACCCGAGGAGTTTCGCGATCGATTCACGCATGCTTTGGGGCGGAACCAATTGACGCTGCTCGCCGTCAAAGTTGATCCCGGCCAGCCCAAAGACCTGCCGCCGCTGAAACTGGACGAGCTTGAAAACAAGTATCGATTTATTCGCTATCTTGAAGCCAGCGAGAAACAGACGATCTTAAGGCCCGGCTTCGACTCAAAATTGTGAAAATTTACAGTGAGGGAATGCTGCGTACCGAGGTCGGTAGTCGGATGTCGATTCAATTTTTGGCCGCAAGTTTTTTTTTCGTGCGAGCGATTTCGGAGCGCGCCGGGCGGGTGCCAGGCCTTGGTAAGCCAAGCCAGTTCCACTGGTCAGGATACTTGCGAATGGCGGCTTCCAGATGGCGCGTATAGAGCGCCGTGGTCGCCAGCACGCTTTCCTCGAGATCGGCACGCTCGACGGGAGCAATGGGCGCGCCGACGCTGAGTGTCAGCGCACCGTCCGGTCGCCGGATCGCGAACATCGGCAGCGTAATCGCGCCCGTGCGCAGCGCCATCGTCGCAGGTCCGCGCGGTGCCGGCAACTTCAATCCCAGGAAATCGACCATCACGTCGCCGGACTTGAACTCGTCGGCGATGACCATGACGATGCGATTATCACGTAACGCTTTAAGGAGGCCGCGTACGGCCTCCCGGCGAGGTTTGGCCGAGATCGTGTGCACCCCGATTTGAGCGCGATACCGGTCAAGCAGCTCCGCAAAACGCCTGTCGCCCGGCTGTTTCACTACCACGCTGAAGGGAAACCCGGCGGCCGCAAGGCGCGGCCCGATCAATGTAAAGCCGCCCAGATGAGCACTCAGGGCGATCACCCCCCGGCCTTTTTCCAGAGCCTGTCTGATATGCTCCTCGCCCTCGAGCGCGACCATGGAGACAATGCGTGCGCGCGAGGCGTGCATGACCTCCGCGGTGTCGAGCACGCCGCGGCCAAAATTCAGCCAGGCATGCCACACCAGGTCTTTCCGCTCTGTTGCACGAGGAAACTCTCGACTCAAAACTGCGGTGACGTTTTCTTCCATCCGGCGGCGGAAACGCCACAACAGCGCAAATGACAGGTGCGCCATCAAGCGTGCGAACGCAAGCGTGAGCCGGTCCGGTATAAGCGGCAAAACTTTGATGAAGCCGCGCAGCACATACTCGCCGATGCGATATCTCAAGCCGTAAAAGAATCGCGCGGGCGCCGAGCGGACCTTTTTTTCCACCACGATCCATCTATGAATTCGTTTGCTGAGCTTTTCAAGCGAAACGGCTCTCACAAAACGAAGCGGCGACGATGGACTTCGCCCGTCGTCGCCGCCTAGACATTAGGGCGTTCGCTCGTGCTAGCGACCAGCCGCCCGTCGCCAGCGCCGTCCCGACCTGCGCGTCAACGCGACGTTGCGCCGCTGTTTTCGCGACCTCGGCGCAAGCTGGTAAACTTTCGCTTGCGTACGCTGTGCCAAGGCAACCCTCTTCCACTCGGCGATACCGCGCCGGAGATAATCAGGGTTCAATCCCAACGTTTCGCAAACGCTATCGAACGCGAAAATTCCCACGCCGCTGACTTCTTCGATCCATTGTTCGGCGTCCTCAAACAACGCCTTGCCTTTGCTGTCTCGCGCGAAAAGGTACTTTTGATAGCACGCGATGGCGTCTTCAAGAATCGCGAGCATGAGTTTTTTTTCCGGCTCGAGATGCAACTTACGCCGAAACGTATCGAGATACTGCTCCGGCAACAACGTGTCCGGCTGGAATAGCGAGGTTACGCGTTCTTCCATGCTAAGTCCTGTGTCGTAGCTCGTCATAACACCTCCCGTTAGGGTGCGGCTTGACTGCAAGTCGGCTCACCGGCTCAAGCCGCACTCGAAAGAGAAGAGGAACCGGCGAATTCCCTGCAGACCGGCTGCCGCAATGCTGCGATCGTCGTGCGCCTGAGCACTTCCGTGATGCTTCGTTGCAGCTCCGTCCATACTCCAATCATCGTACAGCGCGGGATTTGATCGCAGCCCGCCTCATGATCCAAACAAACATTGACGGCGAGCGGGCCTTCAATCGCTTCGATGACGTCGCAAAACGAAATCGTCTCGGCAGACCGCGCCAGCATGTATCCGCCTGCCGAGCCGCGCTTTGACTTGATCAGGTCGCGCCGCACCAAATCTTGGATTATTTTTTCCAAAAACTTCTTTGGCACCCCCTGACGCTTGGCGATCTCCGCGATCGAGCTGCATTTCTCCGGCGGTTGATCGGAAAGATAAATCACTGCTCGCAGCGCGTAGTCGACCCGTCGAGAAATCTGCATCAGCCCCATGGACTACCCCCTTGTTCCGATGGTACCGGCGGCCACAACCGCATCGGGCTGCGAGCGCTGCTCATTGCCGAGCTTGCCGAGAGCGGAAAGCCCCCGTAAACGTTGGACGATCCCAGGCACCTTTTCGTTCACATAGCGGATCTCGTCTTCGGTATTAAAACGACCAAGACTGAATCGCACCGCTCCCTGCAGCCAATCGGCCGGCACCTTCATGGCGCGCAGCACGTGTGAAGGTTCGGACGATCCCGCAGTACAGGCCGATCCGGTAGAGGCGCAGATTCCTTGCTGATCGAGCAATACGAGAATCGATTCCCCTTCCAAGTAACGAAAACTGATGTTTGCCGTGTTCGGCAAACGATTCTGCCGGCTGCCATTGATGCGGCTGTCGGGGCAGGATTCGAGCAACAGGGATTCGAGCAGATCGCGCAGTCGACCGATCCGCACGGAATCTTCCGCCATCCGATCGAGCGCGATTTCCGCCGCTTTCCCCATGCCGATGATGCCGGCGACATTCTCCGTCCCGGCGCGGCGATTGCGCTCCTGATGCCCGCCGATCAGCAAAGGCGAAAAAGTGATGCCGCGACGCACATAGAGTGCGCCGATGCCCTTTGCCGCGTAAAATTTGTGTCCGGAGATGGTCAACAAGTCGACCGGCAGGTCCTTCACGTTGACCGCCAGTTTGCCCGCCGCTTGAACGGCATCGACATGAAAGGGAATACCTTTGGCTCTCACGACGGCGCCGATCTCTTCGATCGGAAAGATCACCCCGGTTTCGTTATTCGCCCACATGATCGATACCACTGCCGTGTCGTCGGACAAAGCCGCACGTAATTCAGCCAGGTCCAAAGCGCCGTTCGTATCGACACCCAGCCAGGTGACCCGATAACCTTTTTTCTCTAAATTTTGGCACAGGCCGAGCACCGCCGAGTGTTCGACCTGGGTTGTTACGATATGACGCTTATCCGGTTGCGCTTCGAGCATGCCGCGGATCGCCGCATTGTCGCCTTCGGTGCCGCTGCCGGTGAAAATGACTTCCACCGGGTCGCTAGCGCCGATCAGTGCGGCGACCTGAGCTCGCGCCGCGGCGATTCTCGCGCCGACTTGGCTGCCGAAACGGTGAATGCTCGACGGGTTACCGTAAGACTCCGTAAGAAACGGCAGCATCGCCTCGACCACCTCGGGCAGCACCCGCGTCGTCGCGTTATTGTCCAAATCAACTTGATTTGCCATGTTGCTTACTGGAATCGGACCGTTGCCAACATCCTTGATTCCCCTTCTACCAACCTACTCCTAGCCGACGCTGCCTTCCAAGCTGACACTGAGAAGCTTTTGCGCCTCGACCGCAAATTCCATCGGCAGTTCTTTGAACACCTGCTTGCAGAATCCGTTGACGATCAGATTGACCGCGTCCTCGGTCGAGAGACCGCGCTGTTTGCAGTAAAACAGCTGGTCCTCACCGATTTTCGAAGTCGACGCTTCATGCTCGACCTGCGACGCGTTGTTTAAAACTTCCAAATACGGGAAGGTATGCGCGCCGCATTTATCTCCCAGTAACAACGAGTCGCACTGCGAATAGTTCCTTGCCCCGCTCGCCCCCTTCATGATTTTGACCAAACCGCGATAGGTGTTTTGTCCGTGCCCTGCAGAAATCCCCTTTGAGACGATCGTGCTCCTGGTATTCTTGCCGATATGGATCATCTTCGTGCCGGTATCGGCCTGCTGATAGTTGTTGGTCAACGCCACCGAATAGAACTCGCCGACGGAATCGTCGCCTTGCAGAATACAGCTCGGATACTTCCACGTGATCGCCGAACCGGTCTCAACCTGGGTCCAGGAAATCTTTGAACGTTCGCCGACGCATTTGCCCCGCTTAGTGACAAAGTTATAGATACCGCCCTTACCTTCGGCGTCACCGGGGTACCAGTTCTGTACGGTGGAGTACTTGATTTGGGCATCCTTATGCGCGATCAGTTCGACAACGGCGGCATGCAGTTGGTTTTTATCGCGCATAGGCGCCGTGCAGCCTTCGAGATAGCTTACCGTTGCGCCTTCCTCGGCGACGATCAGCGTACGTTCAAACTGCCCGGTTTCCGCCGCGTTGATGCGGAAATAAGTCGAAAGCTCCATCGGGCAACGCACGCCCTTCGGGATGTAACAAAACGACCCATCGCTGAAGACCGCTGAATTGAGTGCTGCGAAAAAATTGTCGCTGTAAGGCACGACCGAGCCTAGATAGCGTTGCACCAGTTCAGGGTGATTTTCCACCGCCTCGGAAAATGAGCAAAAAATAATGCCAAGCTCGCCGAGCTTGTCTTTGAAAGTGGTCGCCACTGAGACGCTGTCGAACACCGCATCGACCGCCACGCCGGCCAAAGCTTCTTGCTCCTTGAGCGGAATCCCCAGCTTTTCGTACATCGCCAACAGCTCGGGATCGACCTCTTCAAGACTCTTGGGTCGGTCGGACTTGCTCTTCGGCGCCGAATAGTAACGGATCGCTTGGTAATCAATCGGCGGATAATGCACTTTCGCCCACTTGGGCTCGGCTTCAGACTTTGCCAGCTTCTCCCAATAGCGATACGCCTTCAGCCGCCATTCGAGCATGAACTCCGGCTCGTTTTTCTTGGCTGAAATCAAGCGAATGATCTCTTCATTCAGCCCGGCTGGAATCGTGTCCGCCTCGATATCCGTAACAAAACCGTACTTGTATTCGCGCCGGGCAAGATCTTCGACTGTGTTTGTGGCTGGTTTCATTGTTTTGCTTTCCGTTTGCTTATACCGTAAAAGATGCGCCGCAGCCGCAGGCCTTCTTGACATTGGGATTCTGGAACACGAAGCCGGACTGCATCAGCTCATCTCTGTAATCGAGCTCCGTGCCGGTCAAATAAAGCAGGCTCTTCATGTCTACCAGGACCTTGGCCCCGTCCTTCTCAAAAACTTTGTCAGTCGGCTTGGGCATGTCGAACTCGACCTTGTATTGCAGACCCGAACAGCCGCCGCCGACGACCTTGACGCGAAGACCTTGACCGTCACGGTGGTCAGCCGCAATCAGCTCGTTGATCCGTGCCGCGGCACGATCGGTGAGACTGACTCCCATCGCCATATTCGCTGCTCCTCCCTCGAACGTCGATGCCTAGGAAACCGTCTCCCGGGGTTTGGTGTCGCCATGCCGGGGGTACTGCAATCTGCTCTTTTTCGCCCGATAGACGGGAGAGATTTCCCTCAGTCGGGTAACTTCCTCCACCACCCGCTTGACCGTGTAATCGATTTCATCCTGGCCGTTGAAGCGGCCGATACCGAAACGAATCGACGCGTGCGCCATGGCGTCTTCGAGCCCGATTGCTTTGAGCACGTGCGAGGGCTCGAGACTTGCCGAAGTGCACGCCGACCCGGTCGACACGGCGATTTCTTTGAGGGCCATCATCAGCGACTCGCCGTCGATGCCAGCAAAACTCATATTGAGATTGCCCGACAGACGATTGACCGGATCGCCGTTAATGCAAACTTCTTCCAACTGCTCGAACAAGGCGCGTTCAAGCCGGTCGCGCAGTCCTCTCACATGTTGTCCCTCGGCGGCCATCTCAAGCCGAGAAAGCTCGCAAGCTTTGCCCAGTCCGACAATCCCCGGAACGTTTAAAGTTCCAGACCGCATGCCGCGCTCGTGGCCGCCGCCGTCGATCAGCGGGGTAATTTTCACACGCGGCTTGCTCCAGCGCACGTAGAGTGCGCCGATCCCCTTAGGCCCGTACATCTTGTGGGCGGTTAACGATAATAAATCCACCCCCATGTCTTCGACGTTGATCGAAACCTTGCCGACCGCCTGGGTTGCGTCGGTATGAAACAAAATCCCTCTCTCCTTGGCCAGTTGGCCGATCTCTTTGATCGGTTGAATTGTACCGATCTCGTTGTTCGCCGCCATGATCGAGATCAAGATGGTCTTCGCTGTGAGCGCTGCTTGCAACCTCCCAAGCTCAACCAAACCCGCAGAGTTTACCGGCAAATAAGTCACTTCAAAGCCGTGCTTCTCCAGTACCTTACAGCTATCGAGAACCGCCTTGTGCTCGGTGACGCAAGTGACGATATGATTACCCCGTTCGTGATGCGACTTAGCGACGCCCTTGAGTGCCAGGTTGTCGGATTCAGTTGCACCGCTCGTGAAAACGATTTCGCGCGGCGACGCAGCGCCGATTAGCCGGGCAACCTCTTCACGCGCGATGTCGACCGCCGCCTCAGCCTCCCACCCGAAAGCATGGCTTTTGCTCGCCGCGTTGCCGAATTTCTCGCTGAAATAGGGCAGCATAGCTTCTAACACCCTGGCATCGACCTGCGTGGTCGCGTGATTATCCAGATATATGGGTATCTTAAAGTTGCTCATCGGCGTAGCGGAACGACTGCGTGGGTTCCAAAATACAGACTATTTAAGTCTGATATCAGACTAACCAAAACCAAGCGCCGAGTCAACCCCGTTATTTTTGACTTAAGTTATTGAAAAACATTAAATTTAGGTGACTGAAAATGTCTCAACTCGAAATGGCTAGCGCACTAGAGCTGCGGCCAGATAACGGCCGGTCGCCGAGCCAGCCGTCGCCGCCACCTCTTCGGGGCTCCCTTTTGCGATCACCTCTCCGCCCTGCTCGCCGCTTCCCGGTCCCAAATCGATCACGTGATCGGCATTCTTGATCACATCCAGATTATGCTCGACGATCACTACTGTATTACCTAAATCGGCGAGCCGGTTTAACAATTCAACGAGTTTTTTGACGTCATCGAAATGCAATCCAGTGGTGGGTTCGTCGAGAACGTAAAGCGATCGGCCGCTCGATCGTCGCGCCAACTCGCGCGCAAGCTTCACGCGCTGTGCTTCGCCCCCGGCGAGGGTCGAAGCCGCCTGCCCCAACCTCAAATATCCCAGTCCGACTTCGTGCAAAGTCGATAGCCGGTCGCGAACCGCGGGAATGCTGTTAAGCAAGTCCAAAGCCGAATCGACGGTCAGGTCTAAAACATCGGCGATGCTCAAGCCTTTATATTTGACCTCCAGGGTTTCACGATTGTAGCGCCGGCCTTTACACACAGCGCAGGTAACAAACGCTTCGGGAAGGAAATACATTTCGACTCGGATAACACCGTCTCCGCCGCAAGCCTCGCAGCGCCCGCCGCTGACGTTAAACGAAAACCGCTCGCTTCCATAGCCGCGTACCCGCGCCTCGGGCAACTGTGCGAAGAGCTCGCGCACATGGTCGTAAATTCCGGTGTAGGTCGCCGGATTGGAGCGCGGCGTGCGGCCAATCGGGGATTGGTCAACGCCGATCACCCGATCGAATTTTCCCCAACCATCGATCGTTGCGCGATGGCTGGTTTTACCTCTGCGGCTGCGACGCTGCAATCGGTCCGCGACGCCCTGATGAAGCACGTCCATCACCAGCGTACTTTTGCCCGCGCCGGAAACCCCCGTGACACAGGTGATGGCGCCGATCGGGATCTCGACAGTAACGTCTTTGAGGTTCCACGTACTCGCATGGCTGATGGTCAGATGATCTCTTGCACGGCGCCGCCTGGGCGGAACGGGAATCTGCAGCTCACCCGCCAGATAACGCCCCGTGATCGATCGACTGTCGCGGGCTAATTCCGCCGGCGTTCCGTGCGCGACGACTTCGCCGCCCTGTGTACCGGCGCCCGGCCCCATGTCGACAAGATAGTCGGCTGCCAGCATGGTTTCGCGGTCGTGCTCGACAACCAAAACCGAATTGGCCGCGTCGCGCAGCCGCTTAAGCAGCACGACCAACTTATCGTTGTCCTGCTGATGCAAGCCGATGCTCGGCTCATCGAGAATATAGAGCACGCCGGCCATTGCCGAACCGATCTGCGTAGCCAAGCGCACTCGCTGGGACTCGCCCCCCGACAGCGTTACGGCCGACCGGTCGAGACTGAGATATTCAAGGCCCAGATCGGCCATGACGCGTAAGCGAGGCACGATTTCGTCGACGATTTTCCGTCCCACCACGGCGCGATCTTCCTTGAACGTAATCCCCGCAAAAAACTGGAGCGCTCTTGAGATTGGCCAAGCGGCGATTTCGGCGATGTCGTGGCCGGATATTTTGATGGCGCGGCTCGCCTTGATTAGCCGGCTGCCACCGCAGTCGGGGCAGGCTACGTCGCGATCCTCGTTCTCTTTTGTCTTGGAGCGGCTAGTGACACCCAATCCATTGCAGCTCGGGCAGGCGCCTTGCGGGCTATTGAAGGAAAACAGGCTGGGGGTAATTTCTGGCAGCGCTTCGCCGCAGTCAACACATACGAACCGTTGACTAAAGACAAGTTCGCGAGCGGGTGCAGCTTCGGAGCCATCGAGGATTTGGACTCTGATCGTTTGGCTGCCGTGTCGCGATGCCACTTCGAGCGAATCGGCAAGCCGCTTCTCAATGTCAGCGCGGATGACCAGCCGGTCGATCACAAGATCGAGCTGCTGCAGCGCTCCGACGTCAAGCGCGCTCTCGCCAACGAGCTCCTGCATCCGGCGGTTGATCATGATGCGGACAAACCCCTGGCGGGCGAATTCGCGCAGCCGTTCGTTGATCTCGCCGACTCCGGAAAGCGGTACCGGCGCCAGGATAATGATGCGTGTCTGCGCCGGCAATGTCATCAATTGATCAACGATCTGCTCGATGGTATGCACCGCAATTTCACGACCGCACTCCATGCAGTGGGGTTGGCCGGCACGAACAAAGAGCAATCGCAGGTAGCCATAAATGTCCGTGAGCGTGCCGACCGTAGAACGCGGAGTCGTCAGCCCGGGCCGTTGCTGGATAGCTATAGTCGGCGAAAGCCCGTCGATGCTGTCGACGTCGGGCTTTTCCATCTGCTGGAGCCATTGGCGGCTAGCGGCGCCAAGACTTTCGAGGTAGCGTCGCTGGCCCTCGGCGTAGAGTGTATCGAAAGCCAACGAAGATTTCCCTGAACCCGAAACGCCGGTAACGACCACGAGCTGTTCACGCGGAATCTCCAGATCGATGTTTTTTAGATTGTGAACCCGCGCGCCTCGAATGACGATCTTACCGGGCATGCCCAATTCTATTCGACCCCAAGCTCACGCAATTTTTGCTCCACCAGATCGCGGTACTCTTTAAGCTTGGCCGCAGATTGTGCTTCGAAGCGCAGGACCAGGGCCGGTTGCGTATTGGAGGCGCGAATCAGTCCCCAACCGTCGCTAAAGCGCACCCGCACACCATCGACGTCGATGACATCGTAGTGCTGGCGAAAATACTCGGTGGCCTTCGCGGCAATGACAAATTTTCGCTCGTCCGGACAGTCGACCCGAATCTCCGGCGTGGACACGCTCGGCGGTAAATCGGCCAGCAGACTCGACAGCGGTTTTCCGGAGTTGGCGAGGATTTCCAGCAGCCGCAGTGACGCGTAGATCGCGTCGTCATAGCCGAAGTAACGCTCTTTAAAAAACATATGGCCGCTCATCTCGCCGGCCAAGAGCGCCTGAGTCTCCTTCATCTTGGCCTTGAGCAAAGAGTGTCCTGCTTTCCACATGATCGCTTGACCGCCGTTCTTCGCGATATCATCGTATAGGCGCTGGGAACATTTTACTTCGGAAATGACGACGGCGTTCGGATTGCGTTTAAGGATGTCGCGCGAAAAAAGCACGAGCAGCTCGTCGCCCCAAAGAATGTTACCCTGCTCATCGACCGTACCGATTCGGTCGGCATCGCCGTCGTAGGCGACACCGAGGTCCGCTTTCTCTTCCCTGACCCGGTCGATCAGCATCGCCAGATTCTCCGGCACAGTTGGATCCGGATGATGAAACGGGAAATTGGCGTCTGGCTCGCACGCGATTTCCCAGACGGTGCAACCGAGCTGCCGGAACAGTGAGGGCGCCACCGGGCCGGCAACGCCGCTGCCGGCATCGACGACCACCTTAAGCGGCCGGGCGAGCCGCGGTATGTCCGCAAGCAAATGCTTTTGGTAGGGCGGGATAATCCCGTAACGTTCCACCTTACCGCCGGCGGTTTCGCTAAACGCACCCCGCTCCATCCTCATCCGGATGTCCTGGATCTGCGTACCGTACAACGTGTCCTTCCCCAGGCAAATTTTAAACCCATTGTATTCCGAAGGATTGTGGCTCGCCGTGATCTGAATGCCGCCGTCGACGTCGAGGTGAAATAGCGAAAAATAAAGCAGTGGGGTCGGACAAACGCCGATGTCATAAACGTGTAAGCCAGCTGACGCCATGCCAGCGATCACCGCTTCGGCATAGGCGTCCGAAGTTGCGCGGCAGTCGCGTCCGACCGTAGCTCGGGTTCCACCGCGGGCCGCGATCGCCGTACCGTGCACCTTCCCGAGACGCAATGCGAATTCCCTGTCAAAGTCCCTCTCCGCTACACCGCGGATGTCGTATTCGCGAAAAATCGATGGGTTCATGGTTTACCTTGCCTCAGATTCTGGCGCGCCAGTCGCGCCGCCAAGAGTATGGCTTCTTTCATGCTTGTTTCATCCGCTTTGCCGGTTCCGGCAATATCGTAGGCGGTGCCGTGGTCGACGGACGTTCTGATAAACGGCGGCCCCAGCGTCAGCGCCACGCCGCCGAAAAAGTGATGCAACTTGAGCGGAATTAACCCTTGGTCGTGATACATGCAGACCACCGCGTCATAGGCGCCTCGCGCCGCGTGATGAAACAGACTGTCAGCTGGAAATGGCCCGGCCGCTAAGATTCCGCGCCGGCGCGCGCGCCTCACCGCCGGCTCAATGACCTTGCTCTCCTCGTTGCCAAAGATGCCTTTCTCGCCGCCGTGCGGATTCAACGCCGCTACCGCGATGCGCGGCCGTGCGATACCAAAAAAATTCTTGAGTCCGTTGTGCGTAAGCTCCAGGGTGGTTTCAATATTGCCCGGCGTTAGCATGCGCGCCACTCTCGTGAATCGAACGTGGCCGGTCACGGGCACGACACGCAGCTTGGCGCCTACCAGCATCATGCGGCACTCGGGAGTGCGGCTGATATCGGCGAGAAGCTCGGTGTGGCCCGGATAATTGTAGCCGGCGTCGATTAAGCTGCTCTTGCTGATCGGCGCGGTGGCGATCGCGTCGGCGAGCTTGGAGAGCGCTAGGTTAGCGGCGACTCGAATGTAACAAAACGCGGCGTGGCCGGCGGCTTTGGACGCTACCCCGGGCCGTGATTGACCCACCGTGAGCGATGACAGTGAGCAAACCACGTGGGCGTTCGGATGCTCAAGCAGCGGCAGCAGTTCTTGTCCTGGCTGCCAGCAGATCAGTTGAGGAGACCTGAACCGGCGGCTGCGCGCGCGCTGGAGCACTCCCCAGTCGCCCAGCACCAACGGTCGTGAAACTCTTTTGATGAGCGGATCGGCAAGCGCCTTGAGAATCACTTCCGGACCGACCCCGGCGGGATCGCCCATCGTGACGGCGACGATCGGTCTACTCGCCATGGATGTGAAAAACCCGCACCTCGATCATGACCGCCATTATCGGCGCATGCGGTGCCAGAGACAAGGGGCTAGTCTGGGCGATTGAGCGATGAGGCCACGTCACGAGATGCTCTCGCGGCCTCAGCGCAAATCTTGGGCTAAGGTTTTTTCGAGGAAAAAGGATTGAGCGAGTCGAGGATACTCGAGCCCGCTCCCTTTTCCTCAGGCTCCTTTGGCGGCGGCGCAAAAACGTCAGGTGCATCCTCCACGGCCTCGGTCGTAAACAGCGGGACGCCGAAAACACTCACAATGTTTTTGCCTTGGAGCGGGGGGCTATTCGGACCGTTATTTGCGGTGTCTTCCTCAAAGGGAGTTTCTTTGACGATATAGGAGAGCGGATTGAGGTAGCTCAAAAACGACCGGTCTTCGCTGCGCGCCGAGCGGTTGGATTTCGCCATCAACCCGCCGACCGTCCCTTCTTCCGGGGAGTCTTCCGGTTTAAAAACTACACCGGCAATTTTGATGTCGACCCGGTGCTTCCGTCTTAGATCCGTCTTCACCCACTTGGCAAACCGTTCTTCCAGAGCCTTGTTGAGCAGCTCTTGTTTGATTCGCGGCGCTACGCTGCTGAGCGGCACGGGACTGCCGGGCTCCCGCCCTTCGAGCTTAACGATATGCAGACCCATACTGGTACGGAACGGCTCGCTCACTTGGCCGACGGATAATTTCTGGAACGCCACTGCTTCAATGCCGGGAATCAACGTGCCGCGCGTCACCCAGCCGATATCCCCCCCCTCAGCATGGCCGCCTCCCTGGGAGTTTTCCCGCGCCAATCCGGCAAAGTCCTCTCCCGCCGTGATGCGCCGATAAAGCTCCTTCGCTCTTGCCGTCACGCTCTCCACCAGCTCGGGCGGTGCTTTTTCGTCAAGCGCGAGCAGGATATGGCGAATGTGCGCGCGCTCGTTCGTGCGATAATTTTTTGCGTTGAGCTTATAGTAGCGTTCGACGTCTTCGTCGCTGATCGTGATTTTTCTTCTGACCTGGCGATCGATCAGATCACTTTTTTCCATTTCCGCTTTGACCGACGCCTTGTAGCTCGCTAGGGTCTGATTCTCTCGGCTAAGTGCGCGCTTGAGATCTTCATCGGATAGGCGATTGTTCTTCTTGACTTGTTCGATGTAGCGCTCCACATCGGCGTCGCTGACCTTGATGCCCGCCTCCCGAACTTCAGATTCCAGGAGCTTGTCGGTGAGGAATTGCTCGAGCACCTCTCGGTCGGCCGGGGTGATCTGTTTTAAGTCACCGGAGGGAAAACTGCGGTTGAACTTCGTCTGTGCGTAAGCTTTGACGTTCGAAAGCGTGTAGGGCTCGCCGTCAACCACGGCAACGAGCTGCTCGATGACCGTGGCGCGAGCCACGTCGGGCGTCACGATCAGAAAAAGCAACAGCAGATACCAGGTTAGGGCCGGTTTCAGCATCAGCGGCTCAAGCTGAAAGGATAGCCAGAAGTAGCACATTAGACCGAAAAAGCCAAACAAACATCGCGCCGTTAGAGCGTGCCAAAAAGCTGTTCCTACGCCGGCGCGTGAACGGCAGCTCCCGTTGACCTTTGCACGACGCGCGAGTCCGCGAGCGTGCGCAACAATTCGGCGACCTCAGCCATCAGTGACACCCACTCCAAATTTCTCGGCGTGAACGACAGCCGCCCATCGGGCGACACGCGAAAACGATTTTTTTGCTTCTGCATCAGCTCCAGGAGTTTTTCGACCTTGACCGGCGACTCGGAGTGAAACAACAGAAAGACTTTACCGTCAGAGAAGCTGATCTGTTGCACCAGAAATTCCTTCAACACACGGCGCAGGTTCATCACCAAAAAAAGATTCTCGACCGTATCTGGATAGGGCCCGAATCGATCCTTGATCTCCTCCTTAAGTTCCCCGAGCTCGAGCGCATCTTTCAAACTGGCCAAGCGTTTGTAGAAATAGAGCCGCTGGTTGGCGTCGGGAATATAGGTTTCTGGAAAGTACGCGGCAATGCCCAAGCGTATCTCCGGCTCCACCTCCGGCAGCAACTCTTCGCCTTTGAGCTCCTTCACCGCCTTCTCCATCATCTCGGTATAGAGCTCGAAGCCGATGGCCGCGATTTGTCCCGATTGCTGTTCGCCGAGCAAGTTGCCGGCGCCGCGGATCTCCAGATCATGCAGCGCAAGCTTAAAGCCGCCGCCAAGGCCATCGACCTCCTGCAGCGCGCGCAGCCGCTTTTCGGCCTCCGGCGTGATCGCTTTTTCGCCGGGAATGAGGAGATACGCAAATGCGTGCCGATGCGAGCGTCCGACCCGGCCGCGCAATTGATAAAGTTGCGCCAGGCCAAACTGGTCCGCGCGGTTGATAATGATCGTGTTGGCGTTGGGAAAATCGAGACCGGATTCGATGATCGCCGAGCACACCAGGACCTGGGTCTTGTTTTCGAAAAAATCCAGCATCACCCTTTCCAACTCCCTGGGGCGCATTTGACCGTGCGCTACCGCGATCTTGGCTTCCGGGACCAGATCGGTCAGCTTCATCGCCAACCGCTCGATGGTCTCGACGCGGTTATGCAGAAAAAACACCTGGCCGCCGCGCTCGAGCTCGCGGAGAATCGCGTCGCGGATCAACCTTTCGTCATAGCGCGTTACGTAGGTTTGAATCGCCAGTCGATCCACCGGCGGCGTTTCGATGATGCTCAAGTCGCGGATGCCGACCAGCGACATGTGCAAAGTTCGCGGGATCGGCGTTGCCGTGAGGCTGAGGACATCGACCAGCTGGCGCAGTTTCTTTAGGCGTTCCTTGTGGACGACGCCGAAGCGGTGCTCTTCGTCAACGATGACCAGCCCGAGATCTTTGAATTCGACATCTTTCTGGAGCAAGCGGTGCGTGCCGATGACAATGTCGACCTTGCCCCGAGCGGTGTCTTCCAAGATTTGAACGATTTCTTTGTGGGTGAGAAAGCGACTGACCATTTCAATGCGCACCGGGTGATTGCGGAAGCGGTGGCGAAACGTCTGCAAGTGCTGCTGCGCCAAGACTGTCGTCGGCGCCAGTACCGCGACTTGTTTGCCGTTTTCGACGGCGAGAAACGCCGCACGCATGGCCACTTCGGTCTTGCCGTAGCCCACGTCGCCGCAAACCAATCGATCCATCGACTTTTTGGCTTGCATGCCTGCCAGCGTTTCGTCAATGGCGCGCTGCTGGTCCGGGGTTTCTTCGTATTCGAAAGCGGCTTCGAACTCCTGATAAAGGTTGTCGGGTGCGGCGAACGCCGTGCCCGCGCGCGCCTCGCGCAGCGCATAGAGTTGAACCAATTCCTCGGCCATGGCGAAGATCGATTTCCGCGCTCGCGCCTTGACTTTCTCCCATGCCGTTCCGCCCAAACGGTCGAGCGAGGGTGCGGCGCCATCGCCACCGATGTACTTCTGCACCATGTTGATGCGGTCGACCGGTAAATAAAGGCGATCGCCGGCGGCGTATTCCAGCTGGAGAAATTCGCCTTCGACGTCCGCCACTTTCATGAACTTGAGACCGCGATAAACGCCGATACCGTGGTCCAAATGAACCACGTAATCGTCCTGCTTGAGCTCGCTCAGGCTGGTAAGAAAATGGCTTGGATAGGTTTTTGTCGCGATCGCCGGCTGGCGTTTGCGCGTGCCGAAAATCTCATCGAAGGTGACCACCACCAGGCGCGCTTCGGGCAGGCGAAAGCTCTGGTTGAGGTGGCCGCAGACGATCGCCCGGGTGAGGTTCTCGCGCGCTATCAATACCGGGAATGGGTCATCGATGACCGGCACATGAAGATCGTAATGGCTCAGCAGCTCGCCCAGGCGCCCGGCGTCTCCCTTGGTTGGCGCCACAAATATCACTCGCTCTCCCTGCCAGGTTTTCAGCCGCTCGACCAGCGGCGCGAGGGACGCCTCCCGGCCATGCAGCGCCGTTTCCTGGCGCACATCGGTGGTCAAGTAGGATTCCACCGTCAGCGTGGCGGCTTGCGCCTGGTCGGAAGCGGCCATGACGATCAAGGATTCGCCGTGGACCTGGGAAAACGGCGCCAGCGCATCGCGCCACTCATGCTCGTTGAGATAGAGCGACTCCACAGGCGCAACCAGACGGCGCTCTTCCGTCGCGGCTCGGTTGCGTTCCCATGCGAGCTTGCCGAATCGTTCAGCTTCCGCCTCGACGCGGTCGGCCCCATCGAGCCAAACCAACGTATTCGCGGCCAAATAGGAAAACAACGGAACGAGCGGAGCGGAAAAATAAGGAATCAAGAACTCCATGCCGGGAACGGGAATGCCGGAACGCAAGCACTCAAGCAGGCGGTTCTTCTCGCGCCGGTCGACTTCCAATTCAAGGGAGCGTTGGTCCAAACGGCGCAGAGCGTCATCGAGGCCGGCGCGTTTGAGCGAGAATTCTTTCATCGGTAGCAGCAGCATTTCATCCTGCAGCCGTTCGGTCCGCTGCGTCGATGGATTAAACTCGCGAATTGACTCCAAACGATCGCCGTCGAATTCAAGCCGCAGCGGCCTTCTGTAGCCCGGCGCAAACAGATCGACGATGCCACCGCGCACGCCGAAGTCGCCGCGTTCCTCGACCAGCGGGACGTTTTGAAAACCCCACTGAACCAAGTGGTCGAGCAGTTGATCGCGCGTCAGGTCCTGGCCCGTAACCAGATAAAGATAAGCGGACTTTAGCAATGCCTTCGGAATCACCCGCTGCATCAAAGCCGCCGGACTCGCAATCAGTATCGGCGCCGCATCTTCCACCAGCTTGTATAGTCCCTCCAGCCGACCCGCAATGTCATCGGGATGGGGCGAGAGATCCTCGAAGGGCAGCACCTCCCACGACGGGAACAGCTGGACGCGCTTGTAAATCGGCGCCGCTGCGCGATCCTCGCCGAGAAAGAAATTGAGATCGTTGAAAAGGTTTTCGGCCTCGCGCGCTCCGGCGGCGACAATGAGCATGGGCCGGTCTGAACGCGCCGCAATCAGTGAAAGCAGATAAGCGCGCGCCCCGCCCTGCAGACCTTGAACGCGCTTGCTGCCGGTCCACGTTCCCTGGAGAAATCGTAAAAGTCGATCCGAGAGTGCGCTGGCGGTCATCGATTAAGCTACATCATTGGAGTGCGATTTTGGGAAGGTCGGCTGCGGCTGGCTTGGCGCCGGCGATCTCCGCCGCTTTCGCCCAGGCTTCCGCCGCTTGACAAAGCTCTTTGACGCGGATTTGGAGAAAGTCCGGCTGATAGTTTTCGAAGCGAACCAGCGCTTGATGGATCATCCGCACCGGACCGCGGATCTCGCCGAAGTCGCGGACCATGCGAAACGCCGCCGCGAGCTGAATCAGGCCTTCGAGGAAGGGCTTATTCGGTTCGTCGGTCTCCCGGTAAAAATTTTCCAAGACCTCGTGGCATTCAAAGAATCTCTCTTGATTGAACAATCCGATGCCCTCGCGCAAACGAGCGTCCATTGTGACAACGCTAGCAGCTTCGCTAGAGCGCCTCAAGCAAGGAGGCGCGCTCATTTACTTTCAGCGCGCGCCCGCAGCCGTTTATCGTAGTCGGCCACCGCGTCCATTGAAGCGATCCAGATGCACCCGTCGGAAAGCGCCAGGAGCAAGGCGGAGAGCGCGAACGAGACGAGATAGCTGCCGGTCCAATCATGGAAGGCGCCGCCGAGATATGAGCCGAGCGCACCGCCGACGCCGACCGCGACGGTGGAATATCCGAGAATCGAGCCGAACCCTTTGCCAGAAAATATATCGGCTGTCAGAGCGGAGAAAATTACTGCGCGCGAGCCGAAGCCGATACCGAAAAAAATTACATAGACATAAAGGAGCCAGGCTTGGCTCGAATCGCGCAGGATCATCAGCGCCCCGACGCCGACGACGGTCATGGCAATGTTGAGCGTGTAGGCGGCTTGCTTGGAGAGCCGGTCGGCGATGAAGCCAAAGATCACCCTGCCGAAACTGCTGGTGACGCCGGCCAGGCCGAAAACCGAGGCGGCGAGAAATTTGCTAAAACCGACGTCGGCCACATGCGCCACTTGGTGGGTTACAATTACCGTCGTGCCGCACGCCGCGGCGATACGCGAGATGAACAGCAGCCAAAATTGTAGGCTTTGCAACGCCAGCTGCGCGGTCCACTGATTCCGTTCGTTCTGTTTCTCAGGACGATCGCGTAGGCGCTCGCCAACGGGCCCGTGCTGGTAAAAGTGCCAAACCATCGGCAGCAAGCCGACCAACACCAGCGCGGCGTAAATCTCAAAAGCGCGCTGCCAGCCGTAACTTGAAATCAGCCACTCGCTAAGCGGCGCAAGTATCATGATGCCGACCCCGGAGCCGGCATAGACAAACCCGATCGCCGAGGCCCGCTTCGTTGAAAACCATTGCGAAATCAAGAAAACATGCGGGACCATACCGGTAAAAGTAAAGCCGACTGCCAGAAGAACGCCGAAGCAGATATACAACTGCCATAGCGCCGACACCCGGCTGCTCAGCCATAATCCGAACACGAGTGCAACGCAGCCGACTATGGCGATTTTCTTGGTCCCATAGCGATCCAGCAGGTGGCCAACCAGGGGCGACAACAGAGCGTCGACGCTCAGGACGACCGAGAAAATACCGGCCGTGGCGCCGCGGCTCCAGCCGAACGTATCGAGCAAGGCGACGTTGAAGACGCCGAAAGAAGAGTGAATACCGCGCGAAAAACCAAGTACGATGAACGCGATGGCGGCGACCAACCAGGCCGTGGGCTGAAAAAGCATGTTAGAGAATCTCCGCTTTCCTTAGCAGAGACCTCCGCAGCGGACAACTAGCAGGGTGATGAAAAACCCAAGTTACAGGCTGCTCAAAAAGATCTCAGAGCCGAGGCGCGCGAAGAATCGGCGAGCGGAGGCGTACTTACCGAGTACGTTGTAGCGAGACGATCGAGCGTAACGAAGGATATGAGTCTTTTTCAGCAGCCTGCTAGGCCACCAAATAAGTGCGCAGGACATCGCGGAGCATCGGCAATTGAAACGGTTTGTACAAAATCTCTGCTGCGCCTGCGATCAGCGCGCGATGGATGCGCTCTTCGACGTTGCAGGCGGTGGTCCACCCGGTATTGATGATCACCGGTATATTGCGTGTGGACATATTTCTCTTTAGGCGAACCGTGACTTCATCGCCGTTAACGTCGGGCAAACGCACGTCCATCATGATCAGATCGGGATGAAGAGTGGAAGCTTTATCGATGCCCTCTAGGCCATTGGTTGCTTCGAACACTTCGTGGCCCAAACTCTGGATAAACTTCCGGAGCGACTCACGAAAACCGTCATTGCTGTCGACGATCAATATTTTCCGGGCGCTGTTAGCCACGGTGAGGGCGGTAGAGCACGAAGGATGCCAGCCTGAGTCAAGGCCAATATCCTGGTAATTTCTTACCCATAGAGGGCATCCCGAGATATCCAGGAATTAAACGTTTTACGAGAATGACTGGCACAATGTCATGCATCTAGTGACGCGGCGTGCAGATGAACACTGAGTCCAGAGTAAGTCTCACACGCCCCACAGATAGCCTCAGTGGACATAATGGATGGAGGACGCTGGACCGCACTTATGCGAAGTCGTACGGCAATGAAAGGATGATATTTCGAGCGTTCATGGATCTCGCCCTTGAACGAGCGCTATCGATCAGACAAGCCCACGACGAGTGCTACTGAAGCAAATCCTCGCAATCTATGGAAAGTCCAACCGATCCTCCAAAAGCTTTCAAGTTACACCGAAACCTGTTCCCAGATATTCCATTGTCCACCTCTTTCATTGTTTAAAACCGGCGCGCGCTTCGAACTCATTCTGCCCGCGCTGCCGGCCCCGCCCCAATCGAGATGAGCTGAGGTCGTGGCAGTCTCCTGACCATTCGCAATAGCCCGCGTCTTTAGGTTTTAAGTAATCTTCGCATCCCTGACAGAGCAGGAGAACATTTTTCGCAGCATTGAAAAAAGCTTGAGCCGGAATGC
>DATBMR010000067.1:0-6248 GCA_036554745.1 Binatia bacterium
CACGGGACAGCGGGTCTGAATCCATGCCGAACTCGAGGGCGCCAAGGACAAACAGCGCCGAACCCGACGCGACCAACATGTGCGTTCTGATTCCCGCCGGCTTGCCCGAGCGCTCGCGCTGCACGCCGACGATCGCTCCCAATAGCGCGGCGATCGCCAGCCGAACCACGATTCGCCAAAAATCATCCTTTTCGTGGAACCCTGAAGCGATTTCTTCCCAAATAATATCGAACATCGATCTACTTTATTCTAACCAATGACCCAAACCAAACACGGAGGTGCCTTCGCGCTGGACAGCATTCATCCGAGAAACAATCCCCGAATGCGCAGTTCGCTTGGGGGTCGGATCCAAGCGCTCCAAGTTAGTCAACCGGTCGCGATTATCGGCTTTGACCTTGCGAACCGCGGCTAGTAGCCCGCCGCGGCAGAATCTCTTTAAGCTGGTTGCGCGCATTCAGAATGGCCGATTCGGTACGGGGCCAGTCAATACACGGATCGGTCACCGAGCAACCGTATTTGAGCTTTGAGAGATCGGTGGGGATCGGCTGATTGCCGCCCTCGATGTTGCTTTCGAGCATCAACCCGACGATCGAACGGTTGCCTTCGCGAATCTGATGCACGCAGTCCGACATGACGAGGGTTTGCAGGGTATGGTCTTTGAAGCAGTTGGAGTGAGAGCAGTCCACCACAATGTTGGGCGCGAATTTGGCCTCGATCAGTTCCTTTTCGGTCATGGAGATACTGACGGTATCGTAGTTCGGTCGCTCGCCACCGCGCAGCACAATATGGCCGTAGGCGTTACCACGCGTGCGCACAATTGCGGAGCGCCCCTCCCGATTGATGCCGAGGAAACTATGCGGCCGCGCCGCGGACTTAACCGCGTTGATTGCCACATCGATGCTGCCATCCGTACCATTCTTAAACCCCACGGGAGTAGACAATCCGGAAGCCATTTCCCGATGGGTCTGGGATTCGGAAGTCCGCGCGCCGATGGCGGTCCAGGAAATCAAATCCCCCAAATACTGGGGCGCAATTGGATCGAGCGCCTCAGTTGCCGCCGCCAAGCCGAGCTCGTTCACCTGCAGAAGAAATCGCCGTGCCTGCTCCATGCCTTCCTCGATGTGGAAGGAGTCGTCCATACGAGGGTCATTGATAAAACCCTTCCATCCGACCGAAGTGCGTGGCTTCTCGAAATAGACGCGCATGACAATGAACAGCGTATCGCGCACCTGCTCCGCCAACCTTTTCAGTCGGTGGGCGTAATCCAATCCCGCGATAACATCATGGATCGAGCACGGGCCTACAACGATGAAGAGCCTATGGTCTTTGCGATCCAAAATGCGCTTAAGCGTCTCGCGTCCCTCGAAAACCGTTTCGGCTGCCCGGGCGGAGATCGGCACACGGGAGTGTATCTCTTCGGGCGAAGGCATGACATCCAGCGCCACAATATTCAAGTTTTCGAGTACTCGACTCGCCATGATGAAAAATAATCCCCCTGAAGACGGCGGCGTGTCGCCTACTGCCTTACAAACTTGAGTGTGAATCGGTCGCTTTCACCAATCGCCCGGTACCTCTCGCGGTCCCTGTCCTTCAGTCGAAACGTCGGCGGCAAAGTCCACACCCCTTCCGGATGATCCTTCGTGTCTTTGGGATTCGCATTAATCTCCGAAGCACCGGCCAGCTTTAATCCGGTTTTCTCGATCAGCGCGACGGCAAAGTCTTGACGAACGTACCCCGAGCTCATTTGCGCCTCCTGCGACTGGTCGGTACGTCCGCGATGATCGACGACACCCAGGACACCGCCCGGCTTCAGCGCGCGGCGAAACGCGCGCAACGCCCCCTCGACCTCGTTGCGTTCGATCCAGTTGTGCAGGTTGCGGAACGTTAGCACAAAATCCGCGCTGCCCGGAGGCGCGATCTCGTGCTTGTCGGCGTTGAACTTTGTCACAACCACCTTTCCATAGAGAGCCGGCTCAGCCTTGAGCCGAGCCAACAGTTTCTGATGATCCGCCAGATAGCGCGACGGCGCCGCCTCGTCGCGGTTTGCTGCGATGTACCGACCATGCTCCTTAAGATAAGGCGCGAGAATCTCCATATAATACCCGGCACTGCCGGGCAGAATCTCCACGACCGTGCTGTTTTCCTTGACTCCGAAGAACAGCAGCGTATCAAGTGGATGCCGGAATTGATCGCGTGCCACATTGCCCGGGGTACGGTGAGACGCCGTGAGCCATCGCGCAATCCCGTTTTCCGAATCCGCCCATGACACATCGTTGAGAGACGCCAGGAAAACGATCACGACAACAAATACGCTAGCAACTCCGGCCCGTGCTCTTTTGTTCATCTTTGAATGCGATTGCATATATTTCCTCAGAAATGAAAACAGTCAAATCGGCAAGGCCGCTGGAGTTCATAATGGGGGATGCAATACCGGGCTTAATTCCAAGAACTCCGCGGCCAGCTTCGGACCGATCCCTTCGTCCTCGTGCTTGAAGAAGATATATGCATGATCCCAATTTTGCGAGAGCACGCGCTGTTTCCAGCTCGCCAGATCCGCGCTGTTGTAATCGGACCGCCGGAGCCTGACATAACCCCAGGTCGCAGTGGCAGTCAGCGCGGAAATCGCTTTTTCCTCCGTATCAGCTATGCAAAGCGAACAATTGTGCTCCCGTAGACAGGCGAAGACTTCATCATCGAACCATGACGGGTGCCGGAACTCAAAGGCGATAGCGCTTTCCTGAGGGATCAGTATAAGAAAGCTTTTTAGTCGTTCCATATCTTTGCGGAAATGCGGTGGAAGCTGAAACAGAACCGCGCCCGCCTTCGAGCCTAAAACCTTTCCCACACGAAAAAAATATTCGACTTCGGCTGCAACGTCCTTGAGCCGTTTCACGTGAGTAATTTTTTGCGATGCTTTAAGAACAAACCGAAACTCGTCCGGCACCTGAGCCGCCCACGACTCGAGCACGGTTTCGTTGGGCAACCGATAAAACGTGTTGTTGATCTCGACAGCAGGCAGTCGCGAAGCGTAGAACCGAAGCATTTCCTTGGTGGCAAGGCGCTCTGGATAAAAACTTCCGGACCATGCTTTGTAGCTATACCCGCTCGTTCCCACCCATAGCTTCATCGTTTCTTCTCAGCGCTCATCATCCAACGTGGCGATCCTCGTCGGGGCACTACCTTGAACCTGGTTAAACTCGCTCTCATAGCCGATTATGAAACTTTCGTGACCAGAATAGTGCAACGCCATGAAGTGTCGGTTCATTGGATCGTATGGACAGCGAGGCTCGCGCACTGGCGAGAAGCCAAACCGACTGTAATAGGCCGGATCACCCAGGACAAACACTGGACTGCCACAGATAGGGGATTCCGCCAACGTGTTTCGGATCAGCTGGCTGCCATATCCTTTTCGCTGCCACTCGGGATGAACAGCGACAGGTGCCAAGTGCCAGCCGATAAGATCCCCACCGCGATAGGCTAGCGAATAACAGATATATGCTATGAGCTCTCGATCCTTCTCAAGCAGCCAGTGCTGGATATTCCGTCCATTCACTGCCAGCGCCTGGACCAGGTTGGATTCGAACCGGCTCGGCGCAAACGCCAGATCCAGTACCCTTACGACCGAATCAAGATCACCTGGAACGGCGCGGCGCATGACCTGAAAAAAGGGCGGCACAGCTGACCGGCAAACGGCCGACTCCATCGTTGAAGCAAGGTGAGCCGTGCTCGGTAGGACCATGGTATATTTGTAACCCGAGCTGGGACAAAAAATCACCCGTTTTGCTTGGTTACGGGTGCCAGCATATTCGCGTCGCGGGTCAGCAACCATTTGCCGTTGTGCTTTTTGAGAATGGATAACGTATGCCCGGCACGGACAATCGGCGAAGCGCCCCCGCCAGGGGTCATGATGACCGAGAGTTTCGTCCACATGAACGCCCACTCTCCGATGATTTGGATCTCTTGAATTTCGCTTGTGCCGTCGAACTGCGGCGCGTCTTGGTCTAAGTGAGCTTTCGCCGCAGTGGCGAAAGCGGCCTTACCGATCATGGGCGGTCGGCCCGGGATGAGAAACACGACATCCTCGCTCATCAAGCTCAAGACGGTTTCGACGTCACCCGCCTTGGTCGCAGCCATCCAGGTGGCTACCAGCTCTCTGATCTCTCTCTCATCACTTTCCATAACAATCCTTACTAAAACGTGGCGCGCACCCGTCAATCAAGCGTGAAGTTACTGATCCCGGATTTGACGTGCGCAGGGTGCTTGGATGCATTAGGCTACTATGGCGGCGACCGCCGAACGCGACGGCGGACGACGATGACATAGACCGCCGCGTTGACGAAGAGTACTGCGCCACCCAGCACCCACTGGAGCTCGCGAGAAAGCGAAGCCGGGTAGAGAACGGGCATCAGGTAGTGCTCAATGAAGCTGGACGTGTACGCCGTCCGACCACCCTGTGTGCGGAGCCAGTTCTCAAGCGGAGTGAGGGGGCAGACCCAGCCGGCGAACTCGACCCACGCACCCCACGCCGCTGCCGGGAGATGCACCC
Source organism: Binatia bacterium (assembly GCA_036554745.1). Classification (GTDB taxonomy): domain Bacteria; phylum Desulfobacterota; class Binatia; order UBA9968; family UBA9968; genus DP-20. Next base: position 4,547 of record DATBMR010000067.1, read on the forward strand.
AAGTGACGCGAGGCCATCGCACAACGAGGAAGCCACCGAACAGCACGAAGACAACGAAGGCGAGATGAAGGACAACCGTGCCGTCGGCGAAGATGCGAAAAGCCATGATGGGACGGCGTAGCCAGCAGACGCTCGAACCGCTACTCCGATCTGTTACCGTCCTGCCTAACCGTTTACGTTAAGCTCGAGAAATATCTTGTGTGTGGCGCGTGGACGACGCATCTTCCCGCTCCCTAGCGATCGAAGTCCAAGGGTTAAGTTAGGGGGCACTCGTCTGCGAAGCTGTTGCGCTAGGCCCCAGGCGCTCGATAACCCACGGACTTTTTCGTGGCTTCATCGATTTGCTCGGGTGTTAGCAGAACAGTCGTCGACACGCGAGCGCCACCTGTTGCGTTGATTGCCAAACTGGCTGCTGCGATATTCACCGTGTCCGGGACATCGACGATCGCAAAGGCATCCGGCTCGCCCAATGTATAGTAGAAGCACTCCAGGCGACCGCCCAAGCCTTCGATTGTCTTTTGCACCGCCGCACGACGAGCAGAACCACCTTCTTTAATCAGCCCTTTCGTGCCGTCAACCGTGTACAACGCCTTTAGCATGTACTTTGCCACTTGACACCTCCTTCTATAAGATCAACTTGATCAACACAGAGCGTTCTGCCGAAAGCGGAGTCGGAGGCCCTCGCGAGATAATCGATCGAGGCGAGCCTCGATGTATCCCAGGCATGGGTCTCCGGCACTCGCGGGGAATCGCTGCAGCTCAACGTTGCGCGTTTCAGCCGCGGTCGCTCATCATTGCACCGCCCGGAGCCGGCTGCAACGCTGGTTAGAAAGCGACCTTCCTCAGTACCAGCAGGTCGAGTGTATCAATGACCGGAGTCGCTTTAGTTTCCATAGCTGCCGCCCGTTCGAAAGCTGCCGCCGACTTTTAAACGATTCATCAGTCATGAGAACAAGGGTCGTGTCTGCACGTAGCCGCGTTCGATCCGCTAGTTTCCTCAAACTCGCGCATGTTTGCTGAACGACTCGCTTAACCGCCTCGAACTCAAACCCGGAATTAGAGAATGTCGCGATCGTTTCTTCCAAAGTGGGAGGTTGCTCGCCAATGATCCTCGCTTCAGGGGAAATGATCGAGCAGCGTGATTTCTCCAAGGCGGTCTTGCAAACGTTCCTCGAATGAGAACTCTGCCGCTGGTCTGCAAGACTCTTTGGAGTTCCTGCGCAATCGCGTCGCGATCAGCGATGTGATGGCACAAACACGCGCTGCAGCGATTCCGCCCCAACCTTGCTGTTCAATGTTGTCGCTGCCCAACGCAAGGCCGGAATGCCAAGAGGCGCGCGATCGGTGTTGCCGAAGGTGTCACCTGTACCCCGTCGCATCGGCTGGTTTACCGGCATCCTGAACTTCGCGAACGTAACGCCAAGCGTCCGGCTGTGAACCATCGACATCCGTAAAGCCGTATACCTTTGCGAGCTGGCCACTCGACAGTGACTCGCCGCTCCAGCGTGCCACTTCTGGATCTCCGGCAAGGTGAGCGACGGCTCGACCAACGTATCGCGGCGTTTCGCTGATAACGAAGTGCGGTTGCTTAGCGGTGGCGTCGTGCCAGTTGGCTTCGCTGACACCATAGTTATCGAGCATCTGCTCGGAACGCAGCCAGCCGGGACTCAGGGCCACGGCGGTGCATTGATGGGGCCGAAGC
>DATBMR010000078.1:0-3675 GCA_036554745.1 Binatia bacterium
ATCAGCAACCGCATCCTCGCCGAAGCGCGCGCCGGACGCAGCAGTTTCGACATTATCGGCATCGGCACGTCCTTAGGAGAATATCGCGAGGCGAAGGCTCTGGCCGAGATTTACGATCTCGTCGGCGATGCTCGCTATCCGACCAAGTTTCGCGGCAAAGATTTCTATTCGTGGAATTTGTTGAGCATGGTGATCGCCTACAACACCAACATGGTCAAGGCTTCGGAAGCGCCTAAAGGCTACATGGAGATTCTCGATCCCAAGTGGAAGGGCAAAATCGCCGTCGACACCTCGCCTGACACTTGGGTTTTTGGCATGCTCCACAAGTGGGGCAATGAAAAGACTTATGATTATCAAAAGAAGCTTATCCAGGATCAGCAGGCTTTGATTCGGAAGGGTCACACCAATCAGACCAACCTGCTCATCGCGGGCGCGTTTCCGGTAGCCGTGGAGCTGTACTCGTACAAGATAGCGGAAATGAAGAATAAGGGCGCACCCGTTGAAATGATCTTTCCCAAAGAGTTCGTGTCCGCCGAAGCGAGCGGTGTCGGCATCAGTAGCCGGGCTCCGCATCCTTATGCGGCGCTGCTTTTCGCTCGCTTTCATATCGATCCCAACGGCGGGCAAAGAATTCTCGCCCAGTTCGGGCGAGTCATGGCGCACCCCGACACGAAACTCAAGTATAAGGAACTGCAGCAAGTGACGGCCCAGGACACGCTCGACCGCATGTCGCTGCTGACTGCCGAGACGCTGGCCAAGTACAGCGACCCGTACACAAAAATCATCAAGGAAATTTATAACGCGGCAATCCGGGGCGGCAAGTAAGAGCGAAAACGCTAACGCGCCCATCCAGATTGTCACGCCGGTTACCAGCGGCTTCCAATGGCGTGGCGCTGCTCACGCGTTAACCTACTGGGACTAGGAAAATTCCTTCGCCATGAGCACCGAAAGCGTTCCGGTGTTAGCCAGGCGCACATTGCGCTTGCCGTTCGATTGGTCGCGCTGGTTAAACGGCCAAACGATCGGCGTCAGTTTGCTGACCCTGCTGCTGATCTGGCTCATCATGGTGCCGTTGGCAGTGGTGATCTGGGGCGCCTTTCGCGACGGACAACCGGGCCAGGCCGGCGAATACACCCTGGTGAAATTCGTCGAGGCTTACCAGGGAACACTGGTCCAAACCGTTGCGAACACCGTCGTCTTCGCGATGGGCGCCGCGCTTTTGTGTCTGGCGCTTGGTACTTTTTTGGCCTGGATTACCGAACGCACCGACGCGCCGCTGCGGCCCTTGATTTACGCTATGTCGTTGTTTCCGTTGATCGCTCCAGGTGTCTTGATGGCCAGCGCCTGGGTCCTCGTACTTCACCCCAAGATCGGCATTATCAACGTCGCTGCCCGGAATTTGCTCGGCTTGGAAGGGCCGCTCTTCAACGGCTACAGCATGGCGGGCATGATCTGGGCTCAAGCCGTCGATCAGATTTCACTCCCCTTCTTGTTGATGGCGGCGGCTTTTCGCTCCATGGACCCCTCGCTCGAGGAGGCCTCCGCCGTCGCCGGTGCCCGCTTCAGCACCACCATGCGGACAGTTACGCTGCCGCTGCTGTTGCCGTCGGTGCTGGCGGTTTTCCTGCTCGTGTTCGTGCGCGCTATCGAGAGCTTCGATGTTCCCGCCGTGCTTGGTGTGCCGGCATCGATTCCGGTGTTCGCCACTCAGGTTTTTCTCGCGGTATGGGACGTGCCGCAGGATTACAACGTGGCCTCCGCCTTCGGCGTCGGCTACCTGTTCGTCAGCCTTTTTATGCTTTATCTCTATCACCGTGCTACGCGCATGTCGGAGCGCTACGTGACAGTGACGGGAAAAGCGTTTCGGCCCCGGCGCATGCGACTCGGCCGCTGGCGGTGGCCGCTCAGCCTTCTTAGCCTGGCGCTGCTAACGTTCAGCGTGGGCTTGCCCGTGTTCGTCTTTACGTGGACTTCGTTCGTGAAGTTCTACCAAATTCCGTCGCTTTCGCAGCTGCCTCACTTCAGCCTGGACAACTATCGGGAGATTTGGGAACTGCCCCATACGGCGCAAAGCATTTATAATACGATGCTGGTCGGTATCTCGTCATCGCTGATCATTGTTCTGCTCGCCGCGACGATTTCGTGGATCGTCATTCGCAGCCGTGTCGCCGGAAGAAAGTTCTTGGACTTTCTTTCATTCTCGCCTATCGCCATACCCGGCACGGTCATGGGGTTGGCACTGTTGTGGCTGTACCTGGTGGTGCCGATTCCGATCTATGCCACCATCTGGATTCTGATCGTCGCGTTCGTCGGCAAATACATCACCGTGGCCGTGCGCTCGACTCACGCTTCGTTACAGCAGATCAGCGTCGAGCTAGAGGAAGTCTCGACGGTCAGCGGCGCCTCTTGGCGCCGGACCTTCTGCTCCGTGGTGCTGCCATTGATGGCCCCGGGTCTGGTCGTCGCTTTCACTTATACGCTGTCGCTCACCTTCAAGGTGCTTTCGATGCCGATCCTGCTCGGCAGCATCGAGACTAAGCTGATATCGGTGACGATTTATAATCTCTACCAGGACGGCCAGTACCCGATGCTTTCCGCGATGGGGGTGATTTTACTGCTGCTTGTTCTCACACTGTCGCTGATCGGTACCTACGTTGGCAGGCGCTTCGGCGTGAAACAGGACTGAAGACGGCAGCCTATCGCCACGGCTTTATTGTCCTACGATAATCGAGACTCCACAGCGCCAAGGGGTTGCCACGATTCCACCGACGCGGCCGTGACGTACCTGTAAGCCCGATAGGTGGCATAAATTCCTAACGCAATCGCGCCATAGATGACGACCAATGAAAGGATGATTTTCGGCCAGTTAAAGGCTTGCTCGCGCCACTGATTTGGCTCATCAACGAGTTTCATTGCGCTATCCCCTTACCTCGTTCGTCGCTTTGTCGAGTAACGAGATGAAGAAGTTTTTGCTGAGGTTTAGGAGCAAGCGATATGCCACGGTCGGCGTAACTACGCTGGCAGAATCTTCGGATCTCCTGGGAGTTTCTGTGCCATGAAGGTATTTCGATCAGCGGCTTAGAGTAAAACACTCGTTCAATGATCGACTCGGCGGTGACGCAAGTCGTAAATTTTGCCGCGGCGGAACTCGGAAATTAAAGCGCGTGGCGCTTTACAGCAAGCACGAATAATGAGAATCGCAAGACATGATGGGCGCGATCTTGGAGCGGCAAACCAGAATGCTTAAGAGAAATTTACAGGCGGCGGGAAATCTGGTTACCGTGCACGGAAAGCGATCGGCCCTATGAAGGATTCGGCCATCGAGTGAGTGTCATTCGAATCGATCGAAATCGTGATTGCCCTTGGATTCTCGGGAGGCTCACCAAATATTTTGATATAGTCTTCGGCGACGTTGCGGTGTTCGGTTAGCCACTTTCCGAGGTCCGCTGATCCCGACCTCATCACGACGAAAGTGACCGTGCCGGTCTTTTGACTCTTCACGATCGTCGCGGACGGCGTCGCCGCGTCCCAGACATAGCCAATAATCCGCGAGCGAACGAGCTCGGGAAACCGCGGCCATACGACATACAGCTGCGCGGCCATATCGGTGGTTTCTTTACGCCGTATGTCGCCGCCCCTCGGCAGAAGGGTCGCTTTCCACGTCCATTCCAGAAT
>DATBMR010000097.1:0-21384 GCA_036554745.1 Binatia bacterium
CCGGTGGATTGTCCGAAAGCTTTTCTTCCAGAACTAAATCGCGAAATCGTCTTTCTTCGCGTGCGACTACACGCTGCAACGCGGGATCGTAGACGACCGCTCGCGTTATCTTGAAGTCCTTGGGAAATGTCTCTTTAAGCCACTCTTCTTTGACCGCGGTGGCAAGGTCGAGTATGACGTTCAAGTTGCGCTCGCGGCTGGTGCCGCTTTCGATCTCTCGTAGCTCGGCGGCAACGAAGAGTCGCGCCTGCACGACGCTTTCGCGCGCCAGCGTGCCGTGCCTGCCGTGAACCAGCGCGCAGCGCCGTGAGCCGGCGTCAAGGCGCCTGCCGAGATGATCTGGGAAGGTTGCCGCGAGACAACGCTGCACGGCAGCACAATCGATCGGCTTTTCGCTGATATCCAGGCCCTCCTCGGCAGCAATGCCGAGAAACTGCTGAAACAGCGGGCCGACCTGACGCGCCGCTTGGGCGCGAATCCCCATGCGGCGGCAGCGGTCGACCTGATACCCGTTTTGCGCGGCGAAACGCCAGGCACGCATCAGCACAAAGAAATCCGATTCCGTTTCGCCACCAACAAGCTCATCGTGTGAATCGTCGGTTGGCTTTCCGCGCTGACGCACGAGCAAGTCCCGTCCCTGCGAGAGCGCCGCGATCAGGGCGATCGACCGCACGCAGCCATAATCCTGGGCGGCGAGCAGCATACGCGCATAGCGCGGGTGAGCCGGAAACGCAAGCATGCGCCGTCCAAGCGAGGTCATCGCTCCGGTCACACCGTCGATGGCACCCAGGTCCGCAAGCAGCGTTTCAGCGCGCTCTAACGCGCGCGCCTCCGGCAATTGGAGCCAGCGAAATGCTTTAACATTCTCGACACCGCTCGCCTTGAGCCCGAGAATGACCTCGGCGAGATCGAGTCGTTTTACCTCGGGGAGATCCTGCGCGGGCCGCCCGCTGTGTTCGTGCACCGTCCACAAACGCAAGCAATGCCCCGGCGCCGTGCGGCCCGCACGGCCGGCGCGCTGATCGGCAGAGGCGCGGCTGATTTTTTCGACGAGCAATGTGTTGATACCGCGGTAAGGATCGTATCGCGGAATGCGCGCCAGGCCGCTGTCGATCACCAGGCGCACACCGTCGATCGTCAGCGAGGTTTCGGCCACATTGGTGGCGACGACAATCTTGCGCCGGTCATGCTTCGCTATGGCTGCGTCCTGGTCCTTGGGGGCCAATTCGCCGTGCAGCGGAAAGACGGCGAACTCCGGGCCGAGCACGTCGCGCGCCGCTTGCACCGTACAAGCGATTTCGTAGACACCAGGCATGAAAATGAGCGCGTCGCCCTGGCGATCATCGCGCACCAGGCGCTTGAGCTCTCTCACCGCCAGGTCCCACACCGGCATGTGGCCTGCGGGTTTTGCGAGATATTCGGTGGTCACCGGATAGGTGCGTCCCTCGGAGGATAGCACTGCGCAGGGACGCAGATATTGCTCGACCGCGCCGATCTCAAGCGTGGCCGACATGACCACGATGATGAGATCAGACCGGCTCTTTTCCTGGATTTGCTGCGCGCGCGCCAGCGTAATGTCGCCGTAAAGATGCCGTTCGTGAAATTCATCGAAGACGATTGCATCGATGCCCTTCAAATCAGGATCCGCAAGCATCCGGCGCAATAGCACGCCTTCGGTCACGTAGCATATGCGTGTGGCGGCAGACGTGACGTTTTCGAGGCGCATCTGATAGCCCACCTCGGCGCCGAGCTTCGCGCCGCGCGCTTGCGCGACCCACGACGCGAGCACGCGAGTCGGCAGCCGGCGCGGTTGCAGAACCGCCACTTGACCGTTCCCCAGCATTCCGCCATCGAGCAGCATCTGCGGCACCTGCGTTGATTTGCCCGAACCGGTGGGGGCGGTGAGAACAACGCGCCTGTGCGTCCGCAGACTTTGGATCAGCAGCTTTTCGATTTCAAAGATCGGCAAATCCACTTTTCGCATCGCTCACAAGATTAGCATATCGACGGCGGTTTTTAGCGACAGTGACTCTCACGGCTCGAAACCCGAATTTCTCCGAACGGAATTGATCCGTTCGCCCAAACCGATAAAATGGCAGGGTGCTCATTCGTTTGAAAACCGCATCACGCGCCTGTCTGCTTGACAGCACCCGTCCAGGATCGTTGGTGCACGACGCGCTTGCAGGGGCTCCGGTGATCAGCCGGCCTGGAGATCCCGCGGGCGGTCTTTACGAATTCGATTGCAGCGACGCCGACTGCCAGGAGCTGCTCAGGACCGCCGCCGAACATTGCCCGGATGCGGTGGAGGAGATCCAGGCGCAAATCAGCCGGCAGATGCGCTGACGATGAAAGCGATCATTCCCATTAGGCTCGGTGTCGTCGTGCTCATCGCATTATCCCTGACCGTGTCCGAGGTCAGCGCCGAGTCGACGGGGCTCGATGCTGGCATGCGCGAGCGCATGCGCGAAAGAGCCAGGAATTTGGAACGGCTACGTAGCATGCTGATCTCCATCGATGGCCGGCTGGTCGAGGAACACTACTTTAACGGTGCACGGCCAGGGCAGGCGGCCAATCTCAAATCCGCCTCCAAGAGCGTTTTATCGGCGCTCGTCGGCATTGCGTTGGATCGCGGCTACTTGAATGGCGTGCAGGATAGCATCGGGAAATACTTTCCCGAGTACTTGACCGGTAGGGACGCTGCTCAAAAGAAAACCATCACGATCGAAGACTTGTTGACCATGCGATCGGGACTGGAGGGCACCAGCAATGTTAATTACGGAAGTTGGGTGAACAGCGGCAACTGGGTGCGGCATATTCTGACACGACCGCTCGTTGATGAGCCGGGTGGGCAAATGATCTACAGCACCGGAAATTCGCACCTGCTCTCGGCACTGCTGACAAAAGCGACGAAGATGAGCACGTTTGAGTTCGCGCGCCGATATTTGGCCGACCCGCTCGGCGTCCCGATCGCGCCATGGGTGCGCGATCCTCAGGGACTCTATTTGGGTGGTAACGAGATGCATTGGACGCCGCGCGGTATGATAGCGTTTGGCGAACTCTTCCTTAACGGCGGCCGTCGCGCCGGCAAGCAAATTGTATCGGCGGCCTGGATCAATGAGTCGCTCAAGCCGCGCACTCGCTCGCGATGGAGCGGTCGCGAGTATGGCTACGGCTGGTGGAAGGACTCATTCGGCGGCTATGTCACTCATTACGCCTGGGGCCACGGTGGACAGTTCATTTTCGTCGTGCCGGCTTTAAAGATGGTGGTCGCCGCAACCTCATTGCCCTCCCCCGGAGATGGCCGACGCGAGCATCAACACGCGATCTACGATATCCTCGAGCACGAAATCTTGCCTGCGGCAGAGTCGTTTCGTCTCGGTAGACAGGCAAAGGCAGCCCAAAGCTCAACTAGCGGAGAGCTTTCAAATCGTTCCAGCCTTTGATGGGCGGCGAAGCAGACTGTGAAATAGATTTACACGTTCACAGATTGGTAATCTTCCGGAAAAACGCCGGCTCAAGCATATAAAAACTTCTCTGCGCGGGAGATTTGAGTTAAGCTAGTCAACGCGAATTTTCCTCGATAGACGCCGACCCGGAGGGAACACGCTTATGAAACGATTTTTCTTTTGGTTGATTCCGGTGGTCCTGCTCGGCACCTTCGCTGCCTTGTACCTGTGGCCTCAAGCTGAAACGCCCCAGCCGCAAACCGTCACAGCGCCCGCCCCCCCGGCGGAACCGCCAATTCGATATCCGGTGCATTCCGCTGAGTCGGCGACCGCGCCGCTGCCGGCGCTCGCCGACAGCGATCGCGCGATCGGCGACGCCTTGGCGGAGCTGTTCGGCCAAAGACTGCCTAAATTTTTAATTTCCAAGAATCTCATTCATCGTTTCGTTGCAACGGTCGACAATTTGCCGCGCGACCATGTCGCCCAGCAGTTGATGCCGGTGAAGGCGGTGACCGGAATTCCCATAACGGAACACAGCGGCGAACGTCTTGTCCTTAGTCCGAAAAATGCGGCGCGCTATCAGGCCTACGTGAGCGTAGCCGACATGGTTCCAACGGGCGCCATGGTAGCGGTATACGCGCGCTTCTACCCGCTGTTGCAGGAGCAGTATGAGAAGCTCGGTTATCCCGGCAGGTATTTCAACGATCGGGTTGTCGAAGTCATCGATCACCTGCTGACCACACCGGAGGTGCCGGAACCGTTGCATCTGGTTCAGCCGGAAGTGCTCTATGAATTCGCTGACCCTAAACTGGAAACTCTCTCCGCAGGACAAAAAATTTTCCTGCGCATCGGAAAAGCGAATCGGGACAAACTGAAATCGAAGTTAACAGAACTGCGACAGGCGCTGGTCGCCATGCCGCCGAAAGAATGACGGATATCTCACCTGCGAACGCCGTACATTGCTCGGCAAGAAAAAGCTGAGTGGCAAGGGTTGCACCGGTGCGATCCCGGCGCAACCCGAATAGCCGCGGAAAAATCTCCAGTTTTATTTGGCAGTGAGAACCGCGTTAAGCTTGGATTTCAAGCCTTCATCGAGATTAAACAGTTCGGCAACGGTTTTTTCGACCTGGTCGCCGGTCAATGGATCGACTTCCAATTTGGCTTTTTCGGCTTCGGCCAAGAACGCTTTGTCTTTGAATGTATTGGTGAAAGCTGTCTGCAATACTTTCACCCGGTCCTTCGGCGTGCCCGGCGTCGTCGCATAAACGCGAGTGATCGTGGAGGGCAACAATCCGCCCGCTCTGAGGAGCTGCTTCCCTTCCTCTGTCTTGATCAAATCGAAAGCCAAGGGCACCTTGGACAGGTCGGGATGCGGCTTTGGAGTCGCCTGAATGACAATGTTGACCTCCCCGCTTTGCAAGCCTTTGGACCAAGTTGGCTCAATCGATTGCCATGCCCAACAGCCGCCGGCTACTTCACCACTATCCGCCGCAAGCCGCACATCAGCGGTTCCCTTGTAGCCTTCTACCATATGGATGGGGAGATCGAGCGTCGCTCGCAAGAGCCGCGGCACATCGGCGGTGCTGTTGCCCGGACCCAGAGCACCGATCTTGACGGGCGTTTTCGCCGACTGCCACTCCTTGAGATTGGTCACGCCACTGGATTTGTGCAGCGCGCAGGCAACGTGATCTTGCACTGGCACACCGATCCATTCGAATTTTCTCACGTCGAAATCCAGTCCCTTCATCCCCAACACTCGTCCGAGCAGCAAATAGCCATTAAAAATTCCGAACGTGAGCCCGTCGGGCTGCGCCGCACTGAATAGATATTTGGCTGCGATTCTGGTGGCTGCCCCAGTCATGTTTTCCACCACAAAAGTCGGGTTGCCGGGGACATGTTTGCCCATGTGTCGGGCGATGAGCCGCGAATAGGTGTCAAAGCCACCCCCTGCTGAGCCTCCAACGATGACTCGAATAGTCTTGCCGCCGTAGAAGTTTTGAGCAAAGGCGGCGCCCTTCGGTACGAGCAACAAACTCAGCAAAAGTAAAAAGAATTTTATTTTCACGACGCTTCCCCCTCTGGTATGCAACCTTGCCGGATAGCCGTATAGCGCGCCGACGACGGAGTCAAGACCGCGTGGGTGCGATGAGATTTGTCGTAACTATCCGCGAACGTTCTATCTCGCCTGAATCCCCCCAGCATCTCGGTGTCCTCCGAACCAGCAACCGAATTGAAATCAGAACAGTGAGAGCTGCCTGGACCTATTATTTAACGCTGAACGGCCGTCGAGCGCATCGGATATCGACGTTTCGTGGGCGATGATCGCATCGAAGTCAGCTTCGGTATTGAACTGCGATTCGACCGCACGTGCGAACCGGTCGAGGCGGCGGAAGCCGTCGAGTTTTTCTTTGTCGCCAAACTTCGCCGCATCGAGTGAGCGCCTGAGAATGTTGAGAGACTCGTCATAGGTCTTCAATGGCACCGGAAATGGATGGCGATCCTTGCCGCCAAACGCGAATGAAAAGCGCGCCGGATCAGAGAAGCGGCTGGGCGCGCCGTGGACCACTTCGGCGATGAGCGCGAGCGACTGCAGCGTGCGCGGACCGAGATGCTCCAGGAGCAGCACTTCAGCAAAGTCATGAAAATCCCGCTCGTAAGCGACAGCGAGCACCGCCCCGAGCCGCTTCAAGTCGATGTTTTCGGCGCGCACGTCGTGATGGTCGGGCATGCGCAGGCGGCGCGCCACCTTTAGGGTCGTCTCCGGCTTTTCGCCGACGATGTTGAGCAGCGCCGCTTGTGCGGGCTCTGCTTGCGCGGCGACCAGGTTCATGATCATGCCCTGATTTTCACCGACGATGGCGGCGTGCGGTTCCGCGACGAAGCTGCGCACCGCCTGGGAATGCCAGTGGTATCGCCGCGCCAAGCCGCTATGATCGTTCAACCCCTGCTGCACGACCGCCCACTCGCCGTTCGCCGTCACGACGAAGCTATGGAGATAGATCTGGAATCCATCGGCGATGGCATTGTTATCAACACGAGCAGTCAGTCGACTGGTGCGGACCAAGGCTTCCCCATCGAAGCCGCGGCGTTCTGCGATCGCTCGCAGTTCTTGCGGCGTGTTGCGCGAGAATCTGCCTCGCCCGCCGCAGATATAGATGCCGAGTTCATCTGCTCGGGAGGCAAGGCCGCGCTTGAGGGCGCCCATCACGGCTGTCGTAATGCCGGACGAATGCCAGTCCATTCCCATTACCGCACCCAACGCTTGGAACCAGAAGGGGTCGCTCAGCCGCGACAGCAACATCGAGGTGCCATAGTCCCGGATAATCGTTTCGGTAATGGCCGTCCCCAGCTTGGTCATCCGTTCGGCGAGCCACTGCGGCACACGTCCGCTGTGCAAGGGAAGATCGGCAATTCCAGAGCGTTTCATATGTAATGCCGCCAAATAGTTGTTATAAAATTCGGGTTTCAGTTGATTCTAACCGAACTAGTGACCGCTGCGCGAAAGCCCTTGGCCCTTTGTCCAGATACGTACGATACGGTCGGGTGAGCTGATCAGTCCCAGGTATTATGGCGGCGGATTTGACCGTCTACACCCGCTAGGTATCCCTGACCTAGTGTCAATCATAATGACATTTGCATAATGACATCTGCCAGTCACGGCAATAATGTTTCGGGCAGCGCTCGCCGCATCCGTCCGGTCGATCCGGTCCCACCCGGGCTGGGGCAGTCGGAACATCGCTGCCATCCGTTTCCATGTCGTCCCAAAAGAGCCGGCTGGCGTACGCTCTGGCGGCCCATCGTCCGGCCAACTCGCTTCCCTTGCAACTGGCAAAAGCCTTGCTTCAGCTAGTCGCACGAATAGCTGACTGGAGGCAAACATGAACGCATTTGTCACCGCTTTTCTCTTGCTTTTCCTGGCCGGAGTTGTTCAGCCACTATCAGTGGGCGGCAATGAATTCAAAGCACGAGAGGCAAAGATCGTGCAGTATAAGAAATGGCTCGATACCATGGGACCGAAAGGCTCCCGATACTGGACTCGCCTCGACGCGCAACGTCGTCCGCATCGATTGTATCTCGGCGACGGTTTCTATCGCGCCGACTATAAAAGTCAGGAACGTTTCGTCGATACGTTTTCAAACTATCTTGCGGGCCACCCGGAAAAGTTCATGCTGATCGACCTCTTCGATAGCGATACCAATCAACCCGTGGGCGAATATGGATTTGGCGGCTTCAAGCTTTACCCGAAGCGTACTGCGGGGCGCTAAAAAGATAGGGCTAAACCTGGCTTAACCGTTGCAGTCAGGCAATAAATTAAGAACACGGATCTCGACTGCGCAGCGATAGGACTCGGACTTTTATTTTAAGTTTCTTCCGTTATGCTGTAGTTGGAGTTGGCGAATGCTCGTCTGTACGAGCTAGCTCTACTTTGGGTCCGAACCTCCCCAAAGCAGAGGAGTAAGTGCCTCCCAGCGTCTTACCGTCAACTCCAAAACCAAATGATCGGTTGGGAAGTGCTTTTCGAGCGGATCTTCGCTTTTATCATCCCTACCCTAAAAAGCGCAAGATTTTTTTTGCCTATTCGCATCACTGATACCGCAGCACCGGTTGCTCCATCGTGGGGTCGGTGGCTCGATTCCGCGTCTTACTTGCAGCTACCGAGTGAATAGAGCCGAACGGGCGAGGTTGGCTTGCACCGTAGCGGCTCACCTGTGTCGGATGTAACAGCGACTAACAATGTGTCGGTCACTTATGTCACACCCATGAAGGACCCTCTCGACCTGTCGATTGAGGTTTCTCCCGAAAAGGGCGGCGGCATCCGTGGCTTTAGGTTCGGCGTTTGGGTTGAAAATCCACTCCGCTCTTGGCTCGCAACCGGCTGGGGTAAAGAATCCTCTTAGCTCTGCAATGTGACAAAATTTTTTGCCAGGTTGGCACGGACTGCCAAGACTGACCCGGTTACGCCCTGCCATTTAACGCATTGCGCGAAAATTCGCTGCAATTTTTTACCATTACCGTCGGCACCCAAATTGCTCCCAGCTTTCCCCAGCGGTTAAAGATCAGACAAAGGAATGCAACGGGAGGAACTGCAATGACATTGCTAACACGGCTCTGGCTGGAAGAAGACGGACAGGGCTTGGTTGAGTATACCTTGGTCGTTCTGCTGGTGGCGATGGTTTTTTGGCTGGGGATCCGCGACACACAGGTGGGAAGCAGTTTGGCAAATGGTTGGTCCAGAGTGATGAACTGTGTGAATACCCCGCTAACTTGTTCCTCTTAGTCGACTTGCAGGGTTCTGAGCGTCTGTGTTGGTATCGAATGGATCGCCGCGCGAACTATGCGGTCTCGATCGATCGAACGGCTAGAATCCTCGCGACGCGAGGCAGCTTTTGATTTCGTCAATCGTCAGCGGTTCTTTGAACATCTCATTACGCATGTAGACGCGCTGCAGGCTCACGTCGCGCACCGCTTTTTTCATGCGCGCTAGGTCTTGCTGGGTCCGAACAACCCGCGCTGCTTCTCTAGCGGCATCCTTGTAGTGATTTTTCTCGTCTTGATAGACGACTTCCATCGCGTGGGCGATCATCCTTTCGAGCCGTCCGCCTTTTATTTTTCTTCCCTCGCGAAACATCCGAGCGCCGCCGCCTTCGGTAACGAGCACGGCGGCTTTGTCCACTGGCGATCCTGAGTTCACGTAGCTTCTACGCAAATCACCGAGTTTTTTCTCCTCCGGCAGCTGAAAAGTATCTTCGGCGGAAACCGCATGGCCGAGAAGATTCTCGAGCACGTCAGCCATGAGCACATAGTGGTTGAACTCCTGTGTGAGTTGTTCGAGCAAGGAATGATAGCGATGCCGGCCGATGGTCTTGTCGATCTCGGAAAAGCTCGATGCCAAATTGTTCAGCTCTTTCTGCAACCCGGTGAAATATCCATCGACCGGATGCAGCTCCTTCCACAACTGCGCCTTGAGCCAAAAGATATGATCCTCCCGCGTCGGCTTGCTCTTGAAGAACCGTTTAACGATCGCCGCCTCGGTTTCCCAGTAGGGGAACGCAGCCGCGATCAGCGCTTGTTCGACGTCTTGGATCACTCGATTTTCCTAGCGGCCGATCTCGCATCAATTACTACTCTGTTCGAATAGCCTAACCCGCCGGATCTTTCCAGTCCCGTCAGACCCCGAGTCGCAGGGCGGCGGTTTGTGCTCCAACAAGCGCTCGCTTGCCGATCGTCCCTGCTTTGGCTATAGGGATGTCAAAGCGGAGGATCCTAACATGGCGCCCAAGCCTTTCACTTGGCCGAACAACGCCCGCGTCGCGTTTGTCCTCGGTATTGCGTTCGAGGCATGGGACCGAAACAAGCCGACCGCTGGGCGCGGTTTGCAGCACGGATCTATACCCGCCAACGCCGTTTGCCGGCGCGACTACTCCACCGAGACGTTTCGCGAGTTCGGTGCCAAGGTCGGCTTGCGGCGCCTGCTCGATATTTGTGACAAATACGATCTCAAGGTCAGCATGCCGATCAATGGTTTGACTTGCGAGTATTACCCGGCGCTGGTCCAACAAGCACACCGGAGCGGCCATGAGATGATCGCCCACGGCTGGGACCAGGGCGTGTACCTCTATATGTTGACGCGCGAGCAGGAGCGCGAAAATATTCTTAAAACCGTCGAGGCGATTACCCGGGTCACCGGCGAACGGCCATTAGGCTGGTCGTCGCCGGGCGTCCGTTCCACAGACAACACGTTGGAACTAAATGTTGAAGCAGGTCTGACGTACAATTGCGACTATCACGACGATGAAATGCCGTATCCTCGGTATATCGGCGACAAATTGCTGATCATGATTCCGCACCAATATACGATCAATGACCATCGGATGGAGGAAGCAGGCACGCGCCACGATTTTTTCCAAAAATTTAAGGACGAGTTCGACTATCGTTATCAAATCGGGGCGTCCAATCCGACGATGATGAACGTCATCACTCACGCCTACCTAAGCGCGCGCATCCCTGCCATCGATACTTTTGAACAAATCATCGCCTACGCCAAGAGTCACAAGGACGTTTGGTTCGCCCGGCGCGGCGATATCGCCGCCTGGGCGCGAAAGCACTACGAGGGGAGCGGCGCCGGCTAGCCGGCCCACCGGCCGTTCGCCTCGCTACACCTGTTCCTGGACACCGAATCGTTTACCGACCGCTTGACCGAGCAACACGAGAACGATTAACAGCGCAAAAATAAGCACACCAAAGGCACTCAGCTCTGGAAAAGAGCCGTTTTCCCAAAGATCGTAGATGACCACCGCCGTGGTTCGGTTGCGCGATCGCGCCAGCATGAGCGCGATGGTGAGCTCGCGGTAGGCGTGCACCATCACCCAGAACCAACCGGCCATGAGCCCGGGGCGCAGGAGCGGGAGATAGATGCGCCGGAAATTGTCCCACCACCCCCCTCCCGCCACCGCACCCGCCTCTTCCAATTCGGTGTGAATTTGCAACATCGAGGTCGAGACAAATCGCAGCGCCACGGCCATGTACCGGGTGACGTAGGCCAGACAAATAATCGTCAGCGTTCCGAGCACGGGCAAGGGAACCAGTAGATAGAACCACAGGAACGCCGTGCCTAGCACAACGCTGGGCATGGCGATCGGCGCAAAACCGAAAAAGTCGATCAGCTTACGGCCACGCAATCGCGTCTTGTGCACGAAATAGCTCATCACTGAAACCAGCAGCATGACCGCGGTTGCCGACCCAAGGCCCACCAATGTGCTGTTCCACATGGGATCCAACGAATAAACGGGATCGCGCACTATTTCGTAATAATTTTCTAAACTCATGCTCTGAAATATCTCGAAAGAAGGGGCCTGATAGCGCTGAAGAAGTGAGGCATAGAGCATCACTAGGAAAGGCAGGCCGGTGATCATAAACACCAGTAACAGACTCAGCACGCAGGTTAGATAGCGCCAGCCACCGAGGCGGACGCGCCGCGGCCGGAAATCTTTGCCGGTTACCGTCTGATAGCGCTCACCGTGGCGCACGAGCCGAAAATAGACGGCGAGACAAACCGCGCACAGAATCAGGATCGCAACAGAATAAGCACCCGAGAGACCCCAATCCGTCGGCGTTCTAGCCGTGTTGAAGTAGATTTCGGTGGTGTAGACTCTGACCTGGGCGCGTCCGCCGAGCAGTAGCGGAACTTCGAAAGTCTCGATCGTATAGATCAGTAGCAGCATGACTGCCGCGCCGACCGCCGGCAGCATCAACGGCAAAGAAATTCTTCGCAACGTCGACCAGTGCCCCGCACCGGCGGCGGCCGACGCCTCTTCGAGACGCGGATCCATCGACTGAAGCGCGGCCGACAGAAGCAGATACGCCAACGGTGTCATCTCCAGGGAATGGACCCAAACCATGCCCCAAAACGAGTAGACATTCAGGATTCCGCTGATTCCTGTGACCGCTTCCAAGACGTGGTTAAGCACGCCGATGTTTGGGCTGGCCAAGAGAATCCAGGAGACCGTGATCAAGATACCCGGAATGATGATGCGGCCGAGGGTAATGACGCCGATCAACCGTGCGAAAGGCGTGTCAGTTCGATGGACGACCCAGGCGAGGAACGTACCGAGCCCGAACGCGAGCCCGGTGGAGGCCGAAGCGAAGCAGAGCGTATTCCAAGTGGCTTGCCAAAAACTTTTTGAGCCGAAGGCTCGAACGTAATTGTCTAAAGAAAAACTTAGATCGAAAAACCCCGCCTCACCGGGGCGTTCGATCTTGAAGCTTGTCCATAGCACCATTAGCAGCGGGATGAGAACCTGGTAAGCGAGGATGAGAAGAACGAGTGCCAGGGCCAGCTTGCCACCATCGGGCGCAATCTGGCGCCTCACCCCTGAAACGCCAATTCCCATGTCCGCCGGGCGCTCGAACGGTTCGCGCTATTTCTTCTTGCCGATGTACTGATCCCAATAGCCGTGCAAGCGCTTGACGATCTCGTCGCTGACGGTGCCGAAAGTGACGACGTTCACGTTGTCGGGCAAATAAGGATGCTTGCCGATCAGCGGTCCGCGGAATTCGTCGGCGATGTATTTCTGGCTTTCGTCCGACAGCGTCCAATCGCTGAAGAGGGCCGAAGCGTAGGGATGCTGCGTATTCTTGTTCGTGACGATCGCCCCCGCGTAGCCGAGAATCGGCGCGGAGTACACAATCGCGTAAGGCGTTTTGGGATCCTTTTTCTTGGCTTCGGCACCGACGTATAGAAAGTTGTCCCCCTGGATCGCATGATCTCCGGCGAGCATGAGATTCATCCGCTGCGTGTGGCCACGCTGAATGATCGGTTGGTTTTGCCCCATGCATTTTAGCCACGATTGGAATTTTTCCTCTCCCATCATCACATAGAGCCCCACCATGAAGCGCGTCTCGGGCGGATCAAAGGACACCTTGCCTTTGTAAGCCGGATTACAAAGATCCTGCCAGGATTTCGGCGCCTTGTCCGGAGGAATCAAATCCGTGTTGTAGGAGATGCCGTGCTCGCTCCAGTACCACGGCAGCCAGCGGTTTTCCTTATCCAGAAAACCCTGAAACTGCTTAGGTACCCGTTGAACCGCCGGCGTTGGATAGTTGGCGACCAGGTCCTGTTTCAGAATCACCGGCATGTCGGGAACCGCAAGGCTGATAATGTCCGTGAGATGGCGCTTGGCGGTTTCCTCGCCGATGAATCGTTCCGCTGCATCTTGGGAACCCATGTCGGCCATTTCGACTTTGACGAACGAATAACGCTTTTCGAACAAGCGGACGTGGTCACGCGCCAGCTTGCCTCTGAACGTGTGAATGAAATTGAGCTTTCCTTCCTTGCGCGCGCCTTCTTCGAGCCGCTTCGCGCGCTCGTCCGGTTTCAACTTCGCTAACTCGGCAAAGAGCGCCTCGGGCGATTGCACGGCGGCGGCATAGAGATGGCCCGGGTGCAGCGGCGCTCCAGCGCACGCAATGACGAACATTGTGATCAAAGAGACAATCTGCTTCATAATTTCACTCCATTTTTTCCAGAAGATTTTACATGCCTGCTAAAACTGAGGCTCCGCCTCGCTTCGATACCGCAATTAGCAGAAAGTTTCCAGCCCGTTATTGCTCGCGCCGGCCGGTCTGAGTCCTGCCGATCGTTT
This sequence comes from Binatia bacterium, assembly GCA_036554745.1. Classification (GTDB taxonomy): domain Bacteria; phylum Desulfobacterota; class Binatia; order UBA9968; family UBA9968; genus DP-20. The sequence goes on from DATBMR010000097.1 coordinate 13,589, forward strand.
TGAGGGCCATTCCAAGCCTCGTCCCATAAGCGATAAAGATCGTCAGCGGACTTGTCCTAAGTTCGTTGCACTGCCTGCGACAGTTCCATTACTACAAGGCGAGGGACACTCGATTTGGACTTTTCCGTAGACGCAGAACATTTGTACATCGGGTTCTTCTGAAGAATTCTGGCCGCGACAAAAATCAACCGTCTGGCACGGGGATTGCGGAAACTGCGTAAGCACGTATCAGAGACTCTCTTTTTTTCTGAAGCAAAGATCATTTGGGCTCTTTGCAGTTCGTCAACCACTGGGGGAAAACAATGCCGACATCGGATGTTCGCGAGCAAGATGTCCGTGGCAGAGAGCAGGCATCAGATCTCATGCCGTCTCAGGGTCAAGGGTATCGCCGCAACGATCGCCGCTTTTGGCGGGCATACCAAGGTAGGGATTGGCGCCACGATGGGGCCGAGGTTGTGCATGCACAGCGGTTCGCGCGCGCTCTCGGTTGGTTCAGCATAGGTTTGGGCGTCGCTGAGGTCGCCGCTCCAAGAATGGTGGCCCGGCTAGCCGGCATGAACGGCAATCGAGGGCTCGTGTGGGCCCTCGGCGTTCGCGAGATCGCGCATGGGGTAGGTATTCTAAGCCGACGCAAACCGGTCGGCTGGATCTGGTCGAGAGTCGTTGGCGATATCATCGACCTCGCCGTGTTGGGCAAGGCTGCCGCGGCGCCAACTGCGAATAAGCGGAGAATCGCGGCGGCGGCGGCCGCAGTGACCGGGGTCACAGTATTGGACTTCAAGGCCGGCCAGGAACTCACGCGTGTGGCGAATCAAATCGAAGAAGATGAACCGATCCGAGTCACCAGCAGCGTTCTGATCAGCCGCCCGAGCGAGGAGATCTATCGATTCTGGCGCGACTTTAAAAACCTCCCGCGAGTCATGGAACATCTCGAATCCGTTGAGGCTACCGACGACAAGCGCTCGCGCTGGGTTGCGAAAGGTCCGGGCGGCAAGCGCATTTCATGGGAGGCTGAAGTAACCGAGGAGCGGGCCAATGAGTTCATCGCTTGGCGGTCGATTGCAGGCTCGACCGTTGATAACTCGGGCTACGTGAAATTTGGCACCGCGCCGGGAGGTCGGGGTACTCTTGTGTTTGTGGAACTGAATTACCGCCCGCCGGGAGGAGTTATCGGCGCCACGATCGCAAAACTTCTGGGTGAAGAACCTAAGATCCAGCTGAAAGACGACCTCCGCCGCTTCAAGCAGATCATAGAAGCCGGCGAGGTCGTCACCACTCAAGGCCAGCCTGCCGGACGCGCCCGGAGTACGTCTTGGAAATACGACCACGCGGGACGACGTCTTGCCGCCGCCTTTTGAATGGCTCGAGGAGGTACGATGAAGGCTAACTGTTGGTATGGCAAGCACGATGTTCGCGTCGAAGAGGTTGCGGATCCGAAAATCATCAATCGCCGCGATGCGGTGGTTCGGATCACCCGAACCGCGATCTGCGGTTCGGATCTGCATCTGTACAACGGCCTCATCCCAACCATGGAGGCGGGCGACATTCTGGGTCATGAATTCATGGGTGAGATCGTCGAATGCGGTGCCGACGTTAAAAAGTTGCAGACCGGCGATCGGGTCGTGGTCGCGTTTCCAATCTCTTGCGGCAGCTGCTTTTTCTGTGCGAGGAACTTGTTCTCGCTATGCGAGAACTCTAATCCCAATGCGCCGTTGGCTGAAAAGATGTTCGGCCATTCACCGGCCGGCCTGTACGGCTATTCGCATATGCTCGGCGGTTTTGCCGGCGGCCAGGCGCAGTATGCGCGCGTGCCGTTTGCCGACGTCGGCACGATCAAAATTCCACAGGGCGTGCCTGACGAAAAAGTGCTGTTTCTTTCCGACATATTTCCCACCGGGTACATGGCTGCCGACAACTGCGACATCCAGGAAGGCGATACAATCGCGGTCTGGGGGTGTGGTCCGGTGGGTCAATTCGCAATCGCCAGCGCCAAGCTGCTCGGCGCTGAACGAGTCATCGCCATTGATCGCTTTCCCGAGCGGCTCCGCATGGCGCGCGACAAGGCAGGCGCCACGGAAACGATCAATTATGAAGAGGCGGACGTTTACGACGCGTTGATGGAGATGACCGGCGGGCTCGGTCCAGATGCCTGTATCGACGCCGTCGGCATGGAAGCGCATATGCCCGGACCCATAGGCGCCTACGATCGCGTCAAACAGTCGATGATGCTGGAAAGCGATCGCCCCTATGTCTTTCGCCAGGCGATCATGGCTTGTCGCAAGGGCGGCACGGTGTCGGTGCCCGGAGTTTACGGCGGCATCGATGACAAAATTCCGCTCGGTTCCTTCATGAACAAGGCGCTCACGCTTAAAACCGGCCAAACCCACGTTCAGCGTTACATGCAGCCGCTGTTAGAAAAAATTCAGAATGACGAGATTGATCCAAGCTTCGTGATCACCCACCGCATGGCTCTGCAAGACGCGCCGAAAGGCTATGAGCTGTTTCTTAACAAGCAAGAAGACTGCATCAAAGTCGTTCTGACGCCCTGAGTAGCCCGCCGGCTCCATCAGGAGAATAGCGTGCCCGCGAACTGCCCAAGGCAGAAGCAGCGCAGGTTGCCGCGCTCTCAGGCGCGCAGCAGCGGCCGGAGGCTGCGCGCGTCGGGAATTTTGTCAAGCTTCCAGACGGCGTCGCAGAGTTTGCGCGCTCGCGCCTTGCCAAGTACCGGGGCCATCAGCTCAAAGCACTTTTCATCGACCTCTGCACGCTGCATCGGATTGTCCGCGGTGCCGCGCACAGCCTTGGTGTGTCGGCGGAGCGCGCGACCGTCACGCAACACGACTTCGACAATCGCTTCCCGCCGCGGCATGACTGCCGACAGCGCATCATCGCCGCGCAGCTCAATGCGGCTGCGCAGCGCCAGCACCCGTTGATCGCGCATGCGCTTTTGGTCGTGCGCGGAAGCGAAGGTCAAGGTTCCGTCGATCAACATGACCGCGCAGATATGCTGCATACAAATATCCGGCACAGCTCGATTATCCACCGTGTTGGCACCCTGATGCGACACCCGGACGATGACGCGGTCGACCTCTTCCGGTTTGATTTTATGCTCCTGAATCAGATCGCGCAGGGAATCGAGCGCAGCCTGGATCGGCGAGCCCACCGACCACCGTTTGATATTGGTGTTCATGATTTCGAACTCGACACCGAGCCCGCGGGTTAGGACTGTGGGGTCCGGCTTTCGGCCGTAGGCGACAAAGAAGCTCCGCTCACCGGCAAATACGTCGTCAACCCCGGTGAAACCGTGGCGCACCATAGTCGCGGCCGCGACCCCGTTCCGCGCTGGCATGCCACCGAAGTCGAACGCTTTTTCGATGTGGTCTCGGTCGCGCATCCAACACGAGACGCCAGAGGCCTGTTGCGCCGTAAAAGAAAGTAGATAACGCACCTGACGTTCGCGCAGACCGGCCAGCGCCCCGGCAGCCGCTGCCGCTCCAAACATCGGTCCAAAGCTGTGCGTCGAATGGCCGTCCTCACGGAACCGAAGCGCATCGAGCGCTTGCGTCAAACGACAGCCGACGTCGTAGCCGAGCGTAACTGCGCGGAGCAGTGCCCTGCCGTTGCGCCGTTCGCGCTCGGCCATGGCCAATGCCGCCGGCACGATGCCACAGCCTGGATGGGTCTGCGAAGGCGCGTGCGAGTCATCCGTTTCGTCGGCATGGGCGAGCATGCCGTTGGCCAAAGCGGCGTTGACAGCGGCGGTCACGATCTTGCTGCCGACCACGCACGACTCTGGTTTGCCTCCCAGCGTGCTCACGTAGCCGATCGCCTTCCTGCCGGCCGCCAAACGCGACCCCGAAACCATCGCGGCTACGGTATCGAGGATATGGTGCTTGGTTTTTTCCACCACGCCGGCAGGGAGCGCCTTGCGCAGCGCGGTCGCGATGTACCCGCTCAGTTCGCGCATAACGGGGGAAATTTCCCCTTCCGCTTTCGCGCGTGTGATTAAACTCTTCCCGGATGTTTGCGACAAAGCCGGCTGCGCTCCGCTGGGAAAATAGGAATGTTTATGGGTTACGCGAAAACCAGCCGGCCCTGAGAATCGCGAATCAGCCCTCTTCCGCCCGCCGAAGACGGCATATTCTCCGGGCCGATCTTAAGCTCGTTGATGTTGATATGACCGTGAAAAGTGTCGACCTCGAGCATTTGCTTATCCTCGCGTACGACGCCTTTGGGATCCTTGCCGTGTGCGACATCGTCCATCGCCTTGTGCCAAATACGTCGCATCATGATGACACCGCGGTCGGAGCTCGCCAGATGTTCGAGCCGACGGTCGGGAATTTCGCCTTGAGATTCTTGCAAGACTAAATCTTCGAGCGCTGGAACACCCTCCCAGCCCGAATATTTCCGTTTGTCGTACGGTCTTTTCTCAACCGTGCCTTGCAAACCTTGCGGCAGGCCAAATACCCAAGCGCCTGTGAAATTCCCCTTGCGGATAAGGTTGTAGCGAAAGAGCTCGAAGTGGGTATCATCGATGATCCGGATCATGCCACCGCCCTCCTGGCGCTCGTCGGTGAAATCGGGTGGAAACCCCGAGCGAATGCCGGAAAATCGCCAGTGGATCGGCATCGCGATGCTCCAGGTATTGACGAATTTTATCTCCGGATCACCGGTGTCGAGCACCGAAACGGTCTTCATGCCATATTCGGTTTCGACGTGTTCGAGCGGCAACGGCAGCCAATTCTTGATGCTGTCATCGTTGTACGGCTTCAGCTCCGGCGGTATGTCTCGAACTTCCAAACCGTGGAGGATCACGGCATGACCCATGTCGGCGAAATTTTCCATCCAGTTAAGATAATTGTAGTTGCGGACGTCGCCGTCGGCGATACGCACTTCACCGTCGGTGCGTGCAAGCACGTCGATTTTGGGCAGGGGCGGCGGATTCTCCTTCTCCGTCCCCATGTAGGTCCACACTACTCCACCCCATTCTTCGACTGGATACCATAAATGGCGGATGTTGTTTTTGAGCTCGCTGTCGCGCGGCTCCAGAGGCTGCTCGATGCAACGGCCGCGCACGTCGAATTTCCAGCCGTGATAAGAGCACATGAGACCGTGTTCGCGCACTTGCCCGTACTCCAATGACGCGAGCCTGTGCGGACAGTGGATGCCCAGTAAACCCGGCCGGCCTTGGCCGTCACGAAACGCCACCAGATCTTCCGACAACATCCTCACGGCAATCGGAATATCCTTCAGATTCGCCGACAAACAGACCGGGTGCCAGTAGCGCCTCAGCATCTCCCCCGCCCTGGTCCTCGGCCCGGTGCGCGGCAGCTCTTCGAGCAATTTTTGATATGCGCTCTGCGCCGAACTTCCGCTTTCGATCTTGGCATCCGACATTTCTTTACCTCCGTGCTGCGCTCACCTTTTGGCGCCTCAACGAATCTAACGAGCTGTCCCGCTGCCTGTCAATCGCTGCCGCAGCCGTTGACACTCTGCTCCCGGCGGCACTATAGGAATATTTCATGGGAAAGATACTCGGCCTCGGAATCACGCATTATCCAGGCCTCTCGGCGCCCGGCAACTTATCCCGTCGCATCAAGCTGTGCTTAGCGGATCCGGCATTGCCGGAGCGGTTGCGGTCGGTGGAAAATTGGCCGGACCCGATGCGCCGTGAGTGGAGCACCGATGACGGCCAGGCGCATTCCGATGCCCACCGCCAAGCAATGATCGAAGGGTTTCGCCGCGCGCGGCGCGCGCTCGATGAGTTCCAACCCGATCTTTGCGTGATTTGGGGCGATGATCAATTCGAGAACCATCGTGAAGACTGCGTACCGGCGTTCTCCATACTCGCCTATGACGAAGTAACCGTGCAACCATGGCTACACAACCGCCGTGGCATCAACGCTTGGGGCGAGCCCAAGGAAAAAACTTTCACCGTGCGCGGCCATCGGGCCAGCGGCAAGTTTTTGGCGGCGGCATTGCTCAATCTAGGGTTCGATGTCGCCTATGCGTACAAGCCACTACATGATCAATTGGGACACGCATTCTTGAATTCGGTCCTCTATCTCGATTGGGATCGACAAGGTTTTCACTATCCGATCGTGCCGTTTACCGTAAACGCCTACGGCCGGCATCTGACCGGCTCTGAGGGTGTGCCGCCGACGCCCACGGTCGGACGGCGTCTGGATGAAGGCGAGGACGATCCCCCGGGCCCCCAGCCCTGGCGCTGCTTTCAGATCGGCGCCGCCAGCGCGCGCGCTTTAGCCGCAAGCCCATGGAAAGTTGCGCTCATCGCTTCCTCGAGCTGGTCCCACTCCTTTTTGACGGCCAAGCATGGCCGCATGTATCCCGACGTGGAGTCGGACAAGCGCTATTACCAGGCGCTTCGTACGGGTGACTGGGAAACCTGGCGCAATACAACGCTCGAACAAGCGGAGAGCCGCGGCCATCATGAATTGCTGAACTGGTTCTGCCTCGCCGGCGCCATGTGCGAGCTCCAACGAAAACCCGACGAAGCCGTGTTTTTGGAATCATGGATCACGAACTCCAATAAAGTTTTTGCCGTATTTCGCCCCGACCGAGAAACGTAGCTTAAGAATATTAGTTCGCTTCACCTCGGCGAATACCGCCGGTCATGGAGAAACAAACATGGTGGTTTTACACGTCACGGTTCAAGTCAAACCCGAACACGTTGCAGAGTTTTTGCAGATCGTCCGCCACGACGCCGAGCATTCGGAAAAGGACGAGCCGGGCTGTCTTCGTTTTGATGTGCTGGCGGACCGGGACGATCCGGCGCGGTTCTATTTCTACGAGGTGTATCGCGATGAAGCCGCGCTCGAAGCGCATCGCCAAACGGCTCACTTCAAACTCTACTTCGAGAAAAGCCAGCCCCTGCTCGCTGCGCCGCCCGAGCGTCGCTTCGCCAGGAACGTGATTCCCGCCGACGCAAATTGGCGCTAGCGGTTTCGGCCGGCGCGATTCATCACGCTATCTAGCACTGCAGGCTCGCCGCCAGGCCCCCCATCCTTCGGGTGCGGCTTCGCCGAGAAGAGGGCTGATCTCCGTCTACGCTTTCCTTCTCAGATTATGGTTACTAAGGAGTCCACAATTAAGTAACCACGAAGCGACCGATGGCCGAGCCCTGGAGATCGCGGGCATAGGAGCGGAACGATCACTTTCAGGCCCAGCCGCTAGGTTATTGTCACCACGGAGAGGATGGGCGGTGGCCCATCAAGGCACAGACCCATTGACCGCGATTGGAAGGGTCGGCCCGCGGTCGTAACGCAGCCGCATGGTCTCTAAATAACGCACTCATTAGTAAAGGAGAAATCTCTCAAGACTTTCACGAAAGGGGTTCAGCTCCGTAGCTATTCTTATTGAGTTACCCGCGCGATAACTGTATTCGTCGGGCGATGCCAGAGAACTCCTCCAACAATTTGTTCCCAACGTAATGACGCGGACATACAGCGGCTCGCAGAGCTAAAAAAGTCAAAAATCAGCAATATCCGTAATAATATAAATTAGGCAAACTGCGCGCTGGTGGATCAACGCAGCAGGAGCTTTACTCCCCGAAATGGAAAATCTCTATTAGCGGTCGTCAAAAATCTTGGAATAAGTCGAGCACGTGCGCTCACAGTGCTCGATGAGAAGCACGGCCGGGATGCCACGATCAGCTCGCATGCGGTGATGCTTTTTGCGAGAGCCGCTAACTGCATGACGAAATCAATGGAGAAACAAAGAAGTCAGATACAAGCCAGCTCGTCACGGGTTATCTGACTTCGTTCCCTATGGGAGAA
>DATBMR010000144.1:0-8945 GCA_036554745.1 Binatia bacterium
TCTCCCACGCTTTCGACATGGGGAGCTGGAAACCGCAGGAAACGCTGAAAGCCAACGGGAGCACTGTGTACTTCTGGACGATTCCGGCGAAGGGAACCCCCGAGTACACTGCTGCGACTAAAGCGGCGGACAATCACTGACGCGGTCGCAGATATATTCCTCCGCTATTATTTCTCTGGTTTACGCCGGAAAGACTTTGAGTCTCTCCGGCGGTAGCCGGACGTAAACATTGCTTCCGGGCTTGAGCTGCTGGTTTACTCCCGCCGTCTTCGCTCGCAGTTTGACCCCATGAGCGGACAAGTGATAGAGCGTGACGTCGCCGAGGAAGAGCCTGGAGATTAGTTCAGCGGAAATCTCGTTGTTTTGGCCGCTCGGTTCGCAGGCGAGCAATATGTCTTCGGGTCGAATCGCGACGATGACGTTCTTAGAAACTCCCGCGGGTAACGCGCAGTGAAGCACTCCCCATTCGATCTTCACCGAGCGATCGTCGCGAACCACGGCCGCAAGTTCGTTCATCGCCCCCAGAAACCCGCCGACGCTACGGCTAGCCGGCGCGTGATAGAGTTCTTGGGCGTTGCCGATTTGCAAGATCTTGCCATTACTCATCACGGCGATTCGATCCGCCAGCGCCATCGCCTCCACTTGATCGTGGGTCACGTAAAGCACCGTGATGCCAAGCTTCTTGGCCAAGCTTCTGATTTCGTCGCGAACTTCTTCCCGCAGCCGCGCGTCCAGGTTGCTCAGCGGTTCGTCCATAAGGAGAACTTTCGGCTCAACCGCCAGAGCGCGGGCCAGTGCGACCCTTTGCTGCTGGCCGCCGCTTAAAAAAGGCACAGGACGATCGGCGAATGCCGTGAGCTGAACCAAATCCAATGCGCCCATGACTCGATCTTTGACAACCCTTCTTGAAAGACGCCGCTTTCCGTTCGTGAGAGGAAAGGCGACGTTGTCGAACACAGTCATGTGCGGCCACACTGCATAGGATTGAAAAACCATGCCGAGCGCCCGATCTTCCGGACGGAGGAAAATGCCGCGTTCCGGCGCGCTGACGATTTCTTCCCCGAGCTTGATTTCTCCAGCCTCAGGTTTTTCGAGGCCCGCGACGCATCGTAGCAACGTTGTCTTGCCTGAACCGCTGAGCCCGAGCAGAACAAAAAATTCCTTCTCATTGACCCGAAGATCGACTGCATCGACCGCGCGAACCGCCTCACCGCCAGTTTTGAAAATCTTCGTGATTGAACGAATAGCGATCATAATTTGTTAAGCGGCGCAGCGTGCACAGAAGTCCGATCTACTATGCTGCCGATTCCACATGTTGGAGACGCCGAGCGTAGACCCAAAACGCCGTCACGAGCGGCGCCATCACTGTCATCATGATGATGGCGATAGCGGCGGCATCGCCTAATCCGCCGCCGTGCCATTGCCCCCATATGTAAGTTGAAAGCACCTGGCTTTTGGGCGAGGCGAGAAATACCGCCATGGTCAACTCGCGATAGGCCGATAGCGACGTCCAGATCCAGGCGTACGCCAAGCCGGGGCGAATCAGCGGCACGATCACTTTGGCGAGGATCCGCAGCGTCGAAACGCCGCCAATCTGCGCCGCTTCCTCCAACTCACGATGCAGCTGGATCATGCTGTTGTTCAGCACCCGTGTGCCGAAGCTCACCCAGCAGACAACGTACACCGCCATGAGCACGTAGATCGTGCCGTAGAGCGGCACGACATTGGATATTAAGAGAGCGAAGTAGGCAATCGCCAACGCAAAAAGCAAATTGGGAACGGGGTGGGGGAGAAATGCGACAGCATCCAACGCCACCCGCCAACGCAGCCGCGAGCGCGTGACAATCCAAGAAATCGCGACACAAATGATCAAGATCGTGGTCGGCACCAGCACCATGAGCAACAATGTGTTGAGGCCGGCCTGTAAGAGTCCGCTATCCAGCGCCAGCGCGCTGTACCGCTCAAAAGATATCGACGTCAGCGCCTGGCGCGAGGGAACTTGGACGTAAGGCAAAAGCGAAACCCAGAAGATCGCGGCCAGCGGCAGTACGAATGCCAAAGTGAAATAGAGCCCGAGCAGCCCCCAACCAACCAACCACCAACGCCCCAATTCGACCGGTCGCGACTGGTACGATTTTCCCGAAATAATCTGATAGCGATGACTTTGCTTGAGCGCGACGAAGTAGGGAATCATCAGAACCAGGGAGAAGATCACCATGAGTGTGCCATAGGCACCGCTGAGCCCGTAACGCGGCAGTCCTTCGTTGGGATTGATCATGAAGTAGACGGCCGTGCTGAACGTAAAAATGTTGTTGGCCATGCCGATGACGCCCGGAACATCGAAGGCGGCGATTGCGACCGTGAACATCCAGATGACCGCCGAAAACAATGCAGGCCAGATGAGCGGGAGTTCGACGCCGACTAGCGTTTTGAACTTGCTGACGCCGTGCACGTTGGCGGCTTCTACCAAGGCCGGATTCATGCTGCGCAGTGCTGCCGAAATCATGACGTAGGCAAGCGGTGTGAGAGTCAATCCCTGTACAAACCCGATGCCGCCCACGCTTGCCACATTGAGCGGAGCGCTCTTAAGATCAAACAACTGCATCAAAAAGGCATTGATGACGCCGATCCGCGGATGGCAGAGAAAGACCCATCCCATCGCCTTGAGAAATGTCGGGAAGAGAATCCCGATGCTCAACAAGCTCATGGCAAAAGCTTTATACCGAATGTCGGTGCGTTCGATGAACCAGGCGAACAGAAAGCCGAGAGGGATTGCCACTGCGATGGTGACCGCCGAAAAAATGAGAGTCGTCACCATTACGCGGTAATTATAGGGATCGGCGAGCAAAACGGTGTAGTTGCTCAGCGTATAGGGCGAAGGCTGACCTGGAACGCCAGTCCGAAAGCTCATCCACACGATCGTAGCGAGCAAACCGATGATGGCGACCGAAGCTACGGCGGCCACACTTAGAATCGCTGCCTGCGACCAGTCGATCGAAGACGACCGCCGCCGCAAAATTTGCCCGCTTTCAATGACACTCATCAGGATTAGTTCGAAAGTTCAAGGTTCATGTTCAACGATCGCGATCCTTCTACAAACTACAACGCACCCCTCCCGAGAACGTGAACTTTGAAAGTCGAACGGCGCCCGCGGGCGCCTATTTCAGCAGTATTTTGGTAAGTTCATCCTCGAATGCGCTGTCGTCTTTCATAAACAATTCGGTGAGCTCAGCCGGCGTCTGAAGCTTGATCTTGTGTTCCTTCACGTATTTCGCCATGAGCGTACCATCGACGAGGTACGAGGAACGCCAGTCATATTTCTCGATAACCGCTTGAGCCTCTCTGGTAGTCATGAAAGCGACGAACAGCTTCGCGGAATCCGGATGCGCGGAGTTTCGCGGCACCCCAAGCTGATAATAGGACGAAGTTGCCGGCGTCGATCCCGCCAACCCCACCAGCGGCGCGCCTTTGGCCTGCCACTTCCACATCGCCTCCAAAGCGCCGCCGGTGCTTGCCATGATCGGAAACTCGCCGCTGACGATGCGCTCCTCTTCGCCCTGCCGCAGCCTTCCGCCCACGAGCGGAGCCAGCTTGCGCGCGTAGGACAGCACTTTTTCCTTTCCCCAATATCCCGACACCCGGACCAGCCAATGAATGTAAGCGGGGATAGCGAGTTTTCCAGCCCACATCGGGCTCAGCGCCGGATCGATCAGATCTTCATAACTCTTCGGCGCCCTGTCCTTGGGAATCGAATTGGAATTGTAAATGATCCCGTGAAACGACGCATAAACCAGCAAGGTTTCCTGGGGGACAATTTCCATCTCTTTGGTCACCCAGGGGAACACGCCCGACCAGTTGATCTTCTGCAACGCTTTCTCGCGATGCATGTCGCTCATGGTGCCATCCGATCCGAGATACAAGTCCGTTGAGGATTTCGCCCCTGACTTCAGCTCGGTCAAAACCCGCGCAGCCACCTGCGGAAAGCTCGGCCCGGGCGCGAGGTTAACCTTGTGTTTGAGCCCGAATCTCTTGTTGAACCCGGCTTCCAATTCGGCAAAACCTTTCTTTGCGCCGAAGGTCGAGGCGCTTGCGACCAGGGTGACTTCGCCTTCTTTTTTTGCGCCTGCAACCAGTTGTTCGAGCGTCTGCGCTCCTAGCGGATACGCGCCGATGATAATCGCCAAACATGCACCTAACGTGACAATGGTTTTACGCATTATTTCTTTCTCCGGCTGCAAGACCTTCCAAACACGATCGTCTCTCCGAACACTTCGCGCACGCGGAAATTTATTTGCATTTTCTCAGCGGCGATGCCGGAGCATCACCGATTGCTAAGCCGAAACCACGGGCCTCCCAACGTACCTGCTGCGCAATGAATTTTGTCTAACTCAAAGCCTCAACCGCGTCCCGGCTGGAGTCGAAAGTAATCGGTCGCGCATCGCCTCGAAAAACGCCGATGGGATCTTGGCCTTGAGCCACCGTATCGATGGCATCACGAATCATTTTACGTAACAGTAGGATGCCTTGATCGGACGTTGCCAGATGTTCCTTGGTGCGATCGGCAATGGCGCCCTGAGTTTCTTGAGCAACGCGGTCTTGCTCGCGGTTCGGCAAGTTCCACCAGCCATCGGGTACGCGCTCATAGACGCCGGGCTGGTCCTTCTTGAATCCTTTCGTTGTCAGCGGATGCGGGCGAATCGGCTGCCCATCTTTGTCGGGATAAAAGTCGATCCAAAAAGTCGTCGTGGTCGTATCGTCCGTGGGCACGCGGAAACGCATCACTTGTCGCGGTTGTTCGCCAACCCGGGCGGCGGAGTGACGCACATGCGAGGGGAACACGAAATGGGAGATTCTCGGCTTCGTGACCCCCTCAACCCATGTGGTTTCTTTAATGCCCACTGAGGTCGGCTCCCATTTAATCGTTGGCCGCTTCATCGCCATATTAGGGTAACCGGCCGCGTGCAGAGCAATGGAATGCGCGCCGTCTGAAGAATTCTCGGCGCGCTGCAGCCAATTACAGAACTCCTCGCCGCCGCCGACGACCCGACAGCCATCGTTTCTCACGAGCAAGTCGTAACTGGGCAGCAACGGTGCCGGTTGCGGGCCGATGTACGCGAACACAAGACCGCCGGCTTCCTGAGCACGAAATGCGGGATGTTGAATACGATCTTTGAACGTGCTGTCTTCCGGTTCAGCCGGCTGTTCCAGGCATTTGCCGGTCCGGTCATACAGCCAGCCGTGATAGCAGCACCGGATACCGTTTTCTTCGACTCTGCCGAATTCCAGCGACGTGCCGCGGTGGGAGCAATGAAGCTCAAGCAGACCGAAGCTGCCGCTGGCGTCACGGAACAATACGAAATCTTCAGCCAGCAACTTCACCTTGATGGGCCTTCCTTTCGGCTTCACGTCTTCGCTGAACGCCACCGGCCACCAATAACGCCTCAGCATCTCTCCGGCCGGTGTGCCGCGCCCGACCCGGGTGAGCAGCTCATTTTCTTCTTTCGATAACATGATTTCCTCTTTGAAATTCGTTCAGACATTCAACGTCTTGCCGAGCTAGTTGCATTACCGGCCAAACTGTTCTCATTGTTTGAGCATCTTTGCGAGCTCTTCCTTGAACTCGAGCCCGCTGTCCTCGCCCTGCAGATAAAAAGCGATGGAATCCTTCGCCTCCTGAAGTTTGATCGGATTGCTGCGCAGATATTTGGCCATTCTCGTCCCTTCCACCAGGTGCGAAGAGCGAAAGTCGAGCTTGTCGATGATTCCCTGTGCTTCCGGCGACGCCATGAAGGCGACAAACAATTTTGCCAGATTCGGATGGGCCGAATTTTTCGGTACACCAAGTTGAAAGTATGAAGGCAGCACGGGATTCGACGCCATGACCGCTACGAGCGGCGCGCCTTTGGCTTGCCATTGCCACATCTGCTCGACCGCGCCGCCCATGTTGGCGGCGATCGGAAACTCGCCGCTCACCACCCGCTCTTCCTCGCTGTAACGCAGCCGGCCACCGCTAAGCGCCACCAGCTTACGGGTAAAATCCTTGACTTTCGCTTCGCTCCAGATCATCGACAGCTCCACCAGCCAGGAAACGTAGGGAGGAATCGCCAGTTTCTTTGTCCAGGTTACGCTCAGTTTCGGATCCACCAGATCTTCGTAGGTCTTTGGCGCTTTCTCTTTAGGAATGAGCTTGGAGTTATAGATGATCCCACGCAAAGAGGTAAAGACCAGCACTCCTTCGTGGGGAAAAATCTCCATGGGCTTGGTGATCCACGGAAAAACCCCCGACCAATCGACTTGCTCCAACGCTTTCTCCTTGTGCAGCAACGCAAAATGAGACTGCGATCCATGATATAGGTCGGTGGATGTCTTGGCACCGCTTTTTTGCTCCGTGATCACACGCGCGGCCATCGCGTTCATTTCAGGCCCCGCGGCGAAACGAATTTTCGCATTCAAGCCGAACCGTTTGTTGAACGCCGCCTCCAACGCCGCGAGCGGTTTTGCTCCTCCGAAGGTCTGCGCCCCGGCAATGAAGGTCAGCTCGGGCTCTTTCTTCGCCCCGGCGATCAGTTGGTCAAACGTATCCGCAGCGAGCCCTAACCTAATCGAAACCAGCGTTAACAAAATTGCCCAAAGCACAATGCGCTTACAGGTATTCATACTGCCTCCCGAACGGATACCGACCGGAACGGCTTGAACGCTTTGAACTGCTTGAACGACTTGAACGGTCAATCCAGTCGTTGTTCATAGGGCGTTAGTCGAATCAATTCGTTCTTTGCTGGATCGCGTACGACGCCGATGGGATCGCCACCGTTTTTTACCGCCTCGATCGACTCTTTGTACAAGCGCCGCAACAGAATAACACCGCGGTCAGTGTAGGCGAGATGTTCGTTGCTGCGATCGTAGATAGTACCCTGGCTCTCCTGCGCCAAGCGGTCCTGGTCGCCGCGGGCAAACCAGCCGATCGACTCGTCCCAGCGGTAAACGCCCCGCTTGCTTTCCACCAAGCCGGCCGCGGATTCATCTTTCATTATTCTCGCCACCGGCTTGCCATCTACTACGGCGCCGAACTCTACCGTGAAATGCATGGTGTGACTATCGTCGATGGGCACCCGCCAGCGCATTACTTCGCCCGAGCTGCTCGCCTGGTGTTCGCCGGGATGGCCTTCCTCCACGTTGCCGGTTTTATTCATTGTCGGCATAACAAAGAAGTTGACGTGGGCGTAGCGCTTGCCGTCCGTGACACGCCGGGTGTAGGTATTGAGCACGCCGTATTCGAACGGTTGAGGGTTGATCTCGCCGTCGTCCCAGGTCGCGGTCGTCGCGGTGCGATGAAGCCAGCGGAGATGGTTCTGGTCCACTGAGTTTTCGATCATTTGAAAGAAGTTACAATTCACCGTGCGCGCGCGGCGGGTGCGCACGCCGTCCTCGCGCACGAGCACATCCCAGCGCGGCAGGAGGGTGGCCGGTTCGGGGCCCAGATAGGCGAACAGGACGCCGCCCAGCTCTTGAACTTTATAGGAGGGATGGCGCAGCCGCTGCCAAAAGGTGCTGTCGGCCGGTTCGCCGGGCATCTCGAGAATCTTGCCGTCGATGTCATAGAGCCAGCCGTGATAGCAACAGCGCAAACCGCCGTCCTCGATATGGCCAAATTCCAGCGAGGTCCCCCGGTGTGAGCAGCGTAGCTGCAACACCCCGTATCTGCCTTGATCATCGCGGAACAGCACCAGATCTTCGCCAAGCACGGTGCGCCTCAATGGCCGGTTTTTTAGCTCCGCGACAAAGGCGATCGGGTGCCAATAACGGCGCAGCATCTCACCCGCAGGTGTCCCGGGACCAACGCGGGTAAAAAAATCATTTTCTTCTGTGGAAAGCATCGACCGAACCTCGAAATTTTGAATTTTTGATTGTGGATTTTGGATTCTCCGGCTCGTTCAGACACTCCATCATTCTGCCCACTGACACGTCCAGACTAGGCACGACCAAAATTCCCGCGTTTTCGTGCGCGGTGACGCTTCGCTCTAAACGCTCCGGCTTAAGCCATCTTGAGCTTTTTTAACCTGGATCAAGTCAAGGCTCCGATTTCTTGCATGCTCGCGTCGAAGGCGATGTTTCGATTTTGCGCCGGATCTCTAAGCGTCCAAATCGGATCGTTCCCTTGGAGCGCGGCATCGATGGATTCTTTGATCATCGCACGCAACATAATGACGCCTTCGTCCGACGCGCCGAGATGCTCTCTTGTTCGGTCATAGATCAGTCCCTGGCTCTCCTGCGCCACCCGATCTTGATCCCCGGATGCAATCCCCCACCAGCCGTCCTCGACACGTTCGTAAACTCCGGGCTGGTCGTTTTCGAATCCGACAGTTTTAAGCATGAGCGGCTTGCATTTGTCATTCTCACCGTAAGGATAGAATCGCAGCCAAAAAGTCTTCGTGTTTGTATCATCCACAGGCACGCGAAAGCGAATCGCGTGGTCAGGGATGCGACCGATTCTGGCAGTCGTATGCCGCGTGTGGGAAGGAAAAATCCAATGGGAGAACTTCGGCTTGGTCACGCCCGGAACGTGCATCGAAATTTTTGCTCCGTACGGCTTCCGCTCCCAGCCGATAATGGGCCGCTTCAAGGCCATGTGCGGATACTCGGGCGCATGCAGCGAAACCAGATGGGTTTGATCGACGGAATTCTCGGCGCGCTGGAGCCAGTTGCAATAGTCATGGCCAGCGCCGATATGTCGCTCTCCATCCGCGCGGAGAAACAGATCGTAGTTGGGCAACAAAGGCGCGGGATCAGGGCCGATGTAGGCAAACACAAACCCGGCGATCTCTTGAGCTTTGTACGCCGGATGCTGCACCCGCTTGTTAAATGTGCTATCGGCAGGTTCCGCCGGCTGCTCCAGACACTGGCCCTTCGTGTCGTAGAGCCAGCCGTGATAGCAGCAGCGGATTCCA
>DATBMR010000167.1:0-7050 GCA_036554745.1 Binatia bacterium
TCTTCTGATGGGACCTGATCCCTGCCGCGACCAGATGTGGAATACGTAGCTGTAGCCCGCCAGGAGTAAGAGAGTTAAGGCGATTTTGAGTCCCCAGGGACCGGAGCCCACCAGGATGATGATTGGACCGAGACAACACCATGTCCCTAAAATTCCCCATAGAAAACGCGGTGCTGCTAATCTGAGCGATACCATAAGCTTTGCGTCCATCGAGATACCCTCCTCGAACCAATGTGGATGCACAGCCGCTGAGATACTGTCGCCCTGCTTGAAAATTATTCCGATGCCTGAATGTTGTCAAACGACCAGCCCACCCATATCCTCCCTGTAAATTCTACCGGGTTTGAAATTTGCCAGCTGAAAATGAATCGGGACGCTGCCTGGCAGTTAAGCACGATGCGCAGACCTGATGGCGCAGGGCTCAATGACGAGATTTTGGAACTGTGGCCAACTACTTTCGCGCGCTCGCTCTTTGTGCGTTTTACGCGAACTCGCGTCCAACGGTTCGGCCGCAGAACCTCGCGGCAAAGGGATTCGCAGCGAGACCACACCAAACGGCGCAGGGATTTTAAAGGCGGAAACTTAATGCAGCGAATCGCAGTTCGGCGTATCCACATATTTGGACATATACCGTGAGCAATGACTTTAAGTAGAGGGCGTTATGTTATTGATTTATGGCGCGCCCGGAGGGAGTCG
This sequence comes from Binatia bacterium, assembly GCA_036554745.1. Classification (GTDB taxonomy): domain Bacteria; phylum Desulfobacterota; class Binatia; order UBA9968; family UBA9968; genus DP-20. The sequence continues at coordinate 697 of DATBMR010000167.1, forward strand.
AACCCCCAACCCCCAGATCCGTAGTCTGGTGCTCTGTCCAATTGAGCTACGGGCGCACAGATCGCTGCCGCACGGAAATGGCGGAGAGAGAGGGATTTGAACCCTCGGTACCCTTTTGGGGTACACACGCTTAGCAGGCGTGCGCCTTAGACCACTCGGCCATCTCTCCGTAACGGTCTGACCTCTACCGGTTTAGCCGAATCGGCATGAATACAATGTGCATCGCTGCACAACGCAGCATGCTCTAAAGATCGCTAAAACTAGCATAGGCATTTGTGCTTTTCTACATTTCGGGACGAGAGCGTGGTCCAAGCCGCAGATTTGACCAAAACAAAAAAGGCCCGGGCGTCGTTCTACGCCGGGCCCTTCTTGGCTCTACGAGCTATTCTCTAGCCTTCCCAGATCGGTTTAACGAAGGTATCGAGCCACTTCTTAGGATCTTCGAGGAAAAGCTTATCGGTCACCGGCAACGTCTTAGCGCCCTTGCCGAACGCCGATTCGATCGAAGTTTTCGACTTGAAGTCGTTGCGCGATGACTCACGCCCGACCGAGTCGATGGTTTTCTGGCCATCCTCGGAGATCAACCACTCTGCGAACAGCTTGGCCGCATTCGGGTGAGGAGACTTGACGTAAATTCCCGCTTGACGCGGGAACAGCACTGGTGGGTTGGATTTTACATAACTCACCGGAGTACCTTTGTGCATCTCTTCCATGACATCGTGGAGCAGCGCGGGCATGGCGATATTATACTCACCCGAAATCATCAGACGAAACATCGCGCTCGTGCTCTTGTGCACCGGAACGTTGAGCGCTTTGAGACCCTTCAAAAACTTGTTGAAGCGGGCGTCGTCGTTCCATTGCGTCTTCAAACCCGCGAGCATGGAACTCAACGGTCCCGCGCGCATTGGGTCATCGAGCGCGATCATGCCTTTGTATTTCGGGTTGGCGACTTCCTCCCAGCTCTTCGGCGCATCCGCCGGCTTCATTCTCCTGGTATTGTAAGCCAACGCTTGGATCTGTAGGCTCACCGTCGGCAGAGTCGGGTCGTGCAGCAACAAAACCTCCTTCTGCACGGTCTCGTAGCTCATGATACCACCGGCGGCGCGGATAACCGGCGGCGCATTATCCGAAAGCACGATATCGAAACTCGGCTGTCCGCCCTGGAGCTCGGTCAACACCCGCGTGACAATCTCTGGGTTGCGCGCTTGCCAATAGGTCGCTTTGATTCCAGGGTAACGCTTCATGAACCGTTCGGTGATGACTCTGAGATGCTCCACATCCCAGACGGAATAGACGATGAGGTTGCCCTCCTGTTTGGCCTTCGGATAAAGGTCCGCAGCCGCCTTCTCAAAAGCCTTGGCTGCCCGGGCCGTGGCGCCGGCACTAGCCGCTTCCTGCTTTACTTGGCCCGGAATCGCCTTCTGCGCCGCTCCCGCTAAACCGCCGAGACATAAACCAGCGATTAAGCCGATCACCACGATCTTTGTTGATTTGCTTAGCATGTTTGCCTCCCCCTTTGGTTAACTCACTTTTGACGATTGATCACAGACTAAACTTCATTTTGAAGGCGAATTTGGCTATCGACACTGCAAGCACTAGGATGATCAGGTAGATCACCCCTCCCGCCGCTGCCTCCGCCCATTGGCCAACGCGAAAATACTCGAACAGGGTCACCGGACCATACTCCTTCCCCGGCGATGTCAGCAAGACTGCGACGTCGACGTTGCGAATCGCTTCGATGAATATGTAGAAGAGCGCTCCGCCCACCGACGGCTTGAGAATCGGCAGCGTGATCTTGAAAAACACATGGCGCCAACGCGCGCCATGGACCCAGGCCGCCTCGTCGAGTTCCTTGTGAATGTTGACGATCGAGCCCGAGGCGTTTCTAAACGCATAAGGAAAGTAGGCCACAAACAAACCGATTCCCAGCGCCAGCAGGCTATTGTAGAGCGGCGTCCCGATGAAAATAATCACCAGCCCGACTGATAAAACCAGCGGTGGGAATGCCAAAGGAAGCGTGCCGATGAATTCGAACAACTTGGTGCCGGCGGCGCGGGTACGATAAATCGTAAACGCCATGACGATGCCCGCTAGCACAGTGATAACCGCGATGCTCACTGACAAGACCAGTGAATTATAGAGTCCTGTGACGAAGCTCGGGTGCTTCATAACGGTGTAATAATTTGTCAGTACTGCGTTGGTCGGGAAGCTCATGAAAGTTTCATAGTCGAAATAGGGAATCATGGAAACCACGATCAGCACCACGAAAGGAATCAGGATACCGGCGAGAAAGTAAACAAACACGGCGAGGAATGTCACATACTTCCATGGCCCGATGTCGATGACTTTGACCCGGTATCCTTTGCCAGTGATAGTCGCGTACCGCTCGGAGAAGCGCGTCGCGCGGACGTAGAAATACAATGTGATCACTGAGAGCACGACCAGCACAACGCTATACGCGGTCGCCAAGCCGGTGTTGAATTCGAGCGCCATCGAGTCATACACACGGCTGACAAAGACTTTGATGTTGCCGGGGGTGCCCTGCAGCACCGGCGTCTCGAAGGAACGTAGTCCTCGGAGAAAATTGAGCACGAAAGCGGAGAGAAACGCCGGTACGGCAAGCGGAAAAGTGATTTTCATCATGGTGTGCACCGGCTTGCTGCCGGCAATGTAAGCGCTTTCTTCCAGGGACGGATCAAATGAGAGAAATACCGGCAAAAGAAAGAGATAGCCCAGCGGCACGCACGCCAGACCAAAGACCCAAATCATTCCGGCCATGCTAAACGCGTTAAAGATCGGCGTCGCAACGCCGAAATATTGGTTCAACATGCTATTGAGAATCCCAGACTTGGGCGCCAGCAAAAGAATCCATGCGATGTTCTTCATGATCGGCGGCATCAGGATTGGATAGAGCGGCATCAACTCAACTAGGCCTTTCCCGGGCGTGTTGGTGCGGGCGACAATCCATGCGAGCAGCGCGCCTACGCCGGTCCCAAGCATCGCTGAGCCGGCGGCATAGAGTACCGAGTTGCTAAGCATCGGCAAAATGTCCTTGTCGCCGAATACCCTCAGGTAGTTGGTCAGATTGAGTCCGACTGCGAAGCCCATCCTTCCTGTAGTAAAACTGCGCCACAAAACCACCACCACCGGAGTGATAATCGCCGCCCCGGCAACCGCGCTGGCGATCAGGGGCACGAGCGTACCCTGTCGCATAGTGATTTTGAGTGATCCTGTTAAAGAGTTCATTAGACTCTACTCGCTAGGTCATCTGAAAATCTTCCGCCAAGTGGCGATAAGCTCCGCGTAGCAGATTGCAGTCTTCCAACCTGTATTGGCTTCTCACACGCAACTTCTTTCGGGACCGCCTCTTCGCATCGATGCTTAGTTGGCGCGACCGCGTCCATCTTCCGGGATGTCGTGCATCCGCGCACATCGCGCTCACGAAGCGACCATGATCAGGCTGATGGCCGAACGGTCAACAGCGATGAACGTCTTGCCCCCTTCACCATTAACGCGAATCATGGGACATAGTTTATGTGAGGTCACCACGAATTCCTTCGAACCGATTTGCATTCTATGATCGGTCAACCCGCCGCGATATTCACGGCTGACCATCACGGCTTCGATCACATTGTCCGTTCCCGCGGGAAATCCATCGTGGCTAAGTTTAACCTCGGTGGTGCGGATAACCACCTTGCAAGCGTCGCCGGGCGCCGCCCGCGGTGGCGCGGCCGATAACAGATTGACACTGTTGAATGCCGGCACGTTGACGAAGCAATCGCCGCCTTCGATCTTCACGATCTTGCCGTCTACAAGCACCGAGTGGCCGACGAACGCGGCGACAAAAGGATGGATTGGCCGGCTGTAAATCTCATCCGGCGGCCCGTACTGAAGAATTTTGCCGCTGTCCATCACCACAACGGCGTCCGATATGGTGAATGCCTCCTCCTGGTCGTGCGTGACATACAGCGCGCTAATGCCGACCTTCTTGATCAAGCGTTTGAGCTCAATGCGCATCTCTTCGCGCAGCTTCGCGTCAAGATTGCTGAGTGGCTCGTCAAGCAGAATTAAACGGGGCTCCAGCGCAAGGCTCCGCGCCAACGCGACGCGCTGCTGCTGCCCGCCACTTAACTGTGACGGATATCTTTGTTCGCGTCCCTGCAATCCGACTAGTTCCAGGGCGGATATGACCTTGTGCTCGATTTCGTCATTCGCCTTTTTGCGCAGCTTGAGCCCGAAGGCGACGTTATTGAAAACGGTCATGTGCGGCCATAGCGCATAATTCTGAAACACGAAACCGATTTCGCGCGCGTACGGCGGGACCAGAATGCCGCGCTCGATTGAGGTCTGAATCTTATCGGCAATGGAGATCGAGCCGGAGTCCGGCACCTCAAGGCCGGCAATGGATCGCAGCAAGGTCGTCTTACCGCACCCCGAAGGCCCGAGAAACGCAAGAATTCCTTTGTCGAACTCGAAGCTGATGTTGTCGAGCGCCTTAACGTCTTTGAAGAGTTTAGTTACCCCTTCGACTTTCAGTATGGACATAGTTCCAACATCCGAGCCGGTCTACGCAATGCTGCCATGTCTCCGGCTTTGTAGATCTTTACTTACTCCACTCACTTGGAAAATGGAATGATTGGCTTTCAGATAGTAGCTCTTAGATGCGGACTTGAACACCCAAGCGCAGCAACGTTTTAGTGACTCACTTTGAAGTGGGAAGCGAACGGACCGACCCGGTCCTCAATTTTTATGGGATAGCTTCAGCGAACAGGCATCGGAAGACAGCGGAATTGCACATGTGACGCACAACCAAGCGGGAATTGCTGCCGCCGCCCAAGAGTAAGCGGGGGTGAACTTCGCCGCAATGAGCTCACCGGAAATGCCGGTAAGCATCGCCTCAACACTCCAACGCCACTTTCTGCTGATGCTTGGCGATTTCCACTTTCCACTCGAGCCGCCCGCGAATCAGGTCCGCAAGGGCGCTCGCCGCTGCCGGCTCGCCGTGCACCACATAGGTCGTTTGCGGCGCTTTTTTGAACGTGCCAAGCCAGCGCAAGATCTCGCCCTGATCGGCATGCGCGGAAAAACCGTCAAGTACTTTGACCTGCCCGCGTACGGGAATGATCTCGCCCAGCATTTTGACCTCTTTGGCACCGTCCTGAAGCAGCCGCCCCCGGGTGCCTTCCGCCTGGTAACCAACCAGGAGCACGGTCGTATCCGGGTGAGGCAGCCGTTGCTTGAGATGGTGTAGAACGCGCCCGCCGGTCGCCATGCCGCTTGCGGAGATAATAATAAGCGGCCCCTTAAATTGATTGATCGCCTTCGACTGTTCCGGTGTTCGAGCAATGACCATATTCCGCGATCGCAACGGATTCCGTTCTTTGTTGCTTAACTGCGCCATCTCAAAGTCGTGTTCCGCGGTGTGACGTGAGTAAATTTCAGTCGCTTCTATACCCATTGGACTATCCACGTAGACGGGGATCGGCGGGATCTGACCGGCATCTTCCATCTTTCGAATCGTATAAACTAAATCCTGCGTCCGACCGATGGCAAACGCTGGAATCAAAAGACAACGGCGTTGCTCGGCGGTTTCCTTGATGACCTTTCGCAGTTCTGCTTCCGACTCTCGCGGGTGAATGATGTCGCCGTAGGTCGACTCAATTAACAGCCAATCCGCCGTTCCCGCCGGCTCAGGGTCTTTAAGGATCGGTCGGTCGTAGCGGCCGAGATCGCCGGAATCCATCAGAGTTTTCTTGTGGCCGTTCAGCTGAAACGACAGCCGTACCGAACCCGCGCCAAGAATATGGCCGACGCGTCCATAATCCAAAAACACCCCTTTGACCACTTCAACCGATTCTCCCACCGGAGTCGGCCGCAAGAGTTTCAATGAACGTTCGGCATCATCAACGGTATAAAGCGGCAATGCCGGAGTGTGTTTCGAATAGCCCTTGCGGTTAGCGTAACGCGCTTCTTCCTCTTGCAGGTGCGCCGCATCTGGAAGCATCACCTTCAAAAGGTCGCACGAGCCGGGAGTGGCAAAAACAGGTCCCTTGTAGCCCTTGCCTACGATCCGAGGCAAATAGCCGGAATGATCGATGTGTGCGTGCGTGAGTATCACCGCGCGCAAGCGCGCAAAATCGAGCGGCACTGGCGCCCAATTTCTCAGCCTTAGCTCCTTCAGTCCCTGAAACAAGCCGCAATCGATCAGGATCTGGTCATCGCCATAGGAGAACAGATACTTCGATCCTGTAACTCCACCTGCCGCACCTAAAAACTGAAGTGAAGCTCTCATACCGTTCACCATGCTCTACCTTCCCTCCGACCGTTCCAGCCAGATAAACAGACCATGCTTCC
>DATBMR010000216.1:0-5417 GCA_036554745.1 Binatia bacterium
CGTCCAGGCTTTTTTGCCTCGCGGCGCGCTCTTAGATGGAGCCGAATCGGCGCATCTTCCAAGCCAAGTTGCTCACGCAGCTGATGGATCAGGTACCGACGGTAACTTTCCGGCACCGCTTCAGGGCGGTTGACGAATAGCGTGAAAGTCGGCGGCCTCGTTCCCGTCTGGGTGCCGTAGTAAAATTTCACCGGACGGCCCTGCGCCAGCGGCGCGGCGTGAGCGCGAACGATTTTCTGCAGCGCCTGATTGACCGCGGAGGTGGAGACCTTGCGCGCATAAGCTTGCATCACGCGCACTGCGGTCTCTAACATCTTGCGCAGGCCATAACCGGTGACCGCGGAAATGAACATGATTGGCGCAAACTCGAGGAACGAAAGCCGGTGCTTGACTTCGTCGCGATACTTTTCCGTTTCGCCGCCGCGCCGGGCGACCAGGTCCCACTTGTTGACGGCCAGCAGCAGGGCCTTGCCGCGCTGCATCGTGTAGCTGAGGATCTGCGCGTCTTGGTCGGTTACGCCCTCTGGGCCGTCGATGACGTGGATGATCAAATCACCCCGATCCACTGCGCTGAGCGAACGGCTGACGCTGAAGTGTTCGATGCGGTCGTCGATGCGTGCCTTGCGCCGAATTCCGGCGGTGTCGATCAAAACACAGGGCTGACCGATGAGCTCGAACGGCGTGTCGAGCGAATCACGCGTCGTACCGGCTTTGGAGTCCACAATCGAGCGCTCAAAACCGAGCAGCCGATTGATCAGCGTCGACTTGCCGACATTGGGCCGACCAATCACGGCAACCCGCAACGGCTCGAGAGCCTCTTCCGGCTTGTCGACCGACTCGCCCGCCGGCGGTAGGCGCCCGATGACATCGTCCATCAGATCAGAAATTCCCAGGCCATGCTCCGCCGAGATCGAATACAGAGGATCGAGTCCGAGGGCAAAGAATTCATAAAGATTCTCGGCTCGCCTCCGCGAGTCGAGTTTGTTGACGGCGAACAAAACCGATTTGTTTGCCCGGCGCAATTCGTCGACTGCTTCGCGGTCCAGTGGATGGAGCCCGTTTTTACCATCGAAAAGAAATATGACGACATCCGCTTGCGCCACCGCGAGTCGGCTCTGTGCCTGAACACTCTCTTCGAGGTTACCGCCTGCGTTCATCTCGATACCGCCCGTATCGACGAGCATATAACGGCGGCCCGCCCATTCCGCTTCGGCGTAGTTGCGATCGCGGGTTACACCGGGCGCATCGCTGACGATCGCTTTACGCTCGCCGATCAGACGATTGAACAATGTCGACTTGCCGACATTCGGCCGACCGACGATCGCCACGAGCGGCAGCATGCGTGCCGGCCTGTACCCCGCGGTCAAGCTTGCGCTGGAAGCGGCCTCCATCTAAACACCCATCTCGGTCAACAAGTGTGGATCTTGCGTCCAGCCCGGGTCAACACGCACGAACAGCTCGAGAAAAACCCGGCATCCCAACAAGCGTTCCAGTTCCTCGCGCGCCTGCTTGCCGATCTCTTTCAGCATAGCGCCGCGCTTGCCGATCAGAATGCCCTTGTGCGAGTCGCGCTCGGTATGAATTGTCGCAGAGATGACAAGCAAGTTCTTTTCCTGCTTTTCGGTGAACTCATCGATCGTCACCGCGACGCCGTAGGGGATTTCCTCGCGGGTTAACAAAAACACCTTCTCACGAATGATTTCCGAGGCGAGAAACCGTTCTGACTGATCGGTGTACTCGCCTTCAGTAAAAAACGGCGGTCCTTCCGGCAGCCATTTCTCGACCATGTCCAAAACCAATTGAACGCCGTCGCCGCTCAGCGCGCTAATCGGCACAATATCTTTGCCGGGGACGAGTTGGGCGCAGCGCTCCATCAAAGGCAGTAGTTTCCCCTTGGAAACAAGGTCGATTTTGTTCAGGAGCAGCAATACCGGTGTCTCGACGCCGCGGATCGTCTCGGCGATCCTTTCCTCGTCCTGCTTGATCTTTTCGTGAGCGTCAAGCAGCCACAGAACCCCATCGACTTCGTCGAGCGTCCGCATCGCCGTATCAAGCAGACGCCGGTTCATCAACGAATGGCCCTGATGGATGCCGGGGGTGTCGAGAAAAACGATCTGCGATGACGGCGTCGTGCGGATACCCGTGATGCGATTGCGTGTGGTTTGCGGCTTCGGCGACACAATGGCGACCTTTTCACCGAGAATTTGATTGAGCAGCGTCGACTTGCCGACATTGGGTCGCCCGATGAGCGCAATCGTGCCTGAGCGAAAAGCGGTCGCGGTTTTTTTCTTGTTCTTATTGAGCGTCTCTGCCATATATGGAAAGCGCGAGAAAGCAGTATGACACCGCCGGCCCGACGTTCAAGTTCGAATCCCGGTTCCTAATCCGGTTCATGCAGTTCCGCCTAACCGCACCGATGAAAAGGCGGCTCACCCGCCGCGTCGTTGAGATGATCGAGCGCTCACTGCAGCTCTTTCCGGAATTACAGGGTGCGCCGATCACGGTTGGGTACACGCGCAAGCACCTGGGCAGCGCGACCGTGGTCTATCGAAAGGGTGTCATCATACGGATGGTAATCCGCCTCAGGGTTCGCCGGGTGAAGTATCAGACCATCGGCCATGAGTTAACCCATTTGATTCAGGGTCTGGCGCACGGCAGCCGTTCGCGGTCGCGCTCGATCGATCCGGCTGCGGTCCCGTCGGGCGAGCAGCAGTGCGACATCTGGACTCTGGCCCGTGATCCGCTTTTTTGCGACGATCCGCCCACTTACATCAAACTACCCCGCTCGATCCGCGAACGCTGGCCGGAATACGGGGGACAAGTGCGCGAGCTTTGCATCGCGGCGATTGAAAAACGCCAGACGCACCGGTCTTACATTCGTTGGCTCGAAGCGGAATTACGGATCTTGGCAAAATCTGCGCCCACGAAAGAACCCAAGCCGGCACAGCTGACGTTGCCGTTTAGCGGGGTGTCCAAAGCCCGCGGGCGATAACGGGGTCGGGCTAAGTTGCGCTGGCCACGCTCGTGGCAAGGCGCCAAGCACGAAGCGTCGGTTAGCGAGCAGATACCAGCGGTTCGTTCTTGGATTGGATAGGCAGTTTATCCCCGCCTCAGCGCAAGATCGCGTCGATTTCTGCGATATCCTCCGCACTGAGATGCCAATCGGCTGCCTTGACATTGCTGACGACATGCGCAGCGTTTTTCGCCCCTGTGATCACCGAACAGACTGCCGGTTGAGCAAGCAACCAAGCCTGGGCCAATTCGTTGACGCCGCGGCCGTAGTTTTTCGCAAAAGCCGACAACCGGCTGACAAGTCGGTAGTTGCTTTCGGTCATCAGCTCTTGAACGTTTCTTACCGACTCGCCGCGCGACCCCGACGGCGGCGGTTTTCCCATCTCGTATTTGCCTGTGAGAAATCCTCCCGCCAAAGGATAGTATGGCACGAAGCCGACTCTGTGCGCGCGGCAGTAGGGCAAAACCTCGCGTTCGACCTCGCGTTTCATCATATTGTATTCCGATTGCAGCACCACAAAACGACTCCAGCCCTTGAGTTCCGCCAATAGATTGGCGTGGGCCAGCTGCCATGAGGCATAAGCCGAAGCCCCGAGGTAACAGATTTTTCCCAAGCGTATGAGATCGTCCAAAGCGCGCAGGGTTTCGTCGATCGGTGTGGTGTCATCCCAACGGTGGCAATAGTAGAGACCAATGCGGTCGGTCTGCAGGCGCCGCAGACTCTCCTCCACCGCCTGCATCATGTGATAGCGCGAAGCGCCCCAGCGATTCGGGCTCGTTTTCCTGGGGAAGTTAAACTTGGTCGCGAGCACGACCCGGTTCATCCGCCCTTTTAGCGCATGCCCCAGAGTCTCTTCGGAACCGCCGTCATTATAAACGTTGGCGCTGTCGATGAAATTAACGCCATGATCGAGCGCAACGTCGATGATTTTGTTGACCTCCGCTTGGGGGACGTCTTCGGAACCGAACCGATTGGCGCCCAGGCCGATAACCGACACGCGCACACCTGAATGACCCAATTGTCGGTATTCCATGAAATCTCCCTGGTCTCTCTAACGAACTGGATCGCGATGCGAGGATAGAGTGGATTAAGATTTCCGCTTGCGGACCGCGCCAACCATCGGCCTCACCCGGCGTTGCACCGGTTGACCGGAGCGTTCCCAGCCGCAGTTCCAACATTGGGTGAACTGGCCCTCGATGGTTTCACCGCAGCCGATGCAGTGCCAAGGCTTTTTCACCGATTCGAGCGGCGCCAGCGTTTGCTTGAGAATCGATAGCGCTCTGCCGATTTTTTCGTCGTCGACGACCCAGAGCTCCGGCCAGCACTCGATCGGTGGCAGCTCGCCGGCAGCGCTACTCAAGTCGAGGTTCCTGGCGACACACCTGATGCCGAACGTTGCCAAGACGTTCCTCAAGTGGCCGACCATCAGCGGATCTTTGGCGCTGTAAACCCGTTTCATCTAACGTCAATCCCCGCGCCGCAGTGCATTTTTATTGAGTTCGAGCCGCTCGCCGAGCCAGAGCGAGCGCTCTAGATGATCTCCGTAGCTGTCCCCGGTCGACGGGTGGACCAATACCGACAAGCCTTCGCGGTGGAGCATCAGCCAGGGAACGACCTTGCCGAACTCTTCCGGCGTGAAAACCGCCTGATACATGGCGTCGAAGTGAGGGCCGACCGCCTCGTCATGCCAGCTACCAAGCTGCACATTAAATGCCGCCAATCCCGCGCGCACCCGCGCTGCCGCGTCGCGCGTCCGCGCCGGATCATAATAGATGTGAGCGTGGTAATTCTTGACCACCCGGTCGCTCATACTCCACCTCGCGCGTCATAGATATCTAAATTCTTCTTATCAAATCACGCGGGCTGAAGCCAAACGGGATTACAGGGTAGGCGCGGATACAGGTCCGGTTCGACACTTGGTTGAGCGAACCGATCCAATCGATTCGCAGCGGGAAGCTTCTGCGCCAGTCGATCTAGGAGTTCGCCGGTTCGAGCAGGACTTCTTCCGGGAAAAGATACTCGTAACCGGCCGGGCCGAAGTTAACCAGGATCAATTGGCGGCCCATGTTCTCGACTATTCTCACGAACGTACCTTCGCGAGGTAGGACAACCCCAGTTTTCTGCGAGCGAATAGGTTTGACGGTTGTTAGCGGGTCTCCGGGACTCATTGACACTCCTATCGGTCTGAATCCATCACATTCGAAGCTCTATACTCTCGTCGATCGTCGTCCATTCGGCACAGCATCCTTCTTATTAGACGTCTGATGCATCTAAGTTAATGCAATCATAAGACCAAATTTCGCGAGGGGTTTGGAAATGGCTGGGGTCTGGCTTTCGATCTATCCACGAGCCGATGGGAAATCTCGATAGAAACAGCAGAATTTTCCTACTAGGAGAATTTACT
>DATBMR010000235.1:0-1813 GCA_036554745.1 Binatia bacterium
TCGGCGATGGTGCGGCCGACTTTGAGAACGCGGCTGTAAGCGCGGGCGCTCAAACCCAGTTTGTTGATGGCGGTCTCCAGCAGCTTCTCGGCATCGTCTTGCACCGAGCAATAGCGCTTGATTTCGCGCGTGCCCATCTGAGCATTGGAGTGGAGTCGGGTCTTGTCGAATCTGCGGAGTTGCAGCACGCGGGCGGCGTTCACGCGCTGGCGAATGACGCTGGAGCTTTCACCGGCATCTTTGGTGGCGAGCTCTTGGTAGCGGAGCGTCGGCACTTCAACTTGAATATCGATGCGGTCGAGCAGCGGACCGGAGACTTTGGATCGATAGCGTTGGATTTGTAGCGGTGTGCAGACGCATTCCTTTTGCGGATCGGTGAGAAAGCCGCAGGGGCACGGATTCATGGCGGCAACTAACATGAAGCTCGCGGGATAATTGATCGAGCCGATGGCGCGCGACACGGTGATGTTACCGTCTTCCAGAGGCTGGCGCATGACTTCCAAGACATTGCGCCGGAACTCCGGCAGCTCGTCGAGAAACAAAACCCCATTGTGCGCGAGCGACACCTCTCCCGGCTTCGGCACGGTGCCACCGCCGACCAAGCCGGCGTCGGAGATCGTGTGATGTGGCGAACGAAACGGCCGGGTAGCGATGATGGCCTGACCGTTGAGCGTGCCCATGACGCTGTGAATTTTAGTGGTCTCGAGCGCTTCCGCCAAGGTGAGATCCGGCAGAACCGTCGGTAGTCTTTTGGCCAGCATGGTCTTGCCCGACCCGGGCGGACCGACGAGGATAACGTTGTGGCCGCCGGCGGCGGCGACTTCCAGCGCCCGTTTCACGTGCTGCTGGCCTTTGACGTCGTTAAAATCGGCGTCGTACTGGGAGTGTTGGTTGAACAGGTCGGCGACATTAACGCTGGTCGGTTCGATCTTCTTGCCGCCGTTCAGGAACTCCACGACCTGGGGCAGATCACGGACGGCAATCACTTCGACGTCATTGACAACCGCTGCCTCCGGAGCGTTCGACTCCGGAAGTATGAGGCCTTTGACTTTTTCTTTCTGGGCGGCCATGGCGATCGGTAGCGCGCCGCGCACCGTTTTCACCGTCCCGTCGAGCGACAACTCGCCGATCAATAGATATTCATCGAGCGATTTTTTTTCGACTAACCCCTCGGCAGCTAAAATGCCTACCGCCATTGGCAAATCGTAGGATGAGCCTTCCTTTTTAATGTCGGCGGGCGCAAGGTTGATCGTGATGCGCTTGGCAGGGAAGGTGTAGCCGCAGTTTTTGACTGCGGCGCGGATACGGTCTTTGCTTTCCTTGACCGCCCCCTCGGGCGGTCCGACGGTCGCGAGCTGCGGTAATCCAGATGCGAGATCGATCTCCACTTCGACGCGCAGAGCATCGATGCCGTAGAGAGCCGCACTGTTGACCTTCGCGAGCATAATCAAAGATGAAGCGCCGCTACGCTACCAAAGGCGGTGCAGGATAACAAACGGTCAAGGATGCGAGGAACCGCCTGCGTAAGTTGCCAGTATTAAGCCGACGCGTTTTCGATTGAGAAGAAGGCTATGGCAGACCTAGTCCGGACCATCCATACTACGAGGTAAATTCATGACACCGCTTCAGGCGAGGTACGGCGTTGGAGGAGCGAAAGCCTAACCTAGCTTAGCCTAGCAGGTTGATGAAAAACGGGTGCGAATGCTTCGACAAGCTCAGCATGCACGGATTTTCTTCAGGCAATTCAAGCTCTGGTCCGCTCGTCCTGAGCCTGTCGAAGGACTCTGAAAGAGTTTTTCAGCAACCTGCTAGG
>DATBMR010000255.1:0-7493 GCA_036554745.1 Binatia bacterium
TGCCGCGGATGAAAATATTTTCGAGTTTGATGGCATATTTATCAAACAAGCCATTGTCCAGCGCTGTGTAGAGATGCATGAAACCGCCGGAAACGGCACAGGTCGAAATGCGCATCGACAGCGGGCGCTCGCCGGGCTTAGGCAGATAGGGGTTCGCGAAGGCCGCGAATGGAAGCAAGCAGAGAAGGAATGTGAGAATTCCTGCCTTCATACGGCTGGAGGGAATCTATGCGAATTCGCTCTCCTTGTAAATGGGTTCGCGCACGCCGCCCGGCCGACCTCACCGGGATTCTTCCGACAGTTTCTTGACGCGCGCGACGACGTCTTGCGGCTGGTTCATGACTTCACGGATTTGCGATTCAACTTCGGCGCCGGGCAGCGCCTGGAGATCGAGCCGGCGTTTTTTCGCTTCCGGGACGACTTCCGGATCCGCGAAGGTTTTGAGGTAGGCTTCACGCAAGATATTCACGCGATCGGCCGGTGTGCCGGGCGTCGCCACCATTGGCCGTCCCAAAGTTGCCGATACGAGCATGACCTTGGCGACGCTTCGGCTAAAGGCCGATGTTTTTCTTTTCTCCATGAGATCAATCAGGGTCGGTGCGTCCGACAGGCGCGGGTCTTTTTTGGCGCCGGTCTGCACGATGTGGCGGTCGAAGCCGGTTTTGTGCCAGGTAAAATACGGCTCGCGGGCGAAGTGCGTGGTGACACCGGTGCCGCGGCAATGAATCTCACCTTTTTCGATGGCGAGGTCGATTTCGACGCCTCCCGGGTAGCCGCGAATGTCTTGGAACTTGACGCCGAGAGTTTCATCCAAAATGTTGGTCATAATCGAGGTCAAATCCGATGTGCCGGTCGCGCCGCACTTCGGTTGCTCTTTTGAATTCATGACGTCTTCGATCGACTTCCATGGCGCGTCGGCTTTCATGTAGAGCACGAGATCGCGCTGATCGATGCTGCCGAGCCATGCTAACTTGGCCACGTCGAAGGTCGCTTCCTTACGACCGAGCAGCTGGTCGAGATAGATGCCGCTGCCGAGCATGCCGAGCGTCAAGCCATCGGGCTTGGCGACGCCGTAAACGTAATTCGTTGCGGTTAGCGATCCTGCGCCGGGCATGTTCTGAACAATGATGCTCGGATTGCCTGGAATGTACTTGCCCATGTGGCGCGCCAGCAAACGGGCATATTGATCGTAAAGACCGCCGGATGTAAAGCCGACGACGATGCGAATGGTTTTGTCTTTGTAAAATGGGGTCGATTCCGGTTGCGCGTTAGCGAAGACCGGTGCGAAAGCCAGTATGATCAGAGTGATGATGGCCGTAGTTGAATAACCGCCGCATCGGTTGCCTGATCGCCTCCTCATAGTCACCTCCAGCGTTTTCTCGCAATTCTTATACGGTAAATTGAGGTTTGACTGCAATCGGTAACTTGACAGATGCTCCGGCCCGCTTTAATGGATCGATGTGTGAATTCGGCCGCTGAACCACAGATTGTCGTGATTCCAGAGGGCTCGTTCTTGATGGGAAGCGAGCAAGGACAGGAGAACGAGCGGCCGTGCCATCGCGTTTGGGTCGATAGCTTTGGCATCGGCCAATATCCGGTGACCCGTCGCGACTATGGCGAGTTTCTCGCGGCCACAGACAAGCCGCCGCCGCCATTCTGGTATGATGCGGAGTTTTCCGATCCGGAACAACCGGTGGTTGGCGTGAGCTGGGATGATGCGTCAGCCTATTGCCGCTGGTTGAGCGAAGTTTTTGGCCGTACATATCGTTTACCGACGGAAGCCGAGTGGGAGCGCGCCGCGCGCGGCCCCCGTGAAGGCGCTCAGTATCCCTGGGGGGACGAACTACCGTGGGAGAAATCTTTTAGCGGCGCCAATTCTGCAGGTAGCGGTCCCGCGCGCATCGGAGTCAACCAACCGAACGATTTTGGATTGTTCGACATGAGCGAAGGCGTCCATGAATGGTGCAGCGACTGGTACGACTACCATTATTACCAAACCTCACCGTTCCACAACCCGCAAGGCCCGCCATTCGGTCAACGACGCTCCTCGCGCGGCGGCTCGTGGCGTCATCGAATCCAATTCAGCCGCTGTGCCGCGCGCAGCTCGTTGCCGCCAAGCTTCAAGTACGCAGACTATGGCTTTCGCGTGGCGATCACAGCACGATAAAACGATCCAGATGGTCGGACGGCGACCGGTTCAAAGGATCGGCTTGAGCACATGGGAACAGTGGGCTACCGTCCTGCTCGATTCCGATCGTGGCTTCTGCCGCGTAGCGCCGACTCCGCTGTTGCAAAACTCATTTGTTTGACGAACAGGATCATTGAGAGCTAAAAAGGCAAACCAATTGCGGCAGCGTAGGATACAAACCAGGAAAGGAGCTTCGATGAAGCATTGGAAAGTATTGCAATGGATTTTTGCGTGGATCGTGCTATCGCTTTGGGCTATTCAGCCAGCATTGGCGATCGATAACGTTCGAGTCGCCTATCCTTCGCTGAACACATCGGTATTCTCTCTGATCATCGCCCAGAAGGAAGGTTACTTTAAAGAAGAAAACCTCAACGTGGAGCTGCTCAGCATCCGCGGCGAGATCGCGATTCGCACAACGCTCGCGGGAGAAGTGGATTTCTTCACCAACGCCGGCAGCGCCCTGGCAGCCGGGGTGAGGGGCGTTCCGGTCCGGCTCGTGACGGTATTTCAGGACAAGCCGGGATGGGACTTGATCGCGCAGCCCGATATCAAATCAGTTTCGCAACTTCGTGGCAAGAACATTGCGATCATGTCGCCTGAGGGATCGCTCGCCGTCGTGGCGCGCGAGATCTTGCGCAAGAACGACATCGATCCGACCAAGGATGTCAATCTCGTCGTGATGGGCGGAGACGAGGTGCGGTTTCCGGCGTTGCAAACCAAAGCGATCTCGGCGACGCTTTTCAACACCGCGATGAGCCTGCGCGCTCAGAAGGAGGGGTTCAGCAAACTCGCGAACGCAAGCGACTACGCCAACCTGGTCGAAGGCGGTCTGGCCACTTCCTTGGAGAAAATCAAGCAGGGACAGGAGAAGGTCTTCCGCTTTGTGCGCGGCGCGCTCAAGGGATTGAACTACTACGTCACCAAACGAGAGGCAGCGATTAAATACATGATGGACAACTTGCGCTTAAAAGATCGCGAGCTGGTGAGCGCGATCTACGACATTCAGACTCAACTGGTGCTCAAGGAAGGATTCAGCGATGACAAGGTGTTGCAGTCGATGATCGACGACATGAAAAAGACCACCAAAGTACAACGCGACATCAAGGTTGGCGATATTTTCGATCTGAGCTTCGTCAAGAAAGCGAGCGCGGAACTCAAAAGTAACGGCTGGAAACCATAGCTCTATTTGCCGCTGGTACAGCGGCTCCGCTGGTCTAATTGCACATCATTTTGCCGGCATGAACGCGGGATCGACGAACGTCTCCCAGGGCTCGCGTTTCGGAATCATTTTGTCCGCTTCAAGCAGTCGGATCATTTCCGTGAGCCCCGGGCCGTCAATCATGGCTTCATGGCGAAAAGCCTTGTTCTCCGGAATCATGAACTTGTAGGTCTGCGTCGCAATCGTCTGGTCCACTTTCAGGCGCTGGACCATCAGCTCGATGGCGGCCTTCTCATTGGCCGGATCGTTGATCCAGCGCATCGCTTGACCGATCGCGCGTATGTAGCGCGCGAACAGCGCCCGGTTCTGCGCCAGCGACTTAGTGGTCGCAAAAAAAGAGGTGTACTGTAGGTTTTTTATCTCGTCGGAATAGTTGAGCAATACTCTTCTGCCGGCTTCGACCGATCTAAAATTAAAAGGTGGGGCTTCGGCCAGCGACGCGGCCACCTGACCCGACGCCACGGCTTGAAATCTCTCCGGGCTGCCGCCGACGAAAAGTAGCGTATAGTCGCTCGGTGGGATGCCGCGCCGCAGCATGACGTCCTTGAAGATCGTTGTCGTGATACTCGCTAGCGACGCACCGGCGATTTTTTGCCCTTTGAGATCATTCAAAGTTTTGAACTCCGGGTTGCCGATCACCTGATAGGGGTAGCCGTAGTTGGAGCCGCCAATGATCTTGATCTCGGCGCCGCGAGATGCCGCGATGACTCCGAAGTGAGTGCCCGAACGCGCCAAGTCGACACTGCCGGCGATCAGCGCTTTGATAACCAGCTCGGGTGTCATATACGTGGGATGGACTTCGAGATCTTCTTTGGTAAAAAATCCCTTGTCCCGCGCGACGACGAAATCGATGTCGAAAGCCGTAGGGTTGGTCGAACTCAAGTTTATCTTATCGGCGGCTGAAGTCTCGATCGGGATGGCGAGCAGGACCAACACCAAAACGGTGTATAGACGACATCTCAAGACTTCCATTTTCCTACTTTCGGTTGTTGCCGAACTAACTCTTCCCTAGCTTCTCTCTTGGCCGGCGCGGATCGCAGCTCCCCTCCGGCTGAGATCCGGCATCGGCGCTGTGACTGTTACTTGCATGAGATGATAATGTCAAACCGTCTTGGCTGCCGGTCCCCGTTGTTTCAGCGGAGTACTTTTTCAACATCCTAATTGACATCGTCCCAACCGGGACCTAGCCTTCATGTGTCAGGAGGACTGGATCATGAAGATTCGGCTGATGGTAGTTTGCGTGGCTTGCCTATTGGCGGGGTGCGCTTCGCTGCGAGTCGGCAGTCAGTTTCAGAGTGGGCGACAAGCGCTGTTGCGAAACGAACCAGAAACGGCGCTCGCGTATTTTCTCGAGGTCGCAAAACAAAACCCCAATTATGTTCACCAGTCAATGTACTTCCGGGAAGGTATTTGGACCTACGTAGGCCGCACTCAATACCAAACGGGAATGCTGAAAGAAGCGCGCCAGTCTCTCGAGCGAGCGCTCTCCCAGGATCGGGATGACCATATGGCGCGGCTCTATCTTGGTTTGACGCAGATGCGCGACGGTGAGAATGAGCGCGGCTTAAACGAATTGGCGACCGCCATGCGCGGCTTGTACGACTGGATCGAGTACGTAGAGCGCACCCGCCCTTTGGAGCCGTATTGGGATCCGGCCCGAGAGATTCGCGGCGCCATTGAAAAAGAACTGGAAAAAATCAAGGCCAAAGACATCGGGCATCAAGAGCTGGTTGCCAACGCCGAATGGCTCGGAAAGCAGATGGAAGAGGAAATCGATCGAGCGCGTGGTGACGAGCGCCGTCAATGGGAGAGATTCGATTCCGATCTGCGCCGTCGCGGTACGTCGGTCGGCGTCGGTATCGGATTTTGACCAACTCGCCGCTGGCTCTCTAATGTGTAAGACGACCGATGACGGGGTAAGCCGCAATTTCCATCGTGACCTGATTTTGCACGTTTGTGCTAGCCTGTGCAGATTTGCTCAATCGTCGATCTTCTTGATCAACAAATTACGTCAGAAAGTCGAGGAAATATTATGTCAGAGATTTATGAGGTGCGTTTCCAAACTGTTGCGCCGGAGCGCCGAGCGCAATATGTGGCGATGTACAAAGAGGCGATCCAGGAAATCAAGCAGGCCGGTTGCAAGGGCGGCTTGATTCTCTGCTCCGAGAAGGATCCGGAGAGCGTGCTCGTGCTGCTGCAGTGGGAAAGTAAGGAGCAGCATCAACGGTGGCGCGGTACGCCGCCGCATGCGAGGTTTCGCGGCGCCGTCGAAGGCTGGCAGATCAAGCCAAGCACCGGCGGTTATTATCGGGCCGAGACTATTTGACTCTTGTTCATTTCCGAACAGAACAAATCTCGTTGGGAGATCTTTCGCTCGCGGCGGAGCGGTTTCGTCTAGCCGTCTGTCGATAATTTTGCCGTTTTACGATAAGGCCATTTCCCTCGATGGCTATTCCTCTCTGCAACATTCACGGGCAAGAAGCGACATAGAGTTCGCAAAAATCATTGGACACCGCGTGCCAGGCCTGAGGCGCCGGTGATGGCGCGCGGCTGGGGCCAGTCCCGCACTTTGTTCCATTCTTTCTGGCATTTGCTTTGCTTTTCTCCCGGCTGGTCTTCAATCCAGTGCTCGTTATTGATTTCAGTTTTCAATTTTCAGTTTTGACGGGGAGCTAATATTTCTTTCAAGGAGGAATTCAATGGCAATCTGGAATCAGACAATGACGCCCGAAGGGAGTAGCGATCGCCCCAACGCGGCCCCGGTTGCGACCCCCCAGCTAACTCCGGCGACACCCGTGAGCTCCACTCCTGTACCGAGTCCAGTTTCGGCGGCACGGGAGAGTGTTTTTAAGGATCGTCACGAGTCGGTATTCGGCGTCGGGGTGGCCATAGAAGGCAAGATCGAGGGCAACACGAATGTGCGTATTGCCGGCAAGTTTAAGGGCGACATTCAGATCAGGGGTGATTTGAACATCGAAAGAGGCGCTCACGTGACTGCCAAAATCAGCGCCGCCAACGTCATTCTTAATGGTGAAGTGAATGGAAACATTACTGCTAGCGGCCAGGTCAAGCTGATGGAATCCGGCCAGATGACCGGCGATCTTAAGGCGGGAATGTTGACGGTTGCCGCGGGTTCGCGCATGCGCGGCCATGTTGAATTTGGCTGGAGCGGGGCCGAGATGCCGAAGTTGACTAACGGCAGCGCTCATGAACCGAAGATGGCTAACGGCAGCGCCCATGAAAATGACAAGAAACGGGCCGACGGATGAAGTTTGGCCGCGTCCAGAATGCCGGCGAGGAGCGCACCTGTCCGCACTGCAAAGCGACGATACTCAGCAGCGCTACCTCATGTCCGATCTGCCGGCATATGTTGCGGGCCGGTGCCGTCAGTTTCGAACCGCCGCCCAAGCCGACGAGCTGCCCCCTTCTTGTGGAGGGTAGTCTCGAGCATCCCGGGACGGGAGAGGCGTTGGAATACCAAGTGCTGATGGAGGTTCGCGACGGCACGGGTAAGCTTCTGTCCCGTCAAATGATGGGAGTCGGCGCTCTGCACGCCGCGGAAAAGCGAATTTTTTCATTGCGGGTCGAGATGTCACCGGCAATGCCGGCAACTGACGTCAAGAACAACGGTTCCGTGAGTATCAGCCAACGACCGCCGCGGCTTTCAGCCTCGTAAGCGTCAGTGGTTTTGTCGCTGGGGATGGATTATCGGACGACCTGACTTTAACGAATAATGCATCGGAGCCGGTTTGGTGCTGGCGTCGATGCTCAGCTCGGATTTTCCGTGTTCTCTCGCGAGACGAGTTTTTCCGCCTCCTCATCCGAGAGCGATTCCAGTTCCGCCAGCATAGACTCAAGGTTTGCCGCTCCAGCCTTTTTGGCTTGGAACTCGGCGACGAGCACCGCCATCTCTTCAACCGTGGGCGCGTCGAACAGCGATTTTAGCGGAAGCTGTAAATTGAACCGTTCGTCAATGCGGGAGATGATCTGACTTACCGCGAGAGAATGCCCGCCGAGCTCAAAGAAATCGTCGCGCACGCCGATTCGCTCCAGGCCCAGTACTTCAGCCCAAATCGCCGCTAGGCC
>DATBMR010000269.1:0-4903 GCA_036554745.1 Binatia bacterium
CGCCTCGGGACAGCGCTAAACGCGCCGCCGGTTTAGACCCCGTCGAGATTGTAGAAGCGCGCGCAGTTGTCATGGAGCATTTTTTGCTTAGTGTCCTCAGAAAGGTCTTTGCGTCCGCGTACTGTGCGAATCGTGTGCGGCCAGTCGCCGTCCCAGTGTGGATAATCCGAGGAATAAAGCAGCGTGTGGTCCAGACCCCAACGAATCGCGTCAGGAATCGTTTTCTCGCCGCATTCAATGCCGAAAAAAATGCGACCGCTGGTGACATACTCACTTGGGAGCTTGGTCAGATAGGGAGCCTCGTCGGCGCCGCGCTTCTCCACCTCTTCGTCGAGCCGGTCCATCATGTAAGGAACCCAGCCGATCCCCGATTCCAGGTAAGCGATGCGGAGCGCCGGAAAGCGCTCGAATACCCCGCCAACGACGGTCGCAATCAGCGCCATCATTTGCTCGGCCGGATGATCAATGGTGTGGGCCGAAAGAAATTTGCGAAAACGCTGCCCGCCGAGCGAGTCGGCCGATGTGCCGGTGTGAAAACCCAAACCGACCCCAAGGCGCTCGGCTGCTGCGTAAATGGGATCATAAAGCGAGTCACCGAAGTCGGGCAGTTGGGGCACGTTGGTCGGCAGTACCCCGGCGAGCGCGCCGCGCTCAGTCACGGCGCGCGTGAGCTCATCGGCCGCGGCAGCCGGATCTTGCGGCGCCAGTAGCGCGACAAATTTCAAGCGAGACGGATTGGTCTTGCAGAAATGGTAAAGCCAATCGTTGTAGGCCCGTGTGATGGCTGTTGCGAAGTCACGCTCGTGCAAGCTGCTCACATGCAATCCCGCGGTCGGATAAAGCACCATGATGTCGATACCGTCTTGATCCATCGCGGCGATCTGATCTTCGGGACCCTCCGGCTTGGCACCGAGCTTACCGCGCAGATCGCGGTCCCAGGCGTCGTTGGGAAACAAATTGCGGCGCTGCCAGCGCGGCTCTAAAAACTCGCGCATGCCCGTCATCGATTCGCGCACGTGTCCGTCAGCGTCGATCACTTTGTAGTCAGCCATAGTTTACTCCTTTAAACGGGTTAATAAGGAGTCCGCAAGTAAGTTGTCAGAGTTCAGAGCCTTGGCGGACGCGAGCGCTCGCTTCACCGAGCAGCTCATTTCCACCTACTGCCAACAAAATTACCGTGACCTTTGATATCATACCTCCAAACGCTCGTTGCTTGACTTGTCCTCATTATCGGATTTTTCTGCGTGAGCGGCCGGTGGTTGTGCACCGACCCAGCCATGGGCGGTGATATCGATCATCACGGCGTCGGGTCCCTTGTACTTTTCTTCAAAGAAGCTCGTCGTAGCGCTGTCGGGACGGCCGAAGCGATACTCGGCGCCGGCTTCGTCCAACCGGCGTCGGGTTTGCTCCATGTCATCGATCCAAAAACCAAAATGGTGCAAGCCGAACACAGGTCCCAAGCCGTCCTGCCGGTCGGCGGCTTCCACGGTCTTGAAACGCAGCACCGCCATGTTGAGCGTGCCGTCGCTCAGGTAAATCCCTTTCGCGATGGGCGAGTCGGTGCGCCCGACTTCGACCATGTCGAAGACTCGTTTATAAAACTCCGCAGTCTTTTCGGGATCTGGCGTGTGTAACGCTATATGTCTCAGCTTGGCCATAACGCCTCCTTTGCACTTTGCAGACTGACCGTTCAGAAAGAGCGCGCCAGCATTACCGCAAAATTTCCTCGACCTGCGGTAACCATAGGTTAGTCCGGGCACGGGCGTCAAGAACAGGCTTGAGCCCTTTAGGGCAACTGCGCGCGTTGGTCGCCAGCACGCCTACCAGTTCGATTTTTTTCTCGGACCTAGAGATGTCTTGCCCCAGAACAGAGCGCGCCAGCAGCCGACTCCCAAAGCGCGAAAGCCTGCCGCCGCTCGATGGGCGGACACGGCCGACTACCTAGACGCCGACCATTTGTCGCTGAAAGGGTCCCTGGCGATCGGAAAAAATATCGGCGGTGTGACTTGGGGGCCTTTTATCTCGCGCGGTGCTGGGATAGAAATAATTTGGGTTAATCAAACTTGCATGCGTTCCTTGCCAATAGTCGGTCAAGAGCTGGGAACCGGGACGAGTCTCCATGAAAAAGGTAACGCTTTACAGCTCGCGTCGAGCGTCGGTCACCGTGCCGGGAACCGCCTCGAAACGGCACGACCAACCAACCGGTCCGGATCGGTCACACGAAGACTCTCGCACCCAACCGCCGCATCCATCAGCGCGCTCTCGGTGGAAAAACTTCTGCGCGCGCTACGAACGCCCTTTATGGGTCGGCGCGGCCGTGGCGCTCGCGCTGCTCGTCGTCCTGACCAACGCCTTGATTACCCCCTCGCCGCGCCCGATCAGCCAGGAAGATATTGATTCCGCCGTATTGCACACCCTCCAGTCCACCGATCTGCCGTCGCCTGCGGCCAAAGCCTATGACATCATCCGACCGTCGATTGTGCGCGTGCGCCGGATGGAACAAGACAAAGATGGCAAGGACACGGAAAAAGGCGTCGGCACCGGGGTGGTCATCGTCGATAAGGGAGTGATCTTGACCAATCTACACGTCGTGCTCGGCGCCAAGCGCGTGCAGGTGGTGTTCGCCGACGGCCTCGAATCGGAAGCTACCGTCACCGGAATGCGGCCGGAGCACGATCTGGCGGTACTTCAAGCGGACAAGATCCCCGACGATCTGATCGCTGCCACCATGCGCTCCACCGCCGACCTAGTGTTGGGCGACCGCGTTGTCGCTGTCGGCTTCCCGTTCGGCATCGGCCCTTCGGCAACCGCAGGTATCGTCTCGGGCCTGCGCCGTGAGTTTGTCTCGCCCGAAGGAAAGCGCTTGCTGACAAATCTAATCCAGTTCGACGCAGCGGTGAATCCCGGGAGTTCCGGCGGGGCCTTGGTAACAGCGCAGGGCGAGGTCGTCGGCATCGTCACCGCCATCCTGAACCCTACGGATCAGCGTTTCTTTGTCGGCATCGGTTTTGCGGTCCCCATCGAGAATGCCGCAGCCGCGGCCGGGTTGCCGCCGTTTTAGGCTATGTTGAGAGACAAGATTTGGGATGGACGGGCCGGGATTTTTTGGTCTAGAGTAACTGCCTATGGATAATCGAAACAACCACAGCGAAATTGCTGCGCTCATGGAGCGCATCCTCTACGAGGTCAAAAAAGTGATCGTCGGACAGGATCATTTCCTCGAGCGCGTCCTGGTCGCCGTTTTGGCCCAGGGACATCTGCTCGTCGAAGGTGTCCCGGGGCTAGCCAAAACGCTCACGGTTAAGACATTGGCGAGAACTATTCGCGGTTCGTTCAGACGAATACAGTTCACACCGGATCTCGTTCCTGCGGATTTGGTGGGAACACGCATCTACAATCAAAAGACGGGTGATTTTGCGACCTCCTTGGGACCGGTCTTCACCAATCTTTTGCTTGCCGACGAGATCAACCGAGCTCCGGCAAAAGTACAGAGCGCCCTGCTCGAGGTGATGCAGGAACGTCAGGTCACGATAGCCGGCGAGAGTCACCGCGTTCCCGACCCGTTTCTGGTGATGGCAACGCAGAATCCCATCGAAACCGAAGGCACCTACCCGTTGCCAGAGGCCCAGGTAGACCGCTTCATGATGAAAGTGCTAGTCGGTTACCCGACCGAAGAGGAAGAGTTTGTGATCGTCGACCGAGTAACGGGCGCTCCGAACGACGTCGTCCCGATTGCGACTACCGAGCAACTGACCGCGCTGCAGCGCGAATGCCAGAACGGTTACGTCGACCCGGCACTCAAGCAGTACGCCGTACGGCTCGCCACGGCCACTCGTGACCCTGATCGCTACGGTGTCAGCGATGTCGGCAAGTATCTTTCGTTCGGCGTCAGCCCGCGCGCCTCGATCAATTTAATCGAAGGTGCCCGGGCATTGGCGTTGTTGCGCGGACGCACCTACGTGTTGCCGGAAGACGTCAAGGATCTGGTTCCTGATGTATTTCGCCATCGCCTCGTACTGACATATGAAGCGCTCGCGGAAGGCATTACCGCCGATTTATTGATTCGCCGGATCATGCAGCGCATAGCGGCTCCCGATAAACCGCTCGAGAGCCATGCCGCAGTCGCGGGAGGCACTTAGGATAGAGGAACGGAGTTGGGCGTGATGGCTGATGGATCTGTCGTTTGCTCCGTCACTCCATCACTCCAACCATATTGATCGAGACGACGTTTGTGATTACGTTCCAACCCATTGTCCATGCTGCCGGTGCCGAGGACATACTACGGCGCCTGGAATGGACCGTGATCCGCCGCCTCGACGGATTGCTTTACGGCGATTATCATACTTTGTTTCGTGGTTTCGGCCTCGATCTCGCTGAATTGCGCGAGTATCAATATCACGACGATGTCCGTTACATCGATTGGAATGTCACTGCGCGACTGCAGACGCCGTACGTTAGGGTATACAACGAAGATCGGGAGATTACCGCGTGGTTTCTGCTCGATCTCAGCCCGTCGGTGGATTTCGGCTCCCGCGTGAAGAAGCGCTCGGTCTCCACAGAATTCGTCGCCGTCCTGGCCCGGCTCTTGACGCGCCACGGCAATCGCGTCGGCGCGTTGTTCTATGGCGACAGGGTCGATACCGTAATTCCGGCGCGGAGCGGCCGGCGCCATGCGCTGCACATTTTGCACCGAATGCTTTCCCGGGCCGAGCCATCCCGCTCAGCTGCGACGAACCTGCGGGATCTTCTCCAGACCGCTTTGCGCGTCATGCAAAGACGCTCGCTGGTTTTCGTCGTTTCCGACTTTATCAGCGCGCCCGGCTGGGCCAAGCCGCTCGCCCATCTGGCGCAACGCCATGAGATCACTGCGGTACGGCTCTACGATTCGCTGGAGATGGAATTA
>DATBMR010000275.1:0-19405 GCA_036554745.1 Binatia bacterium
CTCCTGCGCGGTATTCTCCCAGAGCGATCTTATGTATGCTGTTGCAAATTATGAAAACTGAACACTCCGCCCACTGCCGTGACTGCAAACAGCGCGTTGGCGAAATGTTGACGGCCATTTACGGCGAATGTCAGGTTAATCGTCAGTTCTCGTGGTCCGCACGGCCGGAAGACTACGCCAACGCTTCCATTGCCGGTTCTTTGCGCCGGATTTGCGCCGCTCTCGGCGAGTGGCGCGGCCACCGCGACTTTATCAAAAGCGCGCTGATGCCGCCCTGCGACTTCGTTATTTCAGATCCGCCTTTTATCTTAGAATTCGATGAGAGCCAACACTTTACCCGGGCGCGAGAGATTACGCTGTCGCTTTACCCCGAGGCCATGTCGCTGGGCTTTTCGCTCCCCCGCTGGCGGGAGCTGTGCCGGTCGATCGATGCCCGGGACGACGAGCCGGTCGATCGGGACGAACGGCGCGCCTGGTATGACACGCTCCGCGATCTCGTGCCCGCCGTGCACGACTTCGAGCCCACCATTCGGCTTTACGCCGGGGAATACCCGTGGTGCTCGCTCGTTGCTGCGAGCCACACTGCAGTGGCTCAGTTTAGCGCGTTGATCGGCAACCGTTTGCCACTATCAAACCACTTGAAAAATAACTGATTTGTTAACCGGCGAAGACTTTCCCCAACACGATCGTATGAACGGTTGAGGCGCTTTTTTAGGCTTATCTTGGGAGTCCGCCGGTTGTATGATCGAATTTGTAACTCGCAGCTCTAGAGCATCTTTGACAACGCTATGGCGGAGGCTTGGCGCGATAAGGACGACCACGAACTGCTCAAACTCATTCAGGAGGGCAACGGCCAGGCGTTTGCTGCACTGGTCGAGCGGCACACCGGCCGGTTTTATCGGCTCGCCTATCGTTATCTCCAGAACAAGGAGGCGGCCGAAGATATGGTCCAGGACGCGTTTCTCAAATTGTGGGAGAATCCAGCGCTCTGGCAACCCGAGCGCAACAGCAAATTTACTACCTGGTTCTATCGTGTGGTAGTGAACTTGTGTCTCGACATGCGCAAGCGTAAAAGCGCGGCACCTCTCGAAGACGACAGCGCGGTGATTGATGAGCGCGAGCGGACCGAAGAAAGAATGATCCGCGTGCAAGAGCAAGAAGCGTTGGAAAAAGCGATCGCCGGCTTGCCCGAACGTCAACGCATGGCACTGAACCTTTGTTTCGATGAAGGCTTGACCAATCAGGAAGCAGCGGAAGTGATGGGGCTTAGATTGAAAGCGCTGCAGTCGCTGATTATGCGCGCCAAGACGACCTTGAAAGAACGCATGAAAAATTACCTGTGAGGTAATAGTTATGAGCGATCTCCGCGATCAAAGACTCGACCAGTTGCTGCGCTCTCGCCATGTCGAACCGGCGAGCACCGATTTGGCCCAACGGATTATCTTGAGAGCAGGACGCGTGCCGCAAGCGCCGTATGTTTCGCTATGGGACTCGATGCGGCAACTCTTTGCGGAGTTTCACCTGCCCAGGCCGGGTTATGTGCTAGCGAGCGCGCTGGTGCTGGGCGTGGTGGTCGGCTTTAGCGTCCCTCAGGACAGCGGACCGACCGCAGAGGAAAATTCCGTAAGTGCCGCTAGTTTCTTGGCGGCAGACGATTCCATACTATGACCAAGTCGATCAAGTTGGCGTTCGTCGCCTCGCTTGTCCTCAATCTGCTTTTGCTCGGCGTGATACTCGGCCGCGTGCCCCGCACGTTCGACGCCGCGCAGAGTCGCCGGGAACGCATGGAGGAATCGCTCGCAAAGTTACCGGAGCCTGTGCAGGCGCGGTTCCGCGAAAAATTTGCCCAAATCCGCGCGGCCGGCGATCCGCAGCGCGACGAGATCGACCAGGCGCGCGCCGAGGCACTGCGGATTTTGAGTGCCGATTCGTTCGATGAGGTCGCTTACGACCGGCAAATCAGCAAAATCGGGGAATTGCGCGCGGACATGTTCGCGCGCATGGGGCAAATGATGAAGCAAACCGCCAAGGAGCTTACGCCCGAAGAACGCCGCATGCTTGCCGAGGTGCTGCGCCGACCGCCGCCGATACCCAAGCAAAAATAGCGCACCCTGCCGTTTTTTATCCTGGAATACGCAGTTGCACCTAGCAGGTACGCGGAACTGGGAAACCCATAGATTGGCCAGTCGCGCACTTTTGAATCAACGGAATTACCGTTCCTACGCGGCTCCGAACGGACAATATCAAAACGCGGCGATCTGCGCTCTGCGACGTCCTGAATTTCTTAACTTACTCTTTAAAGTCGTGAACTTCGCTACTTTTCTCCCGAGTGCGGCAGCGAAGACTGCCACCGGTTGATTCGTATCAAGACTGACATCCGGAGGAGGGTGAAGGACAATGCATTGGAAATTCGGCTGGGTAAAAGCGCCGCCAAAAAAGCTGGTCGGTGCGCTGGCGATGGCGGCGATTGCCGCGGGCAGCTGGTACTGGTACAGCGGAGCGGCACAAAGCCAGCAGGAGCCGACACTCCGCCCGCTCGTCGTCGCGCGCGGCACCATTGAGGAAGTGGTCACGGCTCAGGGCAAGCTCGAGCCCAAGCAATACGTCGACGTCGGCACCCAGGTTTCCGGACAGCTAAAGAAAATTTCTGTCGATATCGGTGACAGTGTAACCAAGGGCCAGCTGCTCGCCGAAATCGATCCGCGCGTGATTCAGGCTCAAGTCGAGGCGGGCGAAGCGCGCCTTAACAGCTTGCGCGCCCAGTTGAACGAGCAGAAGGCGCAAGCGCTTCTGGCCGAACAAAATCTTAACCGCAATCAGAATCTGATCGCCGTCAACGCGGTTAGCCGCCAGGCGCTCCAGGAAACCGAATCCCAGGCCACGGTTGCCAAAGCCCAGGTGCAGGCGATTCAGGCGCAGATTCAAGAAACCGAATCCAATCTCAAAGCGAGCCGCACCAACTTAAGTTATACAAAAATCTATGCGCCGATCGCCGGCACCGTCACCACCTTGCCGACCAAAGAAGGTCAGACGCTCAACGCCAATCAGTCGGCGCCAACCATCATGCAAGTCGCGAACCTGGACATGATGACTGTGCGCGCCCAGGTGGCCGAAGCTGATGTCAACCGTTTAACGGAAAATATGCCGGCCTACTTCAGCACTCTCGGCGACAGCGAGCGTCGCTGGCGGGGCGAGGTGCGCCAGATCCAGCCGTCGCCCCAGATCATCAACGACGTCGTGCTCTATGACGTGTTGATCGACGTCAAAAACGAGGGCCGCCGGCTGATGACCGGCATGACGACGCAGGTTTTCTTCGTGCTCGGCAAGGCGGAAAACGCGGTGATCGTGCCCGCCGAAGTACTCACCCGGCGAGTACCCAGGGAAGACACCGAAAGAGGCAAAGCCTATCGAGTCGCCGTAGCTAGCGAAAGCGGCCGCGAGCAGCGCGTCATCCACGTCGGACTGCAGACGCGGGCCCAGGCGGAAGTTGTCGATGGCTTGAACGAAGGGGAAAGGATTCTAGTCAACCGTCCAACGAGTACCGGCGAGAGCCGAACGCAACAGCAATCAAACCCCCGCAATGGCGGCCGGCGCTTCAATCGGGGTCCCCAGTTATGAACCAGACTATTCTTGAGTTGAGCGGCATCCACAAGCACTACAAGAACGGCGAAACTGTAGTGCGCGCCTTGGACGGCGTATCCTTAACGATCCGCCACGGTGAGTTTGTTGCGATCATGGGCCAGAGCGGTTCGGGCAAGTCGACGCTGATGAACATCATCGGTTGCTTGGACCAGCCGACCGCCGGCAGTTACAGAGTGCTGGGCAAGGAAGCCTCACGCCTGGAGGCCGACGAACTCGCCGGGCTGCGCCGCGAAACATTCGGCTTTGTTTTTCAAAAATACAACCTATTGGCCACCGCGACGGCAGGCGAGAATGTCGAAATCCCCTCGGTTTACGCCGGGCTGCCGAAGCACAAACGGACCCGGCGGGCGCTTGATTTGCTCGCCCGGCTGGGCCTCGGCGATCGCGTTGATCATCGTCCCGCGGAGCTTTCCGGCGGTCAGCAGCAGCGCGTAGCAATCGCCCGCGCGCTGGTGAACGACCCGCCGGTGATCCTCGCCGACGAGCCCACTGGTGCCCTGGATTCACGCAGCGGCGACGAGGTTTTGGCGCTGCTGAAACAACTCCACGCCGAAGGCAGAACGATCATTCTGATCACCCACGCAGAAAACGTCGCGCAGCACGCCAGCCGCATCGTGCGCATTCAAGACGGACGCATTCTCGAAGACACCGGCGATCGTCCGGAAAACCGCGACCCGATGGCCCCGGAGAGTTACGAGTTGTCCCGCGGCGTGGGCTTGGCCGCGAGCGCGCAGGAAGCCCTGGTTACCGCCTGGCGCTCGCTGCGCGTCAATCTATTTCGCACCGTGCTGACTTTGCTCGGCATTATCATCGGCGTCGCCGCCGTGGTCGCCATGCTTGCGGTCGGCGAAGGCAGCCGGCAAAAAGTGCTCGACCGCATCAGCTCGTTCGGGACGAACCTCATGCTCATACGACCCGGCGCCGCCGGCATCCGGAACGCCGGCGATATCGCGACATTGGTGCCTGACGATGCGGCGGCGATCCAAGCATTGCCCAATATCGAAGCGGCGCTACCGGAGCGCAATGGCCGCATGACCGCGCGCTTCGGCAACCTCGATTACCAGACCTCCGTGCAGGGAACCGGTGAAGACTTTCCCAAGGCGCGCGATTGGCCGGTTGCCCAGGGGCAGTTTTTCAATGCTGACGACCGGAAATATTACGCCGCCGTCGTCGTGCTCGGAAAGACCGTCGCTCAAACGCTCTTCCCCGACGGCGAAAATCCAGTCGGAAAATACATCTTGATGCGCAATGTGCCGTTCCTCGTCATCGGGGTCATGACCGAAAAGGGCGCGTCTCCCAACGGCAGCGATCAAGATGACGTGATCTTCGTTCCGATCAACACCGGTTTGGTCCGGCTGTTCGGCAAAAATTATTTGAGCAGCATCACAATCAAGGTCAAAGACGCGGCCGACCTGGAGACCACCCAGCAGAGCGTCGAAGCGCTTCTGCGCACGCGCCACAAGACCGAAGACTTCAGCGTCCGCAACATGGCATCTTATCTGCAAGCCGCCATGGAAACCCAGGATACTTTCACCCTGCTCCTGGGAACAGTTGCGGCGATCTCCCTGCTGGTCGGCGGTATCGGCGTCATGAACATCATGCTTGTCAGCGTCGTCGAGCGCACCCGCGAAATCGGCATCCGCATGGCAACCGGCGCCCGCATGCGCGACATCTTGCTGCAATTCAATATTGAAGCCGCAGTGGTCTGCGCCGCCGGCGGCATATTGGGCATTCTAGTCGGCATCGGCGCCGGTCTCGTGCTGCGTTACACCGGCATGTCGGTCATATTCTCGGTCACACCCGCCATGCTCGCTTTCGTTTGTGCGTCGGCGACGGGTTTGATCTTCGGCTACTTGCCGGCGCGCAAGGCCGCGCAATTGGACCCCGTGGTCGCTTTGGCATCGGAGTGAACAATGAACAATCGTCTGATGGATTGCCTTGATAATCTCTGGCTGTGCCTGCGCCAGGCACTTTCGCCAGGCCGTTCACGTTTTGAACGGCTTGAACGATTTGAACTACTTGAATGCGAGCGGAAGCGAGCGCTGATGGGGAGCGGGCAAGCGGGTCACGCCCGATCGCAACGCATGCTTGCGCTCATTGGCGGTGCCATTACATTGTCGCTGTCCGCGTGCAGCATGGCGCCGACTTACCAGCGGCCGGCGGTCGCAATTCCCGGTGATTGGACGAGCGTCTCAGGCGTCGAGGTAAGCGATCAGGCCAATACCACGCCGTTCTGGCGTGAGCTCGGCAGTGTAGATCTAAATCGGGTGGTCGAACTAGCCCTGGCGCAAAATCTCGATCTCGAGGCGTCGCTATACCGGATTGATCAGGCGCGCGCCCAGGCCAAAGTCGCCGGCGCGCCGCTTTTCCCCACCGTCAATGCGAGCAGCTCCAGCTCGCGGAATTATCTGGAATCGGATGACACCAATGCGGCGCGCGCCGGCGGCAGCATCAGCTATGAGCTGGATCTCTGGGCCAAGAACCGGAACCAGTCCAGGTCCGCCGATTACCGTGCTCAAGCGACGGCGTTCGATCGCGAGGCGCTGCGTCTGGTCGTCACGTCCGAGGTAACTAGCTTTTTCACGCAGCTCCTAAGCCTCAACGACCGGATCCGCATCGCCGAGTCCAACCTCAAAAACGCCGAGGAGATCCTGCGCATTGTCGAGGCGCGCTTCGCCCAGGGCGCGGTATCCGGTTTGGAAGTCTCGCAGCAACGCGTCGCGGTCAATAACCTCCGCAGTATTCTTACTTCGTTGCTCGAGCAGCAGACCACCACTGCCAACGCGTTAGCGATCCTGGTGGGCCTGCCGCCACAGGACTTTTCCGTTCCGTCGGCCGAGCTCGCTTCGCTCCAGATGCCGCGGGCGAACCTGACGCCGCCGGCGGACCTGCTTACCGCCAGGCCTGACATCGAGAGCGCCGAGGCCAGCTTGCGTGCCGTCAACGCCGACATCGGCGTTGCCCGCGCGGCGTTTTTTCCAGCGTTGACGCTGGGGATTGATTCGACGATCGCTGCCGGCTTCGGCAACCCCGCAGCAACGGCGACTTCGATGGCAGCCAACCTGTTGGCCCCGATCTTCAGCGGCGGCCGGCTCACCGGCAATCTCGAGAACGTGACGGCGCGCCAAAAAGAGCTGGTGGCGCAGTACCAGAAGACCGTGCTCACCGCGTTTCGCGAAGTCGAAGACGCCCTCGCCGCGCTCAAGAGCGCCAATGAACGGGCCGTGATCGCTCGCGCCTCGGTTATTGAATCGCAGAATGCCTACGACATCGCCAAGGCGCGCTTTGATGCGGGAGCCGTCGATTACCTGAACCTGCTCGATGCGCAGCGCAGCCTCTATCAGGCGCAAGACGGCGAAAAGGCGGTCAAACAAGCCCAGGTGCAGTCGTTCGTCCAGTTGCGCAAGGCGCTCGGCTCCTAACCGGCTGTCGGAGTGATCCAGTCGGTTTCAGGCACGATCGGTTGACTTTGTTCGGTGAGATGCTTTGCTCTGCAGGCCACTGCGAGATTTGAGGAAGCGCTTGCGTTGGTCGGGGCAAGGAGTTGCTTTGGCGTCGACAGCACCGTCTACTTGGCACCCTAGACACACAGGGCAAATCCATCCCCCGCAAGCGCAGCGCCCACCTGCTTTGCCCGCCGCGGCTGGCTTGCTGTAAAAATTGCGATGACAACGGACACAGAGGATTTCCTCAGCTGCGTCGAGGATTTCCAAGTCTTCGAGAGGCGCGATATAGCGCATCGACCTGCCGCTAACCACCACTCGGTATTGAAAAGCCTCCTTTGTCATAGGAACGTTCAATAGCTCTCCACCTCTGGTGAAACAGCTTTTGATGCTCGTCGTCCCTTCGATCTGACCTTGATAACCCTTCTGGCGATGCCGCACCATTGTCCCGTCTCGCAAGCTGATTTCAACTGTATTTCTCATAGCTATCTCCGTTTTATGCTAAGCAATAAGCCTCGGCTCGTCGAACGTCGAAGCGCTTGGTCCCATGTTGCCTCATGAGCAGTAAATTTGAACGTCACCCTCCTCAATGCGCCGACCGCGGGTAATCGTTTTAAGCATACTACATAAGGTGCGGCTGACCTCGCCGATCTCTGCTACCGGAAATCCATCTTCCATATACCTGCCAATAAATTTCCGCTCTCCTAAGTTAATGATCTGAAGACAATCCTCACTGGCGGTCGCTTCGAAGTATTCCCTGGCGCCAGCGGCCGGATTATCCAGTTCAGCCTGCAGTGCGTTCGAAATTTTTATGCCCAAAAACAATCGCTTCGTCATATCGAACTTCCTTTTCTTTCGCTTTCTTTCACCCCGTTTTAGAGCACCTCGTCACACGAATGCTTTTGAAAAACCGACCCGCACAAGGGCGGGCAGTTTACAGAGCAGAGAGGAATCTCTTCCCAATGTTATGAGACCTAAAGGTGACCAGCACACCAATCACCAGAAAGGAGGCATAATCTCTCCGCAACACAGGCAGTTGAAGCCTGCGGATTTGGAAGAGGAGGGAGAGCAAGGCCGGGTACGCTTAAGGCGTAATTTCACGCCGCCGTCCATGCCCGTGATCAGGTTAGAGCCCGGTCTTCGACCTCTTGCGCGGCGGCAGCGTCAAGGCATGATCTGCTGCAACTCTATAGGATCAGGCTATTAGTAGCAAACACAAGATCGCATTGGTTACCGGCCTTTAGCGAAACATAACACCGGCTCTGTTCGCGAATCCCGGTTTTGCGGCAACGGGGATTTCGCCTGCGGTCAAGCAGGGCCATCGACTTTGGTGGTGCAGGATTCAGCAGCGGTGAAGAACTCCGGTCGCTCTTTTAACCCTGCAGCCGACAGTGCTCATCGATCCAGCGCATGGCGTCTCGCACGGCAAACTTGTCGGCTTCATTTTGTGTCGAAAAAACTTTGTCGAGCCGGTCGTGATGTGACGGGATGCCGTCCGATTGATCCGACATCAAAGTATATCGCGGAATCCAGCCATTGCTTTGTGCGAATTGAAACGAATCACCACGAATTAGACAGTTCTTGTAGTGAATGCTGTCTTTCACGTGTTACTCCTTGTTAATTCTCCGCGGCATCAAAACACCCCCTCGCTTAGCTGAGAGCAATGCGGAGAGGCGCGGTGGCATCTAAAGATCTTTGCTGCCGTCCTTGCCCGTGTTCACTTCATTTTCCCCGCTCGACCGCCGACAACGAGCGAAAACTTACCAGTTGCCGTTTCTCGGCGTCGTACAAACCCAGCTGCAGCGACCGGAAACTCGTCTTCAGCGTAATGGCTTTGACGCGCTGAAAGACCGGGGTTTCGTCATGACATTGTTGCAAATTGTAATTAGGGATATCCGGCCGCACGTGATGGATGTGATGCAGGCCGATGTTCCCGGTACACCATTGGAGAATTTTAGGCAACTTGAAATACGAGCTACCTTCGAGCGCGACTCGCATCGGGTCCCACGAATCATGCCGTACCCAGTATGCGCTTTCGAATTGATGCTGGATATAGAACAACCACAAGCCGATACTGCCGGCAATCGTAATAATGGGCAACTGAATCATCAGATATGCCGGCAAGCCGATGGTCCAGGTCGCCAATCCGATGATGAGCAATATGGCTAGGTTGGTGCGAAAGACACTTTTACGCTCCTTCGTTCCTGCGCCTTTGTTAGGGAATCGCTGTAAAAACAGGAATAACAAGACCGACCCTGGGAGCAGCAGGATAAGCGGATGTCGGTAAAATCGGTAAGAAAGTCGTTTCAGTAGCGGCGCAGCCAAATACTCTTCCACAGTCATCGTCCTGATATCGCCGATTCCTCGGCGATCCAGGTCTCCTGCCGTGGCATGGTGCCGGTTATGCACGCGCCGCCAGTCTTCAAACGGGGTAAAAGTTAAGACTCCTGCGAGGTAACCGAGAATTGTGTTTGCTCGTCGCGATTCAAAGAAAGAACCATGACAACAATCGTGGAACAGAATGAAAACCCGTACGAGGATCGCTGCTGCCACGACAGCGAGCGTCAGGGTGATCCAATAGGAATATTCCCATTTGATTGTAAGAATCATCAGTGCCCATAGGGCGCCGTAGGGTAAAAGAGTATTGACGAGTTGCCAGACTGATTTGCGAAGGTTCGACTTCCCATACTTGGCGGTGGTCGTGTACCAAGCGGGTTTGGCCGATTTAATTTCCCTAGCAGCATTGCCGTCTCTTGTTCCCGGGCTCGTGTTGTCTGGAGTTATTTGTGTATTCATCCAAAGACCTGGTCCTCCTAAAGATTCACATTGTGACGAGGCATCACGCCACGTCAAACGATTTTTCCGACAAAGACGATTGATCTATTTATCGCGCGTGTGGGCCGCGAGTCGGTCGTGCATCTTTAGTCATATGATGACGACCGGTTGGAACGATTGAGTGTAACCGGCGAAACTTTTTGAATGGCGTCCTTTTGCCATCCAGAGCTCTGTCAATCTTTTCTTCCGCGATATCTCGGCTCTCTTCCATCACTTCGGAGATTTCGCAGATCAGGAACTTTCTTGCTTTTTCCAGCGTCTGCCGATCGCGCGGCAGGAGCGGCTTGGTTTCGTTCATCTCGGTGAGAGACTCGACAATTTCAGCCAAGTCAAATGCCGACCCCGAAGCCATCAGTTGCGCGTTGTCCATCGCGCGCTGCTTCCAATCCTTGGCCGCGCTCATTGAACTTTCCAAATGCTTCAGCAATTTCGGAATTTCCGATTTCCCGAGCAAGCGCCGGATTGGAAGCGCCCCGAGTTTATCGACCGGAACAAGGACCGCGTCACCGCTATCGTCCAAAAAGGATAGCGGATAGAAGCGAATCCGCTCGCCGGCAATGGTCCTCTTAACGACCGCGCCGATCAGACAAGGACCTCGAGACGGGTAAACAACCTTATCGCCGATCATGAACATCATTTTAGTCTCGTTTCTATTTACCCAAAGTCGCATCTGCATTTGGGACCGGTAAACGAACAGCAAACGTCGTCCCCTCGCCATCGCTCCGCCAGTCGAGGCTGCCATGATGAGCTGAAATGATCTGCCGCGCCACGGCAAGCCCCAAGCCAGACCCGGCGGCTTTCGTAGTTTCAAACAATCCAAAAACATCGACATCGTCCGAAACCCCGGGACCATCATCGGTCACTTCTAAAACCACCATTCCCTGCGATCGATAAGCCTTGATCGTCAGAAAACCTCCATCGGTCATTGCCTCGACCGCGTTCTTACAAAGATTTAAGATGACTTGCTTCATTTTCGCAGCGTCCAACTCCAGCGCGGGCAAACCACATTCCAAATCGAGTCGGACCGTGACGCCTGCATTCCGATAAGCGCGGGTCTCCAGTACGAGTATCTCTCGGATCATTCTTTCGAAATCCGTCGGTTTTAGATTGAGAGTGTGCGCCGGTGCAACGGAGCGAAACTCGTGAAGCAATTCCACCAGGCGACCGACCTCCCGCAGTGCCGCCCGAACGGTCTCTTGCAAATTGGGAATATCGAGCTCCGGCTGAGCGAGATCCGCAAGCACAACCTGCAGGGAGAGAGTAAGCCCGCTGAGGGGATTAGCGATTTCATGGGCAAACACCGCGGTGGTATTTTCTATCAGCGCAAGCCGCTCGATTCGTGCCCTTCTCTCGAAAACAGAGTTGTGAAGCTCTTGACGGTCCTCACCAAACACCAGCTTGAGTTGCCGCACATCCTCCATGCTAGTCTGCACATCTGAAACTCCGCGGCCGATTGCGTCTTGTATCAGCGCCACCTGTTCTCCTTAAAAAAAGCAAAGGCGATTGCCCGGCGGCGCTGCCTCGCTCACCACAGACACTAATGACCATCAAAGTCATGTTAGTCCTTTACCGATGACTCGGTAAAGGGAAGGTTTGGACATATTCAGCATACCCAATTTCATTCCGATTCGGAAACCGCGATTGTCTAATATTGCACCAGTCTCAATACGCCGATCGGGTGACCGGCGCACTGCGGCGGCTATGATCAAAGAGCTTGCGGGTCGACGCTGTTGGGGGCGATTTTGCGAGCCCAATATTCGCGTTTCGGATAAGGGCGAGAAGCTCAAAGAATGAAGGGAAGACTCCCGAAACAAAGGCCGTTACCTAGAAACGCAGAGTTGGGCGATTATGCCGGGCGACGGCATTGCCGACAGCTTGCCGTGCATCCGGCAACATATGACCGAAGCGGCGTAAGTTCGGAGTAGCCGAGACTCTATTTTTGGCCGCATGAACATTTGCTCGGTTAAATTTCGCCCAGTCGGCCCTTATCTCTATCTTTTCGGCCCAAGAACGATGCGGACATGGTGCGTTGCACCGTCGTCACTAAGCTGAATGTGCATGCTGCCGCGTGCGAGCGCTCTACCATCGAGTTCAACAGACAGCACCCCCCGCTGAACCTCTTGGGGATTCTCGACGAAGATTTCGTAGCGCGACGAGTGATAGCGGAATGTGATTTCAAAGTTCCGCCACGCCCGCGGTATGCAGGGGTCGAAATGGAGAGCCGAGCCGCGCAACCGGAAGCCGAGGATCCACTCGATGCCGGCCCGATACATCCAACCCGCTGACCCCGTGTACCACGTCCAGCCGCCGCGTCCGATGTGCGGCGATTCGCCATAAATATCGGCGGCTACGACGTAAGGCTCGACTTTGTACCGGGAAATGCCGGCGCGGGTGTTCGCGTGGTTGATCGGGTTCAGGAGCGCGAAAAGTTCGCCGGCCTTGTCGCCTTCACTGAGTGCCGCCAAAGCGATAACCGCCCAAATTGCCGCATGGGTATATTGTCCGCCGTTTTCACGGATTCCAGGCGGGTATCCTTTAATATAACCGGGGTCAGGGCTTCCGTGGACAAACGGCGGGGTAAAGAGGAGCACGAGACCATCCTCGGGGCGAACGAGGTGTTTCTCGACGGCGGCCATGGCGCGCGCTCCACGGGCCGGCTCAGCGGCGCCCGAAATGACCCCCCAAGATTGAGCGATCGAGTCGATGCGACATTCAGTGTTCTCGGAGGAGCCGAGCGGCGTCCCGTCGTCGAAGTAGGCGCGCCGATACCATTCGCCGTCCCACCCTTCTCGCTCCAGCGATGCTTTGAGCGCACTGACGTGCAGTCGCCACGTCTCGGCGCGCTGGTGCTCGCCACGTGCATCGGCGAGCCGGGCAAATTCCCAGAGGATGGTGTGAAGAAACCAACCCAGCCAGACGCTCTCGCCATTTCCTGCAGATCCGACTCGGTTCATCCCATCGTTCCAGTCTCCGGTGCCGATCAGCGGAAGACCGTGCCTTCCGACCGCCAGGCTGCGATCGAGCGCGCGCGCGCAATGCTCGAACAAGCTGGCGGTTTGCGCAGATACGCCGGGCTCGAAATACAAATCTTCCTGACCTGCCGCCAGAGTAGGACCGTCCAGAAAGGGAACCATCTCGTCAAGAAGTGCGGAATCGTCCGTGACCTCCAAATACTGAATGACCACGTACGGTAGCCATAGGAGATCATCAGAGATCCGGGTACGCACACCGCGGCCTGATGGAGGGTGCCACCAATGCTGGACGTCACCCTCAACGAACTGCCGCGTGGCGGCCCGCAGCAACTGCGCGCGAGCGAAGTCTCGTTGGGCGACCATTAGCGCCATCACGTCTTGGAGCTGATCACGAAAGCCATAGGCGCCGCCGGCTTGATAAAAGGCCGAGCGCGCCCAGATGCGACAGGCGAGCGTCTGATAGAGCAGCCAGCAATTGAGCATAACGTTCATCGCCGGATCGGGGGTTCTCACCTGCACCGTACCAAGAATGTTATCCCAGCGCTTGGTGACCGCGCGCATGACCTCATCAAGGTCGGCCCCGCGGTAAAGCGCGACTAATGTCCGCGCTTCTTCCGTGCTCGCCGCCTCGCCGAGGAAAAAAACAACCTCGGCGCGGCCGCCGACACGCAACTCCACCAGCGTCTGCAAAGCAGCGCATGGGTCGAGGCCGGCACCTACTTTGCCTGAGAGAGGGTCCCCTCGTTCAAGCGATGCCGGATGGTCGGGTGTGCCGTGGCGACCAAGAAACTCCGTCCGATCAGCAGTCCATGCGGATTGGCTCCCGCTTAGATCAGCAAAGGCGACGCGGTCAGCGAACTCACTGTTCCAGGCGTTGCGCGCGAGCATCGCACCAGTTTCCGCGTCGATCTCGGTGACGACGAAGGGAGCGGAGCCGCTCCGTGAAACACCGAGCACCCATTCGACATACGCGGTCACGGACAGACGTCTGGATCGACCGGACTGATTCTCGATAGTGAGGCGGGAGATCTTGATCGGGTCCGCGAGCGGTACGAACTGCAGGAGGTCGAGCGCCACTCCGTGTGACGCGTGCTCGAAGCGGCTGTAGCCCTGACCATGTCGGGCTGTATAGGGCCAAGCCTCCTCGCGGATCGGCAGTACCGTTGGGGTCCACAACTCGCCGGTGTCTTCGTCCCGCACGTATATCGTCTCGCCGGGCGGATCGCTGACAGGATCATTCGACCATGGGGTGAGCTGGTTCTCACGACTGTTTAGCGACCATGTGTAACCCGAGCCTGATTCCGAGACCTGAAAACCAAAAGAAGGATTCGCGATGACGTTGATCCAGGGCGCCGGAGTCCATTGCCCCTCGCCCAGGATCGTCACATATTCCCGGCCATCGGCAGTGAAGCCGCCGAGCCCGTTGAAGAACTCGAGGTCCGGCCGCGCAGGCAGGGCAGCCGATGAGTCTGTCGCCGGCACCCGGCGTGGCATTGGCAACGCAGGCGTATGGGACCGTTTTTGGCGTTCCACTTGCTCGGTCAGGGTGCCACGGCGGCTCAAGAGCACAGCCCGGGCTGCCGTCTGCAGCAGTGTGCGATCCTCGGCCGCGATCAGATCTCCTCGGAGAATAAACACGCTGCCCGACGATTCGGACCTCTCGTGGTGCAGACGTGACTGGCTCGCCCTGAGCTGGGCCTCCAGAAGTTGCTGGAGATCCTGCGCGTAGGACGGGGCCTGTTCGTTCAAGATAACGAGATCGACCGGCAATCGCTTCATCCGCCAGTATTCGTGGGCGCGGAGCAGCTGACGTACGATACCCTGGTCTTCAGCGTCA
Organism: Binatia bacterium; assembly: GCA_036554745.1. Lineage (GTDB taxonomy): Bacteria > Desulfobacterota > Binatia > UBA9968 > UBA9968 > DP-20. Next base: position 14,730 of record DATBMR010000275.1, read on the forward strand.
TCGATGCGCACGAGGACGATTGGAAGATCGCCGGAAATTCCGTGTCGCCACAAACCCGAGGGTCCGCGGGTATTGCCCGTGAGCACAGCTGATGACGGCCGCAGCGCAGCGTCAGAATACAGGATCCAGCTGGCGAGATCCTGGAAGAGATGGGCTTCATCGATGTCGATGCCGAGATGGCGTAACTGCACCTGGGCTTGGGTCCACGCCAAGGTGGCGGCGCGCTCAAAGGTTGCTGGATTGTTGTACTCGTCGGCCAGGGTGAGCGCCTCGTCGCGCGATTGTGCGATGAGCGTCGAAAACGTGACCTGCGCGGAGGCTCCCGGCGCGAGCCGCACACAGCGCCTGAGACTGATGATGGGGTCGATCACCGCGCCGGCCGTTTTCGAGAGCGGGTGGCCGTCGATGACCGACATGGGCGTTCTAACCCCACGCCCGCGGCCGAGAAACCGGGCACGGTCGGTCTCATATTCCATTTCGCCGAGGGTCTCCCCTTCGGCGACGACTACATGCGCCGCCCAGATCTGGGGTTCGCTTGCTGACCGTGGCCGGCGTGTAGCGAGGAGGGCGCCGAGATCGGCAACGAATTCTGTCTGCACGAACAGATTGGAAAAAGCCGGGTGGGCCGCATCCGCTGCCGGCCTAGCCAGCACGATTTCGGCGTACGACGTCAGCTCGATCTCTCGCGTTCGCGTTCCGAGATTCGTTATCGCCACCCGGCGCACTTCGGCGTCGTGCTCCGGCGAAACCACGACTTCGAGCGTCGTCCCGATTGCACCATCGCGTCGCCGGATCTCTACGCGATCTTCGGAAAACACCGCTTCATAGGAATCCGGCTCGACGCCAGCAGGCTGGTATGCAGCCGACCAGACCTGGCCGCTCGACCGGTCGCGCAGGAAAAAGTACATCCCCCAGGCGTCGCGCGTACGGTCCTCTCGCCAACGTGTAACCGCAATATCACGCCAATGGCTGTATCCGGAGCCCGCCGTAGTGACCATGACCGAGTATCGTCCGTTGGAGAGGAGGTGAATCGCGGGGGTTGCTTCGTGCGGGGTATTGAAGCGACGAAGCACTGGTGGAACGAGTTCGCGCACATCGGCGACGGCCCGCACCTCTTCCACCCTGGGCCGGGTGACCAAGACATCGCGTGGCGTGCGTTCCTGCAGCAGCAACTCCGTGGCTTGCACGCGCGGCTCGGCGTGAAAGCGCGCGCGCATCACGCCGTCATGGAGGACGTTTGCGAGCGCCACGAGCGACATCCCTTGATGGTGTGCCATATAGGCCTGCACAACGGCCACCGTTTGGTTCTCGGGAAGCCGCGTGGCGGTGTAATCGAGTGCTTCGTAAAAGCCATAGCGGCCGCTCGCGCCGTCCCCGGCAAGGCGCACGAAATTCTCTGCCGCCGATTTCGGGTCAACCATCGCCGCCAACGCCGTCGCGTAAGGCGCGACGACCACATCTTCGCTCAGGCCGCGTTTGAGGCCCAGGCCCGGTACGCCGAAATTGGAATACTGGTAGGTCAGCTCCAGATCGCGGGCATTATAGGCGGATTCGGAGACTCCCCACGGCACACCACGCTCAGTTCCATATTTCCTCTGACGCCGAACGATGAGAAAACAAGTCTGCCCTAACAGACTGCCGGCCGGCGAACGCATCACGAGCCCCGGCATCAGGTATTCGAACATCGAGCCGGACCAGGAAACCAGCGCAGACCCGCGATCGACGGGCGTCAAAGCGCGGCCGAGGTGGAACCAATGAGCCGAAGGTACGTCACCCTTGGCGATGGCAATGAAGCTTGTAAGTCGCGCCTCAGAGGCCAGCAGATCGTAACAGCTCGGATCTAGGCTATTGTCGGGAACGCGATAACCGATCGAGAAGAGTTTACGCGTGGGATCGAAAAGAAAGCCAAAGTCCATCTCCTCAAATATCGTTTTCGTGAGCTGGACGAGAGTTGACAGGCGGCGAACCAATCCTTCACAGGCGGCGCCAGAACGCGCGAGAGCCTCTAGGGTACCATCGATTCCGGCAAGGGCATCGTTCTGTACGGCGCTGTCCTTCGCCAACCGTTGGCGCAGCGTCGTGAGTTCGCGTATGGCGCTTTCGCAGCGGTCAGGCGCATCGGCCAGGGTCGGCACTGACGGAAAAAGGCGCGCCATCGTCGTCGAAACCAAATCTTGTTCGGGGATCGTTGCGCGATTTATCGGAGCCTTGCCAAGGACAAACCGTGTCGAGGGCATTGCCGCATCAAGATCGCGGGCATGACTTTCGATGGCCGTTCGCACACCCTCCGCCCACACCACCAAGTCCCCCTCGACGCTGTCGCCTCGTTCCGCGATCAGCGTGCGCGCAATGTCTACCATCGTATATGTGCGGGCCCGGAGCTCAGTAAGGCGGACCATCCAATCGTCCGGAGTTATAGGGAGCGGAGTGAGAGCGGCGGTCACGGCATCGAGCGCTTCATCCAAGTGTTTCCGGGTCACCGTCTGGGTGCGCCGGTCGTCAACGATGTCACGTGCGGATTGGCGGAGAAGCAGAATGGCGTCACCGATCCCAGAGAGGGCGTGCGGGCCAATCAGTGGGCGGTCGATGATCTCCCGGCAGGCCTGTTCGAGCGCAATAAGGTGGCCGGCGAGGTTTCCACTATCAACCGAGGATATGTATTTAGGATCGAGCGGACGAAGGTCGCGCGTATCATACCAGTTATAGAAGTGACCCCGAAAACGTTCGAGGCCGTTCATGGTGCCGAGTGTCGCTTCGAGCCGCTCGATTGCGGCGACCGTGCCGATCCACCCGAAATCGTGCGCAGCGATGATGGAGAGCAGATACAGCCCGAGGTTGGTGGGCGAGGTGCGATGGGCCACCACCGGAGTCGGCTCTTCCTGAAAATTGTCGGGCGGAAGCACGTGGTCGTCCGGGCCGACAAACGCCTCGAAGAATCGCCAGGTCCGCCGCGCCGTTAAGCGCAGCGTATGCACGTCATCCTCTGAGAGAGGCTGAGCCGCAGCCACGCGCGGTGGCAGGCTAATCCAATAAGCGACCATGGGCGACAGGGCCCAGAGACAAGCGAAAGGTGCCGCAATCGGCCACACATCCGGCGACTGGACCGCAACAAGGATGCCTACAGCGACCGCAAGCGCTACCGTGCGGCTCATGCGGCGATAGTTGCCGCTGAGGCTAAGGTCGGAACCGGATTTCGCTTGCGCTGCCGTTACCCACTCAAGGAGCTTGCGGCGCGTCAGAAAGACGCGTGTGAGCGTCCGGACAATCGCATCGGTCATCAGCCATGCCTGGTCGGCCAGTAGTGTCACCGTCAGTCCGACGTGCGACACGGCAAGCACCAGATCCGTACCGACCGCCCTCGCATGGCTGCGTTTTGAAATGCCCCGGCGACGCGGGATCGCGCCAATCAATACCTGTAAAAGGGGAGGGATAGCGATACATGCGAGTACGAATGTAGTCCAGATCAAAGGCGCAGCGAACGGCAGGGTCCAACCCGCAATCAAAGTCAGAAAGGCGGCCGGGGCGAAAAGTGTGCGGCGGAGATTATCCAGCATTTTCCACCGGCCGATCAGGGGAATCCGAGCACCGCCCGGGTTCGGCGCACGTCCGACAATCCACGGTAGCAACTGCCAGTCCCCCCGGGCCCAGCGGTGCTGCCGCACCACGGCGACCTCGTAGTGCGAGGGAAATTCCTCGAAGAACTCGATGTCGGTGACGAGTCCCGCGCGCGCGAAGATGCCTTCAAAGAGGTCATGACTCAATAAAGCGTTCTCCGGCACCCTTCCGGCGAGGGCGGCCTCGAACGCATCGATATCATAAATCCCTTTGCCGCTATAGGAACCTTCGCCGAGAAGATCCTGGTAGACATCGGAGACGGCGGAGGCGTACGGGTCGATGCCGGCGGGACCCGAGGAGATCCTCTGGAAAAGAGAACCCTCGCGATCGGTCGGGAGGGTTGGCGTGACGCGCGGTTGAAGCAGGGCGTAGCCCTCAACCACACGTCCGACACGGGGGTCGAACCGAGGCCGATTGAGGGGATGCGCCATTGTGCCAACCAATCGGCAAGCGGCCCCCCTCGGCAACCGCGTGTCGGCATCCAGCGTGATGACGTAGCGCACGCCGGAAGGAGCAAGAGGTGCCCGACCACTTGTCGGCACAAAGCTGGTATCCGTGGCGCCACGCAGCAAGCGATTCAGCTCATGAAGCTTTCCACGTTTGCGCTCCCAGCCGATCCACTTGCGCTCGCTCCCATTCCATCGACGCGACCGGTGGAAAAGGAGAAACCGCTCACTTCCATCTGGTGCGGGTCCATGGCGGCGGTTCAACTGCGCGATACCGTCGACGGCTGCTGCCAGCAGTTCATCGTCTCCCGGCATGCTTTCCTCGGCAGCGCCTGTGGCCCGAGCAGCTCCATGACCTCACGATTGACCAACGCGATCGCCAGATCCGAAGCCGGTACCAGAGCGACAAGCGCAATGAGCAACAGAGCCGCAACACCAACTTCTGCTGCCCCCGAATTGAACAGGAACAAAGTCAGGATCAGACCGCTAACGATCGCAATGGTTACAAGGTACCGAGACGTTGCGTTGGTGACGTAGGCGCGGCGAAGCCACGTCTTGATCGGCATGCGAAATCCGAGCTCCTGCTCAAAGGCCACACGGCCGCTCGCGATAAGA
>DATBMR010000279.1:0-9968 GCA_036554745.1 Binatia bacterium
ACGGAGCAATGCACATGCCACCAGCAGGAGCCGTCGTTCCCTTGTTTTTCTTTTGAGTTTTTCCACAGCGCAGTACCGGAGATTCCACTTTTAAGAAATAGCCCGATGAAAATTCTAAGTCTTCGGAAACAGGCGATCGAAGTTAACGCATATTCCTGTCATAGCCCATCCCTATGCTGATCAGCGGCTGACGAGCATGTCAAAACGACTTATACTCAATAGCGAGGATAGAATGAACACCCGATTCACGAATCAGAAACCCGTGGAACCCGCAGATTTTCGCTGGTGGGAACGCGGCATTATCTACCAAATTTACCCGCGCTCGTTCAAAGACAGCAACGGGGACGGCATCGGCGATCTCAACGGCATTCGGGAAAAACTCGATTATCTTCAATGGCTGGGCGTCGATGCGCTATGGATCTCGCCGATCTATCCCTCGCCCATGGCCGATTTCGGCTATGACGTGAGCAACTACACCGACATCGACCCGATCTTCGGCAGTTTGGCAGAGTTCGACACGTTGCTTGCTGAGGTCCATGCGCGTGGCATCAGGCTTTTGCTTGATTACGTTCCCAACCATACTTCCGATCAGCATCCCTGGTTCATCGACTCACGCTCGTCGCGAACGAGCGCCAAGCGGGATTGGTATATCTGGCGCGATGCTGCGTCCGGCGGTGGTCCGCCAAATAACTGGCGCGGCAACTTCGGCGGCGGTGCGTGGGAATGGGATAAGCGGACGCAACAATACTATTATCACGCGTTTCTCAAAGAACAGCCCGATCTCAACTGGCGCAATCCCGAAGTGCGGCGCGCCATGCTCGACGTCCTGCGCTTTTGGCTCGACCACGGCGTCGACGGATTCCGCGTCGACGTGATGCATCACCTGCTCAAGGACACTGAGTTTCGCGATAATCCAGTCAACCCGGAGTGGCAGCCGAATATGTCGCCTTACCGAGAGTTGCTCACGACGTACACGGCCGATCTCCCCGAGGTTCAGGAAATCGTCGGTTCAATGCGCGCCGTCATCGAAGAGTATGACGACCGACTGCTGGTTGGGGAGATCTATCTTCCGGTCGAGCGGCTGATGGCCTATTACGGCGCGAGTGGGCGCGGCGCGCATTTGCCATTTAATTTCCAGCTGATTCGTTTGCCGTGGAAAGCCAGAGAAATTGCCGCTGCGGTAGAGCGCTACGAAGCGCTCTTGCCTTCGTACGCTTGGCCCAACTGGGTGCTCGGGAATCACGATAAGCCGCGCCTCGCGACGCGCGTCGGCGCGGCGCAAACGCGCGTCGCGGCGATGCTCCTGCTGACCCTGCGCGGCACCCCAACGATGTATTACGGCGACGAAATCGGCATGCACGACGTGCCGATTCCAGCTGACCAGGTCCGGGATCCCTTTGAAAAAAATGTGCCGGGACTGGGGCTCGGCCGGGATCCGGTGCGCACGCCAATGCAATGGTCCGACGGACCATGGGCCGAGTTCTCGACCGTTACACCTTGGCTTCCCCTTGCGGAGGATTTCAAGATCTGCAACGTGGCCGCCGAACGCGACGATCCAACTTCGCTGTTGTCTCTCTATCGCCGTTTGATCGCTCTACGCCGGTCACAGGCCGCGTTGTCGATCGGCTCTTATGCGCCGATGCCTGCGGCTGACGATTTGATGGCGTACGTTCGTAAAATGGACGATCGGCGGCTCTTGGTCGTGCTCAATTTCAGCGCGCAGGCCCGCCGGTTCAATATCGACGACATGCAGGCTCGGGCGGCACTGCTCTTGTCGACCGACCTCGATCGCGAGCGCGAGGAGCTTCGCGAGCAGGTTTTGTTGCGCGGTAACGAAGGCGTCATCATTGAGCTCCAGTGACATAGGGGAAGTGATTTGCCGCCAACGGCATGGACCAGGCAAGCAATAATGCATCTTTCCACGGCGTTAGTTTTTGTGCTAGACGATGAAAGTGGACAATCCCGACGCAACGCAACCACGGCCGCCGCTTTCCATGCCATTTTTCTACGGGTGGTTTGTCGTTGCGCTGAGTTTTGTCGCTAACCTGACCGCGGCCGGCATACGGTCGGCGCCCTCGGTTCTTATTCATCCACTGGAAGCTGAATTCGGCTGGTCGCGAACCGCCATCGCTTCCGCGGCGAGCCTCAATTTGCTGCTGCTCGGACTTTTCGCGCCAATCGGCGGCTGGCTGATTGATCGCATCGGCCCGCGTCGTGTGATTCTCGGTTGCCTGTCGACCATCGCGGCGGGACTGATAGGCACCGTTTTCATCCAACAGCTGTGGCAACTGATCGTCCTGTGGGGAATCGTTCTCGGCATCGCTACCGGTGTGACGCCGGCCCTCGGCGCGAGCATCGCGAGCCGCTGGTTCATTGATCGGCGTGGTCTTGCGATCGGCATCATGACCAACGCCAACGCGGCTGGACAGGTGGTTTACCTGCCATTGCTAATGGCGATCATCGTCGGGCTCGGCTGGCGTAGCGCACTTTTGGCGATGGCGGCGGCATCTGCGATCTTGCTGCCGGCAATCTGGTTGTGGATGCGCGATCACCCCGCCGCGGTCGGACTCGAGCCGTACCGGTCGGGGGCAGCGCGCGCGGCAACGGAGAAACCGCGCTTTCATCGGCGCGGCGATATTCGGCCCATGTCGATTTCGGCAATCTCGGAAGTGTTCAAGACGTCCACGTTCTGGATCTTGGCAGGCTGCTTTTTTATCTGCGGCGTCACCGCCAACGGTCTCATCGGCACACACTTGATCCCACATGCGATCGAACGCGGCATACCGCAGATCACGGCAGCGACGGCGGTTGGGATCATGGGCGGCGCAAGTTTCATCGGCACGACGTTTGCCGGCTGGTTGGTCGACCGCATCGATCCGCGTAAGGTGCTGGCGGTGGTTTACGGCCTACGCGGCTCCTCCTTGTTCATTCTGCCGTTTGTCAATGACGCCGCGGGGTTGTTTGTATTCGCGGTGATCTATGGTCTTGACTGGTACGCCTCAGGCCCGGCAACGACGACGATCATCGCGCGCAGCTTTGGCGCGGAGCGGGTCGGTCGCATCTTCGGTCTGGTTTTTGTGTTTCATCAACTCGGCGGCGCGTCGGCCGCGATACTCGGTGGTTGGGTGCGGGTGCAGTTCGGTGATTATCAAATGGCTTTCCTGGCCGGCGGCTGCCTCGGCTTGCTAGCGGCGTGCCTGGCGCTCATCGTTCGATCGACGAGTGGTCCCGAGGTGAAGCTGACGGCAACACCGGAGTTGGCCGGCGCTTGACGGCGAGAATTTAATCGCGGAGATGCTGCTCCAAGTCCTGCTGTTTCACTTCCGCAGCGGGAAAATTCAGGGCGTCGATCTCAAGCTTTCTAAGCTCCGGCATGACTTGCTCGGTGAAGAGCCTCAGTGAATTAAGCGCCTGTTTTTGGGTTAGCTCACCGAAAGTAAATTCGCCGAGAAATGTATCCGCGCCGGCGTCCCCGGCGATCTGCTTGATTTGCTCGACTACGGTTTCCGGAGAGCCGCAAATAAAGGAACCTTCAGCGATCGAGTGCTCCATGTCCATCAGCTCTTGTCGCCGGCTGCCGTCGAGAATCGTCGACAAACCGGTCGAGCCGTGGGCGCCATAGGTGCGTGCGCCGCCGCGCCGCTCCCAAAAGTTCCGCCAGTGATACTCGCCTCCCGTGCGCGCTTGCCGGTCGCTTTCCGCAACGTAGATCTCGCGCATCAGCCCCATGTGGGGTTTGGGTCCTTGAGGTTTAGTTCGCTGATACACTTCACGGTATTCGTCGAAGGCTTTTCGAACCGCCTTCATACCCGCCGGAACCCATTGGACCGTGCTGATGCCGCTCGCGGCGGCCGCTTCGATCGAATCTTTGCTGCGCGTCGGCATCCAGAGCGGCGGATGGGGGTTTTGCACCAGCGGAATCGATGAGTCGATATCTTTGCATTTGAAGTAGCGTCCTTCGAAGCTAAACGATTCATGCGTCCAAATGCCCTTGATGATGTGCAGGGCTTCGAGTGTCATCTCGCGTTTTTGCTCCCACGGAATACGGTACGCGGCGAAAGCAAATGGACCGATGCCGGCGCCGAAGCCGCATTCCAGACGACCCTCCGTCAGGTTGTCGAGCAACGCTACCTCTTCGGCGACGCGGATCGGATGCCACAACGGCAGCACGTAAACCAAGGGTCCCAAGCGAATATGTTTGGTGCGTTGGGACGCCGCGCCGAGAAAGGCGCCCGGGCTCGGGCACTCGGAAAACCCCATGTCGAAGTGATGCTCGGCGACAAAATAAAAATCCAGCCCGGCCTGATCGGCGAACTCCACGACTTCGAGGTGGTTTTTGTAAAGTTCGACATAGGAAAGCGACGGGTTGTCGTGCTTTTGCATATGATCGAAAAGGCCGAGTTTCATAGAGGACTCTATTTTGTCATCTCTTTGTGGATTTCTTGCAGCAATGAGTTGTCGTACATTTTTTCCAGCGCGAGTTTCTTTGCCGCCGCAGCGGTTTCCGCTCGGAAGTCAACCATCGACTGTAGGCCCGCCACTGAAACATAAGGTATCCGCAGCGCATACTGTTTGACGTTTTCCTTGTAGGTAGCGTCCAACGTCTCGGCGTCCGTGGTTCGGGTGTATTTGCCGATTGCCTTCTTGGCCAAAGCCGGCTCTTGGATCGCCAAATCATAGGCGGCGATGGTAGCGCGCAGAACCTTCTTCAGCTCTTCACGCTTGTTCTTGAGTAAGGAATGTTTGACGATGAAGCAGCCATAATCAAATGGCAAAGCGATTTGTTCAGTGGTCAAGAGTTCGCGAAAGCCCAGCTTGCGCGCTTGGAGGGTCAGCGGAAGCGAAATCGATCCTCCTTGGACCAAATTTTTCTGCATCCCGGCGATGATCTCCCGAGTGCCGCCTAGTTGAATCAATGCGACGTCTTTGATCGGCTGAAGCTGAGACTTTCTCAGGACATGGCGCGCGACGAAATCGGAAAACGCGCCGAATCGCGACACGCCGACTGCTTTGCCTTTCAAATCGCCGACGCTCGCAACCGAGGGGGTAGTAAAAAACGACGTCTGTCCCTTGTCGTATTGGCAACCCACCATGACCAGATCCGCCCCTGAAAGATTGGCGTCAACGACGGCGCCGGCGGCGGAGTAAACGATATCCACGTCGCCGCCGAGCAGCGCCTGTACGGCGGTTGTGCTGGAGCCGATAAAGAGCAGATCCAAATCGGCGCCGTGTTTCTGATATAATCCGGCCTCTTTGCCGACCCAAAGAATGGTAAAAGTTCCGGCGAAAGCGGTGTAAGCGACACGCAGTTTTTGCGCAGAGATGTCGCCGATGCTGGCGATCAGCAAAATGAAAACAAGAAGAACCGTGAGAGGAAATCGCCGCTCGCCGCAGAGCTTCATCCTTTTACCTGACGCTCGATTCGCCGGTTCCGATAGATCACGTTCGTAGCCGCTCTGTCAAGATTTCTTGGACAGCAACGTGGGATCATGGACGACCGCTGCAATTCGACAATCTGCGGCTCGATCAACTTATAGTGTCTTGACGCTTGTCGCGTTTCTAACCTATGGTGTGCCTACCCAACTTGGAACTCGAGAGATTGGCTCGCGCGAAGCAAAAGTGAGTTCAGTAATGGAACACCAAAGCAGGATTGCGGCACTCGCCTTAGCTCTAACGGTAGTCATTCTGCTGAGTTCGCCGGATCCATTGAAGCACATTGATTTAAGCTACTTGCATCAGGCCACCCGTGAGTTGGGTGAGCGTTGAGTGAAGGAGAATAGATGCTGTCGAAAATATCTTGTGGCTGTTTGGTCTTGGCGTTAACGCTCGTTTTCGCCAACAGCGTTGACGCCGAGAAAATTCGCACCTCGGTGCCGGGTTTGAACCTAAATTACCTCTCCATCTTTTCGGCGGACGCCAAGGGTTTTTTCAAAGACGAAGGTTTGGAAAATGAAACTATCGTTGTCGGTGGACCAGCGGGGATCGCGGCATTGATCAGCGGCGATGTCGACTACAGTGGCGCGGGCGGAAGCGGGCTGAGAGCGGCGGTTAAGGGGGCGCCGCTGAAGGCGATTATGTATCAAACCGAGCGCGTGACATGGTATTTGATCGTTCATCCGACGATTAGGCAGCCGGCGGATCTAAAGGGAAAGAAGATCGGCGTTGCGCTGCTGGGCGACAGCGAGGACCGTTTCACGACGATGTTCGTCGAGCGCGCCGGCCTGTCGGCCAAGGATGTAACTAAACTAACTCTGGGCACGAGCCCGAGCGACAAAATTCTCGGCATCAAGAGCGGCGCGGTCGCGGCGGTGGTGCTCGATCCCGCCGGCGCTATGGCGGCCGAGCGGGAAGGATTACGCAACCTGGCTTATTTAGGCGATATTTTTCCTTTGCCGTTTCAGGGCTATGTCGCTACCGACCGGAAAATCGCTGAAAATTCCGTGCAGCTCAAGCGTTGGATTCGCGCGGTGCTGCGGGGTTTGATGTTCTTGCGCGAGCAGCCCGATCAAGCGGCCGAAGTGGCCATGAAGCGGCTTCGCCTGAGAAACGTCACCAAGGCGATGCTGATCGAAGCGATCAAGGGTTATGCGCGTGCCCTACCTGAGGGTGTCCCAGGTTTGCCGTCCGCCGAGGGGATCAAAAACATTCTTGAATATGAAATAAGGTTGCCCATGAAGCTCGATGCCCCAGTTGCTGCGGAAAAGTTCCTGGACCTGCGCTGGGTGGCAGAAGTTAAGAAGGAGTTGGAACAAAAACGCCAGTAAAGATGTGAGATGCGGCGTTCTATGCCTCATTGAACAGGTGATACTTAAGTATCGCCGTTAGCACTAGCTAAAGAATGCGCCGGTTTTAGATCCTGAGACTTGCCATCAATCGGCCGAAGCCGTCGATGTTCTCTTTAATCTCGATGAGCTTGAGCGCATACCAGATGCAGGCCAGGCTGCTCGTGATCACCGGTTTGCCGACTTCATCTTCGAGCAACTGCACGTCCATGATCGTCGGCCAGCGCGGGCATGGAATGAAAATGCCGTCCGCCTCACGCGCCTTGGCGTAAAGCCGCTTGGCGATTTTATAAGAAGCGTGCACCGGCAGATCTGTGAGCTGCGCATTTTTGCGCACGCCGTAGCCGGCGATCTGCAGAACCTCGAAACCGGAGGCTTCAAGGTGGCGCTTGAGCCGCTGGTTGATTTCGTCCTCATAAGGCGTGCCGACGACGAGCTTGCTGCAATTCATCGCCTTCAACGCTTCGACTTCCGCCGTTAAACCGGCAGCGATGGGGACGCCGAACTTGTCAGTCAGTTTCTCTCCGAGCTTGCGATCGCTGCCGAACGGTAAGCGCGTAAACAGTGGCGAGCCGCTGAAAATAATCGAATCGCAATTATTCTCAACGAGATCTTGTACCGCTTCTTCGATGCGCTCGAGTTGTTTCTCGAAGTCGTCATCCACCAACTGCCGCACGGTGCCGGTGGTGTTGAGCATCATGAATCCCTCAGGGAGCATACGGTAAAATTCGTAAACCAACGTATCGCCGCGCGATGGGGCAACATGACCGATGCGAGCCCGCCAGCCGTACATTATTCTACCTCCTTAATCGTGTCTCGGAACTATCCGTTCAAGGTTCAAGTTCAAAGTTCAGCCGTTAGGGTCCGTGTGGGGTGATGCACGCTTGAGCCCGCTCGCTTGCACGCCCCGATGTCCTATTGTTCATCGCCATGAGGAGTGCGTTGTGGGTAAACATGAAAACGACGCAAGAGTTTGAGCTTTCTCGCATTGCGCGCGGCTTATTGAACGGCGCGCATTGATAACGGCCAGTCTAGTCCACAAACTGGCAAAATTTCCACAGTGACGATGTTCTCCGGTCTTCGTGGCGGTAACTTGACCTACAGTCAGCCATTGACTTATTTTGATCGTTAAGAGTCAAACCAGTCAAACCAATCTTGCGGTCGGAGGTTTGTATGAACGCGAGCGGTGGCGATCTCGATTTATTTTTGTTGAAGGCAGATGGCCTCATGCGCTGTCGGTGGGACGGTCGATCCGAGAACGTCGAGGAGCTCAACAGCGCCCTGAAAGGGGAGACCGTGCGCGAAGTCGCGCCCGATCCATTCAACCCGCGCCGTTTGTTTGCTGCGACTCTGACGGAGATCCACGTCAGCGAAGACAATGGCGCGAGCTGGCAATGGCTTCCTTCCGGCGGCATCGATTATCGGGATATTTGGACGATGGCGGTGCACCCGACGCGCCCCAATGAGATTTACGTTGGCACGCTGCCGGCAGCGGTTTACGTCAGCGAAAACGGCGGCCGGTCATTTCGCGAACTTTCGGGGTTTCGCACTCTGCCGGATTACAACAGATGGACGTTCCCGCCGGGACCTCACGTGGCGCACGCGCGCTGCATCGTGCTTGACGCCCGCGTGCCGGACGAGATCATTGTCGGTGTCGAAGAAGGCGGCGTGGCGCGCAGCCGCAATCGCGGCGCGACCTGGGAAGATATCAGCGGACCAGCGAGCGTGACCGCTTTTCCTAAAATCAACGATCCGGCTGGAATCGTGCCGTATGAAATGGGCCAGCATGAGGATGGGCGCGTATATCGCGACGTGCACTGGGTGACGCGCCATCCAACCCGATTAGAGACCCTATTCGCGAGCACGGGGATCGGGACCTACCAGACCACCGATGACGGCAAGAGCTGGATCAAATGTGAATACGGGATGGGACGCGCGTACGCCATTCCCATTGCAACCCATCCGGCGGTCCCCGACCGCTTGTTCCTCGGGGCAGCGGAAAATGGCCCTGCAACCTGGCCGGGCTATCGGACGGTGCGCGCCGGGCCCTATAACACGGTCAGATTCAGCCGCAATCTAGCCGCTCAGACGGGCGGCGCGAAAACGCAGATTCTGCGTAGCGACGATGCCGGCAAGACTTGGAATCGCCTAAACCGTGGGCTGCCCGCGGGCCATGAGCACATGACCTGTGGTTTTGCTGTCCATCCGAGCGATAGCGATACAATTTGCGTTGGCTACACCGACGGTTCGGTCTACGCGACTCATACTGGCGGGGAAGACTGGCACAGGCTTAAAGTTGTAGGAGGCGACCTTTACGGCCTGCGGCTGCATGCCACCGCCTAGCATGAAACATTGATTTTCCGGAGAGTTCTGTACTGATTTCAGATTGAATATAAAATCGTTTTGCCAAGAAAAATAGTTGACAGATCGGCTGGAATGCTTCACAATCGGCCAACTAAATCAGTCCGCTAAGGACGGGAAAGGTGGGCTAAGAGATGGGGGCTCAAAAGCCGGTGCGTAACTATAGTTTGAGTTTGTTAGCTGTCGCGTTTTTATTTTCCTGTGGAAATCCAGCCAACCCGCCGGAGCCCAAATGGACGAGTGAGAATGCCAATGCGTCGTCGGGTCAGATGGCCGCTGCGACGGCGAAACCGGCACCGGCTACCAAGCCGGACACTGAGTCCAGTCTAGATGCATTGCGCCGCGGCGATAGCCCTACCGGAGGGCCGCTCAATGACGTCTATTTCAATTTCGACAGCGCAGCGTTGTCCGAATCGGCCCGTGCCACCCTCAAGGCGAACGCGGATTGGCTCAAGAAGAACCCGTCGGCGCGCGTGCAGATCGAAGGGCACTGTGACGAGCGCGGGGCGGCGGACTACAACATGGCGCTCGGGGCAAAGCGAGCGCAGGCAGCGCAGGACTATCTCGCGACCTTGGGAGTTGCCGCCAATAGAATGGCGACGGTCAGCTACGGCGAAGAGATTCCAGTGTGCAAAGAGCACAACGAAGGTTGCTGGGTGAAGAACCGCCGGGCTCGATTCGTCGTCTCGGGCGGTAAGCCGACTACTTAAGCAACAGCCCTCCCTTAAAGTTCAAAAGAGGCCCGTGTCATGCGTGACGCCGGCCTCTTTTTTCTTGCCATCTATCAGCGCGCCGCTGGACTCCGGAATCAATTGACACCCATAG
>DATBMR010000318.1:0-16114 GCA_036554745.1 Binatia bacterium
TAGATCGCCTGGCGCTTGGTCATGCCGTAATGGGTCACCAGCGCCGTGCCCCACTGCTTGGACCAGTGAGCCAGGGTTTCTTCGTAGGCATGCGCACCCCAGAGTTCGATAATCGAGCCGTCTTGAAATACGCGCCGGCAATAATCGCTGATCGCGCGGCCGGGCGCGGAAGCCGGCTGTTCGAACAATTCCTCCTTTGAAAGCCCGAGCGCCCGGGCGGTTTCGAGCAGAATCAAAATATGGCCCGGTGGCTTAGGCGCAATTAGCTCTTCGGCGATCTTGTCGCAAAAGGCCGGCAGCAAGTCGTAATTTTCGACAAAAAACGGCAAATGCACGTAATAGGAAACCGCGTTGAGCGCGACCACCTCGACGGAAAAAAGTCCCCAGTCTTTGAAGAAGCGCCGCATGCAAGGCAACGGCAGCGTGCCGGCGCGCAACTGAGTCATGAACGGGCCGTGATTGATTTTTTTATCCCAGTGGGCGTAAACATCCTTATAAAGATCATCGACGAACGTTTGAGCTTCAGCAGGTTTCATCGCGGTTTTCGATTGGCTTGGGTCGCAGGTTTTCGGGGCTCGGAAGCGAACTTTACAGGCAACAATTTTTCTGTATTGTTAATAGCTAAAATATTCTTTAGGTTCAAACGCCCGTGCTTTGACCGTACGGAGGCAAATCATGGAAGCTCTCAATCCGGAAGAATTTATCACGCAACTGATCGCGACTCGGGAGGCGTTTTGGGAGAAGATGAACGCTGAACGAAAGAGCTACGGCGCGGAAAAGCCGCTGGTTCCGGCAGTTGTCTTGCGTCGGCTGCAGTTCGGCGTGGTGATGGAACGCAAGGCGGCTGAGGTGACGGCGCCGTGGGTGAGCAAAATTCCGGATCTCGACCTGCAACAGCCCATGTCGGAATATGTGGTCAACGAGCTCAAGCATGCCGCGATCTTGCGAAAGAGGATTGCCGAGCTGAACGGCGACCCGGACGCGTTATGGAACAACCCATTGCCGGAGTTAAAAGAGCTTTGGGATTTTCATTCGGGTCTCGGTTCGCTTTGCGAGTTGATCGCGAGCGTGCAATTTGGCCACGAAGAATTTTTTCCGCGAACGTCAAAATCGTTTATCGAACGGGTCACTCCCATCGATCCGCAAACCGCGGCGATTTACCGCGACACGCTGCTTGCTGACGAAGAAGGGCACGAATGGATCGCTCCGGAAATTCTTCGCCGCTACGCCACTGATGGGACGACGCAGAAAAATTGCTTGGCGGCTCTACGGCAGGGCTGCGAGATGTTCGGACGGGCGATTCAGAGCTTTAACCGGACCATGCCGGCCTAGACCGAGTGGAATGATGGAGTGGCGGAGTAATGGAGTAATGAGAAAAGAACTCGGGCGAAATTCAGTGTTTCGGCTCAATCCTCTTGCCGTAGCTTACCTCGCCTTTGTCGATGCGGATGGAAAAACCGCAATCCGGGTTGGTACATGCCCATGCTTTATACATTACCGACGCGCCGTCTTGACCGTAGTCCGATAGCGGTATCAGCAGGCCGTTATTGCACTTTTGGCATTTCGGCAGGTCCATCTCCACACCTCCTTCTACGCGCCGGCACTATCAAGAAGTCTAATCAAGTGAATAGGTCAAATCAAGGCAACGTATGCGAAGGTGCGGCGCAATCGGCGTCGCGGGAAAGTTAAGCTCGCTCGTACCATTGCCGAATCATCTACCGGTCACAAGTCGTAAAATCGCCGGGCGTTTTCCTCTAAGAGTTTTTTTCGCACCGTCGGCGAAATATCCTCGCGGTCGCGCAGCGTCCGAGCGGTTCCTTCGGTGCGGTCGGCATGGGGATAATCGGAAGAAAACATGAATAAATCTTCGCCGACTTCGGCGACGATGCGACCGAGAAAGGGTTCGTTGCCTTCGCAGCCGAAAAAGATTCGTCCGGACTTGAGGTACTCGCTCGGCGGATGGCTGATAAGATCTTTGGCGCCGTAGCGTGGGTTGTCGAAGTGATCGTCCATGCGCTCGACATGCGCCGGCACCCAGCTGATGCCGCCTTCGAGAAATGCGAATTTAAGATTCTTGTAACGATCCAGGAGACCCGAGCATAAGACGCTGGTGAGTCCCGCCATGATCGGCATGATGCCCGCCAACACGCGGTTGGGAAAATGGTGCTCGAAGAGTCTGTCGACGACGGGAAACTGCAGACTGAAGTGAACCGCGATCGGCATCTGCGCTCGATCGGCCGCGGCAAAAAAATCGTCATGGTCGGGATGGTCGAGTCTCTTGGCGCCGACCGTGCCGTTGATCATCACCGCTTTCACTCCCAAATCGCGGAGCCGCGCGATTTCTTGCGCGGCGCCTTGGGGATCCTGTAATGCGACGACGCCGACGGCTTGGAGGCGGTCGGGCGCTTTACGACAGGTCTCGGCGAGCCAAGTGTTATAGGCGCGGCACACCCCCATCGCCAGGACGCCGTCGGGCCAAGCGTTGACGTGCAAGAGAAAGCTCGGATAAATGAACTGAGCATCGATCATTTCGCGATCGAGATCAGCGAGTCGATCTTCGAGATTCGTTAGCGTTTGGCTGCCAGGCGATGCGCGTCGCGCCGATTGCAAGGCCTTCCCCGGCGGGGCGGCGGTCCCAGGCGCGCCCGCGCCCTTGATCGAAGGTCTTTTATACGGCGTTTGCCCGTCGACTACCCAAAAATTATGTCCTTCATCATCGGTGAACAATCGCGGACGATAATTACGCAGCGCCGGGTCCATGTATTTCTCGAAGATCTCTTCAGTCTCGAAAAAATGACCATCACCGTCGATAATCATAGATATTCACCTCATTCTGCTTATCCTCTGACTCAGTCACAGCGTTCCGGTTCCGATATCCGAAACGCTTTGAACGATTTGCACGGCTTGAACATTTTGAACCAACGCAAGGAGTCCCATTCCACTTCCTGCGTCTTTGCTCGAACAAGAGTCGGTTGGACTTGAGGCAGACATTAGCCGCGCGAGCGTTGCGAAACCGCCTCCGGGTCAAGGCCGGCAGGGCATGGGTATGCCTTGACGCTGTGTTGAATCTTGTTTCGTGCCATCAGTTCGGCGTAGCTCACGCCGACAGCTTTGGTATTGATCACCGGCACGCGCAAATGCGGCGCCAATTCCTCGGGCGTTACCACGTAGGGATAGATTTTCCCGCCGAGCGGAATTATCGCTTCGGCGCCCTGCTCGATCAATTCCTTCCCGACCTTGAGCGTGCGCTCGACAACGACATCATGGTAGCCCGATAAATCGCCGGTGTCGTACAGGCCGACGGTTCGTATGCCGCAAACAAAATCCGCCATACCGTAGGTTTTGACCATTCTCATGGTATGCGGCATGTGCGTTTCCAGCGGTACGATCAAACCGAGCCGGTCGCAGATAGTGGCGGTAAAATGGAGCGACGCCCGCAACAGACCGATCACCGGAATGCGCACCGCCAGGCGGCTCGCTTCTACGCCTGGATCGAAAGTATTGCTCTGAATCACCGCGTCGAAACCTTGGCGCTCGGCTTCAATCGCTTTTTTGACCAGCGCCGGCGTTTCGAGAATATGATGCAGGCCAGAGAGCGCTTTGCGTTCTTCGAGCAGGCTCAACACCTCGCCGCCCCCAAGATCTTCTGGGTAAGCGAGCTCAAAATTTGTGTCGGGTGAAGCGTAGCTCTTGAGCAGCTTAAGGATGTGGGTCTCGAGCTCCGGTGAGTGGCGTTTGTACGAGTGATTCAAAAACATGAAGCGCATCTTTGCCTCCTTTGCCCTGACTCTACGCTAACGTACAAAAAAAAATTCTGCCTCACCACGAAGCGCACGAAGGACACGAAAGTGTTTGGAAATTATTACATCTCAATTTCTTAACTTATCTTCACTTCGCGCTCTTCGCGACCTTCGTGGTGCCACGTCTCCTTCGGTTTCGTTGCGGTGCTGTGATTGCCTCTAGCGCGAGTTTGCGAGTGCGGCGATAAAACCCTCCTCCTCTAGCTTGCGGATAAAACGGTCATCGACAAATTTTTTTGCGTCGGCGTTCTTCGCCTCAGGCAGCTCGCTGGCCATGAAGTCGAGTAACGTCTGCAGCGCGGCGACGACGGGATACGGCACAGGCGGCATGCCGGGTTGGGTGAGGTCGTAAGTTGCCTCGGCAATCGAGCGATCGGCGATGCCGCTGTATTCCGCCTGGACAGCGATCGTAAATTTCCGGTCGGTGCGATAGCGGTGCATGCCTTCGATGTAGGCCTGGATGAATCGTCGCGTGATCTCTGGATTACGTTCGACATAAGAACGCCGCGCGGCGATGCCGCCAAGCGCGTAGTTCAGCCCGTACTCGGCGAAATCGATCAGGTATTGACAGCCGCGTCGCTGGGCTTCAATCGATTCCGGGGGTGTGCTCACGATTGCATCGCATTTGCCACTCAATAAGGCTTGGAGCTCTTTGTCGCCGCCCGGTTCGACCGTTTGTTCGCGCAAACCGATGATGCCTGCAAGGCGCAATTTTGCGATGACAAGTTTAACGAGTGCATCGTTGAGTCCGCCGTCGCCGACAAAGCCGATTTTCTTGCCGGCCAATTCTTCTCGATTTTTTAACCCCGGCCGGCCCAACACGAATTGTTGGTTGATGCCGCCGGTTAAGAAAACTATATCCGCCTCGCCCTTGAGGTTCGCTCGCAGCGGCGCAGGCGCCGCCAGATTGCCGAATTGAATTTCACCCGCCATCAAGCCTCGCACCACACCCCTGGCGCCACCCATGATGCGCGGCCGCTCTATCTCCAGCCCGTATTTCTGGAACAAACCCGCCTTCCATGTCACCATCATCGGCCCTGCTCCTTGGCCGATCGTCGCAAATCCGGCTTTAAGCGGTATTCGATTTGTCATAAAACCTTATGCGCTCGACACGCGCGCTTTGCCGGCCTATATAAAATTGGATCGAGCATAGGTCTAACTCCTAACATGCTGCGGTGATCTCAAGTCAAGCTGCATGGCTAACGTCATTCGAACGACCAAACAAAAGCCAGGGTGATCTGACCGAGCGCTGTGGAGAATCTCATTGACACCCTGTTATGCTCCGCGTATATTTGAATTCCGTAATGCGCTTTCCCAACCAAGCGCATTGCGGTTTTTTTATTTCTGAGAGAGATCTTCGCGACAACTGAGCATCGAATGATTGCTGCCAAATCCGCGAGCCGATGGGTGTTGTGGCCATAATCCCGGCCCGTTACGGTTCGACCCGGCTCCCGGGAAAGCCATTGGCCAACATCGGCGGCAAACCGATGATCCAGCATGTCTATGAAAGCGTATCCAAAACGCCAGACTTAGATCGGGTGCTGGTGGCGACCGATGATCGCCGGATCGAACGGGCGGTCAAACGATTCGGCGGGGAAGTGGTGATGACATCGCGCCGGCACGCTAGCGGCACGGACCGCCTGGCCGAAGTGGCACGCCAAATGAAGGCGGGTTTGTTAATTAACGTTCAGGGTGATTTGCCGTTTGTTCGCCCGGAAACGATCGCAAGCGCGCTTCGTCCCATGCGCAGCAACCCGGCGATTCCGATGAGCACCGTGTGCACGCCGATCTATGATGAGAAGGAATGGCGTAACCCCAACACCGTGAAGGTTCTTACCGATTGCGGCGGCTTCGCGCTGTATTTTTCACGTTCGCCGATCCCGTATGTTCGAAATGGCGCATTGCGGCAGAGCGAGAAAGGGCGCCATCGTCGTCTTTGGGGCTATCGGCACCTTGGACTGTACGTCTACCGGCGCGAATTTCTATTGAAGTTTTCGCGGCTAAGACCGACCGCGCTAGAGCGCAGCGAAAGCCTGGAGCAGCTTCGCGCTCTGGAGCACGGTTACCGTATTTACGTTGCCGAAGTGGATGAGCGATCGGTCGAGGTCGATACCCCGGCGGATCTCGTCAAAGCTGAGCGCTATTACCGAGAGCGCGCACACTGAAAGGGACGCATGGCAACTGTAAAAACCAAGTTCATATTCGTTACCGGTGGGGTGGTTTCGTCCCTCGGCAAAGGTTTGGCCGCGGCGTCGATCGGCGCGCTGCTGGAAAGCCGGGGACTTAAGGTCACCCTGCTGAAAATGGATCCCTACATCAACGTTGATCCCGGCACGATGAGCCCCTATCAGCACGGCGAGGTTTTTGTCACCGACGACGGCGCGGAGACCGATTTGGATCTGGGCCATTATGAGCGCTATGTGTCAACTTCCATGGGCCGGAAAAACAATTGCACGACCGGCCAAATCTACGAAACGGTGATCGCGAAGGAGAGGCGCGGCGACTATCTCGGCGGCACGGTGCAGGTCATCCCTCACATCACTGACGAGATCAAGCGGCGTATTCTCGCGGCGGCCGAAGGATACGATATTGCCATCGGGGAAGTGGGTGGCACGGTCGGTGACATTGAAGGCCTGCCATTTCTCGAAGCAGTGCGGCAAATTGCCTGGGATTGGGGCCGTGAGAACGTGCTCTATATTCACCTTACTTTGGTTCCCTACATCACCGGGGGCGGCGAGCTCAAAACCAAACCGACCCAGCATAGCGTCAAAGAACTCACCGGGCTCGGCATCCAACCGGACATTCTTTTGTGCCGCACGGATCGACTTTTGGATAAAAAAATCAAAACCAAGATCGCTCATTTCTGTAACGTTGCGGAGAACGCCGTCATCACCGCCAAGGACGTGGAGTGGATTTATGAAGTGCCGCTCATCTTCCACGAAGAAGGATTGGATGAGCGGATTGTCGAGAAGCTCAATATTTGGACCGGCGCGCCGCACTTGGAAAATTGGCAGCGCGTTGTTCAGGTGCTCAAAGATCCGAAAGATTCGGTGCGCATCGCCATCGTTGGCAAATACATGAGCCTCAAGGAGTCGTACAAGAGCTTGCTCGAAGCGCTCGTCCACGGGGGCATCGCCAACGAGGTGCGGGTGGAGCTCGATTGCATTGAAGCCGAGAGGATCGAGCAGGAAGGATGCGAGCCGCTGCTCAAGCCTGCCGACGGGATTCTCATACCGGGCGGCTTCGGCGATCGCGGCAGCGAAGGCAAAGTCACCGCGATCCGGTACGCGCGGGAAAACAAAGTTCCGTTTTTTGGCATTTGTCTCGGCATGCAAATGGCCGTTGTCGAGTTCGCGCGCAATGTCTGTGGACTGCACGGCGCCAACTCGAGCGAGTTCGATTTGCAGACGCCGCACCCGGTCATTCACTTGATGGCGGAGCAAAAAGCGATTGAGACCAAGGGCGGCACCATGCGCCTCGGAAGCTATCCCTGCGTGCTGCAGAACGAGACTCTGGCGGCGAAGTTATACGGCCGAGAAAAAATCGAAGAGCGGCATCGTCATCGCTATGAATTCAATAATAGTTACCGCGGCGAGTTCGGGGCCAAAGGCATGATCCTGAGCGGTCTGTCGCCGGACAACAGCTTGGTCGAAATCATCGAGCTTAAAGGCCATCCATGGTTCCTCGGCTGCCAATTTCATCCGGAATTCAAGTCCCGGCCGATGTCGAGCCATCCGCTTTTCCGCGGCTTTGTCGAAGCGGCGTTGGCAAATCGTCGGGCGATCCCGGAAATCCCCAGAATGAAAATCGTCCGCACCTAACAAGAGTATCCATGGCTTTCCATGGCAACTAAACCAGTTGCAGTCGGCCCCATCCGAATCGGTGGCAGTCTGCCCGTGGCGGTGATCGCCGGACCCTGCGTGATCGAAAGCAAAGACGCGGCGCTGCGCCATGCGGCGGCGCTCAAAGAAAAAGCCGATCGGGTCGGCGTCCCGTACATTTTTAAATCTTCTTATGATAAGGCGAACCGGTCTTCGGTCAATTCATTTCGCGGGCCGGGACTGAAAAAGGGCCTGGAGATCCTCGCCCAAGTAAAAGCGCAAGTGGGCGTGCCGATCCTGACCGACGTCCACGAGATCGATCAGGTGGCTCGGGTCAGCGAAGTCGCCGACGTTCTGCAGATTCCGGCGTTTTTGTGCCGGCAAACGGATTTTGTCCTCGCGGTGGCAAAGTCCGGTCGAGTCGTTAACGTCAAAAAAGGCCAGTTTCTCGCGCCGTGGGATATGCGCAACGTGCTCGATAAAATCCTTTCCACCGGCAACGATCAGGTCCTGCTCACTGAGCGCGGCGCATCCTTCGGTTATAATAACCTAGTCTCCGACATGCGCTCGCTGGTGGTCATGCGCGAGCTCGGCTATCCCGTTGTATTCGATGCGACCCATAGCCTGCAGCTGCCGGGCGGCCTCGGCGCCGCCTCGGGCGGCGAGCGCAAATATATCCCGGCTCTCGCTCGGGCCGGCGTGGCGGCGGGCGTTGACGCGCTTTTTATGGAGGTCCACGAAGATCCCGATCACGCGTTGAGCGACGGCCCCAATTCGCTCCGGCTGGACGATTTTGAGAATCTGCTCAAGATGGTCAAACGACTGGATGCTTTGGTGAAGGAAGAGGAAGCCAGACGACCTTGAAAGCGAGCGACATCCTCAAGCGCGCGGCCGAGGTATTGCGCGTCGAGTCCGATGGGCTGCTTGCGCTCGGCGCAAGGCTCGACGAAAGTTTCGTGCGCGCGGTCGAGTTACTGAGCGGCTGCCAGGGCAAAGTCGTCGTGACGGGCTTGGGAAAATCCGGCTTGATTTGCCGTAAAATCGCCGCCACGTTGTCCAGCACAGGCACGCCGGCATTTTTTCTCCACTCCGGCGACGGCAACCACGGCGATCTTGGCATGGTCATGAAGGGTGACGTGATCCTGGCGATTTCCAACAGCGGCGAGACCGACGAGATTCTCAAATTGCTGCCGCATTTCAAACTCCATGGCCTAAAATTGATCGTCATGACCGGTAATCCTGATTCATCGCTCGCCAAGGCCGGCGACGTTGTGCTGAACATTCGCGTTAAAGAGGCCTGTCCGCTCGGCCTGGCACCTACCGCCAGCACAACGGCGGCCCTGGCCATGGGCGATGCGCTGGCGGTCGTGTTGCTTGAAGAAAAGGGTTTTAGAGAAGAAGATTTCGCGATGCGCCATCCGGGCGGGACCCTCGGCCGCAAGTTGTTTCTCCGTGTCGAAGATCTCATGCATCGCGGCGATGCGTTGCCGCTGGTGCGCCATGATACGGCGGTCAAGGACGCGCTTTTCGAGATTACCTCGAAGCGCCTAGGCCTCACCGGCGTCATCGACGCTCGAGGCGATCTGATCGGCATCATCACTGACGGTGACCTGCGCCGCGGCCTACAGGCCCATGGTGAAAAGGTTCTCGGCAAGCGCAGCGATGAGTTGATGACCCGCCATCCAAAAACCATCGACAAAGATGCCCTCGCGGCGCGAGCGCTTACTGAAATGGAAGAGAACTCGCCGCGCCCCATTACGAGTCTTTTCGTGCTCGACGGCGGTCAAAAACCCGTCGGCGTCATTCATCTTCACGACATTCTCAAGACAGGAATTTGATCGTCCTGTGAAGCGTGTCTCGGCCGGTGTTCGCAACAAGGCGAAGCAGATCCTGTTGCTTTTGCTCGACGTGGACGGTGTGCTCACCGACGGTCGAATCATCATCGACGACCGCGGCGTCGAGACCAAGCAGTTTCACGTGCGCGATGGGCAGGGGATTTCCCTGCTAATGCGTGGGGGGATCGAAGTCGGATTGATCACGGCACGCTCGTCGGCGAGTGTCAGGCATCGGGCGAAAGAGTTGGGAATCAGGCTGGTGCGCCAAGGCGTCCGCAACAAATGGCTCGCTTATGAAGAAATCAAGCGGCAGCGCGGTCTGCGCGACCGCCAGATCGCTTATGTTGGCGACGACGTCCTCGACCTGCCGCTTCTGCGAACCGCCGGGTTGGCAGTGTCCGTCGCTGACGGCGCGCCGGAACTACGCGCCGTCGCGGACTGGGTAACGGTCGCAGGCGGCGGACTCGGCGCGGTGCGCGAGGTCGCCGAGTTGCTCCTCAAGAGCCAGAATAAATGGCGTCCCTTGATAGATAAACTAGTGGAAAAATAAGCGCGATTCGCCGTCCAAAACAATTTTAAAGCAATTTCCATGCCGGTTCCTTTACAGGCCTCTCGAAGAGTGCTATTTTGGCATTTTACTTGGAACGATTATGCGCAAAGCACGGAGATCGATTCTATTACTGGTGATCGTCCTATCGCTCGGCGGCGTGGCTTACAAAGTCGCGCAAATGGTCGGGCATGCGCAGCAGGAAATTAACGCGAACCCACTAAAGGCTCTGGATTATCTTCCTGAGTCGTCGCTCCAGATCAAGGACTTTCATCGGTCGAAAATCGAAGATGGACGTAAGGTCTGGGAGCTCTTCGGCGAAGAGGCGAGCTACTACAGGGAGCAAAAGGAAGCGGTCATCAAAAAGCCCAAATTCTACTATTACGACAAGAAGGGTGAGGTCGCCGAGACACAGGGAGACGAGGCGCGACTCTATCTCAATGAAAAGGAATTGGACCGGATGGAGCTGCGCGGCGACATTCAAGTTTCCTTCCAAGGCTATGTCCTGAAGTCGGAGGAGGCGAATTATTTGCCAGCCAAGGACCAAATCGTCCTGCCGACCCATACTACCGTGGTCGGTGACGGCATTGCCGTAGAAGGCGCGCGCATGGAAGTCGAGCTGGAGGACAAAAAGATTCGTTTGATTCAATCGGTGAAGACCAAAATTGAGCCCGACAAGCTGGCGAAGAAAAAGCAGATGACGAACTCAAGTCCAAAGGTCGGCGGCTAATTATGTCTTGGCTAATTCGCACGCTGCCGATTCTGGTGGTTTTGTGCTCGGCTCCGGCGATCGCCGCCAACGCTCCAGCCGCGAAAGGCGGTGGCAACAAGAACTCCGCCGGTTTTGAATTCAATAAGAAAGATCCGATCTACATCACCGCGGATTGGATGGAAGTCGATCAGAAAAAAAACTCGATAACCTATAAGGGCCGTGTGGTCACGATCCAAAACGATATGACGATGCGCAGCGAGACGCTCACCGCCTATTACGATCCGGAAATGAAACAAATGAAACAGATCGTTGCCGAAGGCAAGGTCAACGCCACTCAGGGTAATCGGGTGGCGACGGGAGAAAAAGCGGTCTTTGACGATCAGGCCAAGACGGTAACTTTAACCGGCAGTCCGGTCATGCGCCAGGGCAACAGTCAAGTGAGCGGCGTTAAAGTCGTGTATTATATCGAGCAAGATCGCGCGATCGCCGAGGGAGACAACAAGGTACGCGTACAGGCAACGATTTTCCCGGATGAGCTTAAGGACCGAGAGCAGGGGGACGCAAAGAAAGAATGAGCCTCCTCAAGGCGATGTCGGTCGCGAAATCTTATGGCGGACGGCGCGTGGTTAACGGCATTAGTTTAGAAGTGAAGGGCGGCGAAGTGGTTGGCTTGCTGGGCCCCAATGGCGCCGGCAAAACGACGACTTTTCATATGATGGTCGGTTTAGTTCAGCCCGATGACGGCCACGTGGTGATGAACGATGATGATTTGACCAGCGCGCCGATTCATCGGCGAGCGCGTGCCGGAATCAGCTATTTACCGCAGGAGTCGTCGGTGTTTCGCCGGCTCACGGTGGAAGAAAACCTGCGCGCGATTCTCCAGACGTTGGATTTGGCGGCGGCGGAGCAGCAGGAACGGGCGAATGCTTTAATGAAAATGCTCGGCGTCACGCATTTGGCATCTCACCGAGCGATTACGCTTTCCGGAGGCGAGCGCCGGCGGGTCGAAATCGCGCGAGCGCTGGTTTTATCACCGTTTTTTCTGTTGCTGGACGAGCCTTTTACAGGCATCGACCCGATCGCGGTTGCGGAAATTCAGAAAATTGTGCGCCGGCTGATCAGTAGCGGGATCGGCATTCTCATTACCGATCACAACGTTCGGGAAACTCTGGGCATCTGCGACCGCGCCTATATCGTCAATGAAGGCGTCGTGCTTGAAGAAGGTACGCCGGAAACGATCGCAGCAAGCGCCAAAGCGCGCAAATTCTATTTGGGAGAAGGTTTTAGGTTCTAGCCATGGCTCTTGAAATTCGACAAGTCCAAAAATTAGCTCAACAACTGGTGATGACACCGCAGCTGCAACAAGCGATCAAGCTATTGCAGCTCTCCCGCGTTGAGTTGGAAGAGATGGTTTTGAAGGAGCTGCAGGAGAATCCCGCCCTGGAGGAAGGGCAGGCGGAAGAGACTGAGGGCGGGGAACAGCCGCGCAACGAAGCGGCCGAATCCGTTCCGGCACCCGAACCGACCGAACAGGTGCTCAATCGTGAGTTGTCGGCGGTCGACAAGATCGGCACGTTGGACTGGCAGGAGTACCTCGACACCCACTCCAATTCGATCCACGGTTCGTTGACGGCTGAAGCCACTTCGGAGGACGGCGACTCGCCGCCATCCTGGGAAAATAGCCTGACGAAAAAAACCACTTTGGAAGATCATCTCATCTGGCAACTTCGTCTCTCCAAGATTACCGAGCGGGAATCGGCGATCGGGTTGCATATCATCCAGAACCTCGACGAGAACGGCTATTTGGCTCTGAGCGGCGAAGAAATTTGCAGCGCGACAGCAAGCAGTCCTGAAGAGTTCGAAGCCATTCTCAAACGTATCCAGTTTTTTGACCCGGTTGGGGTAGCATCGCGTGATTTGCGCGAGTGCTTATTGGTCCAGCTGGAAAATTTGGGTTTGAGCGATAGCCTGGCGGCGAAGATCGTCGCCAATCACTTGAACTTCCTGGAATCGAAGCGCTATGAAAAATTAGCCAAAGACTTAAACGTTACCATCGATCAGATTGCCGAAGCGGCGCACATGATCGCCTCGCTCGAGCCCAAACCGTCGCGCGGCTATGAGCAGGATGAAGTCCGCACGGTCTTACCCGATGTTTTCGTCGAAAAGGTTGGTGACGAATACCTCATTTACTTGAACGATGACGGCGTGCCACGGCTGCGCGTGAGTTCGCTTTATCGGCGCATGGCCGGTCAGGAGGGAGTGGCGGAAGAGCAGGCACGGCAGTACCTGCAGGAAAAAGTCCGGGCGGCGACTTGGCTGATCAAGAGCATCCAGCAACGCCAGCAAACCCTGTTTCGCGTCACCCAAAGCATTTTCAAGTTTCAGCAAGAATTTCTGGACTACGGCGTGAGCCACCTCAGGCCCATGGTGCTGCGCGATGTTGCCGAAGACATCCACATGCACGAGTCAACGGTCAGTCGGGCGACGGCCAACAAATATGTGCATACGCCGCAGGGGCTTTTTGAGCTTAAGTTCTTTTTCCAGAGCGGACTCAAGGGTGGCAACGGCGAAGACGTCGCAAGCGAGAGCGTCAAAGAGAAAATTCGCGCGATTATCGGTGCGGAAGATCCGCGCAAGCCTTACAGCGATCAACATATTGCGGCGATGCTCTCAACTGATTCCATCGACATCGCGCGGCGCACGGTCGCCAAGTATCGTGAGGCGATGGGTATCCTGCCTTCGTCAAAACGGCGCCAACCTTTCCTGCGCAAGTGACATCGCGCCGGCACTGACGCTAACAACCGCAACCAGGTTGAACGGTGAAAATTACCGATTTCCTCAGCCCTGAGTCTGTCATGCCGGCGCTTGCGGGGCCGGACAAGGACGCGGCGCTTGAGGAAATGGCCGAGCGGTTGGCGTCTTGCCAAGGAAATTTGGATAAGAAAAAGATTCGCGACGTGCTTGTCGAACGCGAGAAAATCAGCACCACGGCGATCGGTGAGGGGGTGGCGATCCCGCACGGCAAACTCCCGGGAATCGACCAGATCTTCGGGGTGTTTGGGCGGAGCCCTCAGGGGGTGGATTTTGCTTCGCTCGACGGCGAGCCGACCTACCTGTTTTTTGCGTTGATCGCTCCGGAAAACGCGGCGGCCGATCACTTGAAAGCGTTGGCGCGTATTTCCCGGCTGCTTAAAGATGAATCCTTCCGGCGGCGGTTAATGGCCGCCACCAGCGAGCAGGAACTCTACCGCATGATCGTAGACGAGGATGACAAATTTTGAGTCGCTATGGCCGAGCTTCTGGACATCATCGTGATCACGGGCCTTTCCGGGTCCGGGAAAAGTTTTGCCATCCGCGCCTTCGAAGACAACGGTTTTTTCTGCGTCGACAATTTTCCCGCGCTGCTCATACCTAAGCTGATCGACCTGTGCCAAGGCTACCAGGAGGAAATTCGGCGGATCGCGCTGGGAGTTGATCTGCGCGGCGGCCGCTTCCTGCGAGCGCTGCCGCAGGTGCTCTCCGACCTGCGCGCCGCCGGGCATCATGTGCAAGTGTTGTTCTTTGACGCTGCGGATGACGTATTGCTGCGGCGGTTCAGCGAAACCCGTCGGCCTCATCCCCAGGCGGGGCAGGATTCGATTCTGGAAGGGATTTCGCGTGAAAGAACGGCGTTGGAATCGATCCGGGCGCTGGCTGACAAGGTGGTCGACACCAGCAATTTCACCGTACACGACCTCAAGCGCGAGATGGAGCAGCAGTTCTGCCAGGCACCGACGGCACGCCGCTTAGCGCTGTTCTTCACGTCGTTTGGCTACAAGTACGGCATCCCCCATGACACCGACATGATCGTCGACGTGCGCTTTTTGCCGAACCCGTATTTCGTCAATGAGCTGCGGCCAAAAAGCGGGATGGACGCCGAAGTGCGCGACTACGTCCTCGGCAACGCCGAAACGCGGGCATTTCTTGACCGGCTCTACGCGCTTCTCGAGTTCACGCTGCCGCTGTACGAGCGCGAAGGCAAGAGCAGTCTCACCCTAGCGCTCGGCTGCACCGGCGGCCGTCATCGTTCCGTCGTCCTGGTCGAAGAATTACAAAAGCGTTGGGAGGGCGGACGGTACCGTATCCACGTCAAGCATCGCGATATCGAGAAGTGACGCTCATGAGCAAAGTAGTCAAAAAGGTCGAAATCAAGAACAAGCTCGGGCTGCACGCCCGGGCGGCCGCTTTATTGGTGCAAACAGTCAATAAATTCTCGTCGCAAGTGACTCTTTCCAAAGACGGTCATACCACCGACGCTCGCAGCATCATGGGCGTGCTCACTCTGGCGGCTGCCCAGGGGAGCAAAATCCAAGTGGAAGCGACTGGAGACGACGCTGAACGCGCCGTCCGAGCGATCGAAAAGCTGATCGACAACCGGTTCAATGAAGACGAGTAAGGTTGAATCGGCATAGTGTATTCGCTATAGAGGACTGATTAAAATCGACTGTTAGGTCGCTCGCTGGAGGTCTGGGCATGGCTGGCAAAGATTTCTTGTTTACTTCAGAATCCGTTTCCGAGGGTCATCCCGACAAGCTCTGCGACCAGGTTTCAGACGCCATCTTAGATGCTCATCTAGCCGGCGATCCGAACAGCCGGGTGGCGTGCGAAAGCCTCGCCAAAACCGGCATGGTCGTGGTCGCGGGCGAAATCACCAGCGCCGCGAAAGTCAGCTACGTCGACGTCGTGCGCGACGTCGTGCGCGAGATCGGCTATATCGACTCCGCCATGGGGTTTGACGGCAACACCTGCGCGATTCTCACGGCGATCGAACAGCAGTCGCCGGACATCTCCCAGGGTGTAACCGAAGGCGAAGGCTTGTACAAGGAGCAAGGCGCCGGCGATCAGGGTATGATGTTTGGCTACGCGTGCGACGAGACTGCAGAGCTGATGCCTTTCCCAATTCAGATGGCGCATAGTTTGGTTCACTACTTGGCGAAAGTGCGCAAGGGCGGCGAAGCTTATTTTCTGCGCCCCGACAGCAAATCGCAGGTCACGGTGGAGTACCGCAACGGCAAACCGGTCAAAGTCAAAAACGTCGTGATCTCGACACAGCACAGTCCCGAAGTCGAATACGGCAAGTTGAAAGAAACCATCATCGAAGGGGTCATCAAAGCGGTGATTCCCGCCGAATATCTCGACAAGGACACCGTTTATCACGTCAATCCCACCGGTCGGTTCGTCGTCGGCGGGCCGCAAGGCGATTGCGGACTGACGGGGCGGAAAATCATCGTCGACACCTATGGCGGCATGGGACGCCACGGCGGAGGGGCGTTCTCCGGAAAGGACCCGTCGAAGGTCGATCGCAGCGCCGCCTACATGGCGCGTTACGTGGCGAAGAATATCGTCGCGGCCGAACTGGC
>DATBMR010000319.1:0-5840 GCA_036554745.1 Binatia bacterium
CGGGGGACTTTCGCCGGCTGCTGCGCGTGGGCGACAGAAAGCGTAAACAGAAAGAACGTGAGCAGTAAGCAGACAACAGTTCTTCCGCACATCGAGCTTTCTCCTGTCTTTTGCGGCTCACTGCCAACCGCTCACTGCTCCGTCATTTAATGACCTTATCTGCCCGCGCCAGCAAATTAGGCGGAATCGTCAGGCCGATCTGCTTAGCTGTTTTGAGATTAACTACGAGTTCGAACCTTGTCGGCTGTTCGACCGGTAAGTCGGCAGGCTTGGCGCCTTTGAGAATTTTATCCACGTATACGGCGAGCCGCCTCCATAAGGCATTGTGGTCTGGGCCATAGGATAGAAGACCTCCCGCCTCGACAAAGTCGCCCGTTCCGAAGACGCCCGAAAGCCGATGCTTCATCGCAAAATCCACGATCTGCCCGCGATGCGCGCTCGTTACCGGATCTGGAAACGCGAGGAGCGCGTGCGCGCCCTCCCTAATGGT
Organism: Binatia bacterium; assembly: GCA_036554745.1. Taxonomy (GTDB): domain Bacteria; phylum Desulfobacterota; class Binatia; order UBA9968; family UBA9968; genus DP-20. The sequence goes on from DATBMR010000319.1 coordinate 491, forward strand.
TGCGTCCAAGGCAGCGTTAACGTCAGCCGCGCTATTGAGTTGGTGGTAGAGAAGCGTAATGCCGAGAGTTCGCGCGGTCTTCTGGGTTTCAGCCAGCTCGCGCTGCTCGCCCGGATGGGCTGGACTGGAAAACACGGCAACCCGAGAAACTTTCGGGATTGTTTCCTTTAAAGCCTCTAAGCGCTTTCCCACGAGCTCAAAAAGCCAACATGGTGATGCCGGTCATGTTTGCTTCCGGTCGCGCCAGGCTTTTCACGAGCCCCGCTTCGACCGGATCGCCACTGAAGCCGAACACCACTGGCACCGTTTTCACCGTCTGCGCGGCGCGAGTTGCGGCACCCCGCGTAACGATAACATCAACTTTTTCCCGGACCAGCTCACTGGCGAGCGCGCCAAGCTGTACGCGGTCTTCATGGGCGCGGTACTCGATTTTGATAGTCCGTCCCTCTATGTAGCCCAGATCGCGAAGTCCCTGGCGAAAGGCTTCGACCTGGCCGGACGGCCGATTTTCCAGTGCGAGAAAGCCGATTCGTGGGATCTTCCCCCAGATTTGCGCCGCGGCTATCTGCGCTTGACTTAGAGTCGCGACAACAAGGAAGAGAAGCATTTTTTTAGTCATGGGCCTTCTCGCAATCCCATTAATGCCGTCGCTTGATTATTTGCCCGGTCTCAAGGAACACTCAGCACCTGGACCCATTCGAACTGAGTGGCCGATCACCTAATTACTTTATCCGCTCTGACCAAAACATTGGGTGGAATCGTGAGACCGATCTGCTTGGCGGTTTTAAGACTAATTACCAGCTCGAACTTCGTCGGCTGCTCTACCGGCAAGTCGCCCGGCTTGGCGCCTTTGAGAATTCTATCCACATAGTAGGCGGTCCGCCGGTACATATCGGCATAGCTTGGACCGTACCCCATGAGACCGCCTGCCTCGACGTGGTCCCGTGTTCCACCTATCGCTGGCAGACGGCGCTTCGCTGCAAGATCTGAGATCCTCTTTCGATGAGAAGTAAACACCGGGTCGCCCAAGACGACCACCGCCTTGAGCCCTTCTTGCGCTATATTGGCGAACGCTCGGTCGATTTCGTTGGGATCTCGTGCCTCGATGAACCGGAGGCGTATGCCCAACGCGCGTGCGGCGTTTTCTGTTTCCTTGACCTGCAAAGCTTGGAAGATCGGATTCGCAGGATTCCACAGCGCGGCGACACGAGCGACATTAGGAATCGTTTCTTTGAGTAATTCGAGTTGTTTGCCGACGATTTCGGCGGTCATCGACGATGTCCCGCTAACGTTCGTGCCCGGACGCGCAAGGCTGGTGATTAGACCAGCACCCACCGGATCGGAAACACCGATCATCACGATGGGTATGGTTGTGGTCGACTTCTTGGCGGCGATGGATGCTTGCGTGGCGCCGGCAACGATCACGTCGACGCTGTTGTGAACGAGATCCGCCGCCAGGTCAGGAAGCTTGTCGAATTTTCCATCGGCCCATCGATACTCGATCTTGATCGTCTGACCCTCGACGTAGCCGAGCTCGCGCAGGCCTTGTCTGAATGCTTCGATGCGGGCATCAGGTCCGGTGGAGTAGGGTAACAAAAGGCCGATCTTTGGGATCTTCTCAGACGCCTGCGCACCGGCCGAGGCGCAGAGCGCGAAGTGCACGACACAGAGAGCAAAAGAAAAAGCAGCGTGGCGGACTGCTGACCTGTGACTGCGGGCGCCTTTCATCGAATCACTCGATCTGCTCTGGCCAAAACGTTCGGAGGTATTGTAAAACCGATTTGTTTCGCCGTTTTTAGGTTGATTAGCAGTTCAAACTTTGTTGGCTGTTCCACGGGCAAATCAGCGGGTTTGCCACCTTTCAAAATCCTGTCCACATAGCTGGTCGAGCGCCGGAACAAGGCGACAATATCGGCGGCATATGACATGAGACCGCCCGACTCCACGTATTCGTCATTCGGATACATCGCCGGCAGCCGGTTTTTGGCGGCGAGTTCGACGATCCGGTTACGAAGGCGATCTAACGTGGGTTGTTGTAAGCCGATAAGAGCGCCTGCGCGCGCCGTGATCATGCCCGCGAATGCATTTTCCAGTTCGCCGGGTGCACGAACTTCAAAAGCTTGAAGCTGCAGGCCCAACGCCGGCGCGGCGAGCTCCATCTCCTTCATCTGCGGACCGTGCCCTCCGGTGCCCGGATCGGTCAAGACGGCGACCCGAGTAAGCCGTGGCACGATGTCTTTGAGCAGCTCCAAACGCTTTCCGCCCAACTCCGGCGCCAGGTGGGTTAGCCCCGTGATGTTTCCGCCCGGACGCGCGAGGCTCGCCACGTAACCGAGAGCCACCGGGTCACTACCGTGCGCCATGACGATCGGGATCAGTTTGGTGGCATTTTTGGTCGCTCGAATAGCGGTAGAGCCGCCGGCAACGATGACATCAACGTTTTGACCGACGAGGTCTCGCGCCAAATCCGGGAGACCCGCCAATTTTCCTTCCGCGTATCGCGGCTCGATGGTCACGCTATGGCCCTCTACGTAGCCCAGATCGCGCAACCCTTGGCGGAACGCTTCAAGGCGCGCAGAATCAGAAGCCGGCGAAAGCACCGAGAGATAACCGATCCGCGCAATTTTACCGTGTTGCGCGATTGCGAGGCGATCAGTAACGAGCGCGGCAGCAAGCACGAGCCAGCAAAATAAAACGATTCTTCCAATCATTTCTATCTTCCTCCTGCTTACTGCTCACTGCTTTACTGTCATTTGAGCACTCTGTCCCCCGCGCTTGCACCCGCGGCCGAATCGCAAGGCACTCGACTCCAACCGCGACTCTAGTCACAGAACGATAATATGTCCCTGATCAGCTGGGCGACTTTCTGCCCACTGTTTTGCCGCGAAACTTAGCGGTACTGGCTAGGGCGCAAAGTCTTTAGCTCAATGACGGAAAGGAGATGGGGATCCGTAGTAATCAGCATATCGGCTTGCTCGGCTAACCCGGTGGCTAAGTAGAGGCCGTCGTTGTAAGAAAATGCGTTTTTTTTCGAATAATATCGCCGCCTTAATTCAGCGGCATGGATCGCCAAAGGTGCCGTAATGTCCAAAACTCGTATGTTATTTTCAGATTCGATGGCTGCGCGGGCGATTTCGAAACCGGCCTTGTCCTCCCGCAAATAGACATAGCGGATTTCGCCTAGAACGATCGCTGTAGAAACGGCACGTAAATGGCCGTCCTCGAGTGCCCTAAGAACGCGGGCCGCGCCCGCAATCTCGTCTTTGGGAGCTTGGGTAGCTTCCGGCACCAGCACAGCGAGAAATATGTTCGCATCAAGGCAGACTAAAGGCGGAGCACTAGCTGGGCTCATGCTCCCAGCCTTCTTCAAACTCCCGATGCAGGCGGCGAAAATCTCCCCGCGACAAGCGGCTCCCGGCCAATCGCAGCGCGTCGGTCAGTCGCGATGGTACTGCCTGAATGCGGTACGAACCGTCCGATTGCTGCACGAATACGAGCAAATCGCCCACCTTGGCTTTCAACGCACGACGAACTTAACGTGGCAAGGTAACTTGATACTTCGCGGTAATTTTTGTGCTTGCAGCCATAAACGAATATTCCTTACGATAGAATATTATCTGACAAAGGTCATTATGGCGTACACAAGCTGGCTGTCAAGGAGGCTCGCAACCGCGTAAGGTGGATTTCAACCGGCAGCAACCGTGGTGCATCTGGTGCCGAAACGGAGAGACGAGATCGCGAAGCCTTGACTGAACGCGGTAGGGGTTGGATCAGAAGCGTTAGGACTGGGCTCGCTACGGACACGAAGCCGATCGGCAGGGCTCGGTGCGCTTCCAACAGAAGACAACGCGCAGACAAGAACGCACAATTTAACATTTTCGATACTTCGACATAGCTCTCAGTACAGGTTTTGGATTTTGGACTCATAACTCGAACCAGAAACTCGAAACTCTTCATCTGATCACCCGATCCGCCCGCGCGAGTACGCTTTCAAGGCTGGGCAATTGTCCAATGGCTGGCGCTTCGAACCAGACCCAACCGATACGAGGTCGGGACTTTTTTGTCTGGGCTTCAGCCGTCGAAAGCGTAAGGAGAAGGAGAGGCAGCAGCAGGCGAACCAAAACAAAAACTCTCTTGGTCACGTAAATCTCTCCTGCTCGTTTAGTCAGTCCGATAGGTTGTCAGCTCCTCGCGTGAACGCTTGTAACAATGCCACCCCCATGATTTGTGATGAGGCCTCGATCATCTGGCATGCTTCCGCCGATGAAGCATCGCCACAAAGACGGCTTCGCCTGATGAAAACCTCGTCATTGCGGCCGGTCCACAACCTTCCGCCCGCGACCGCTGGATCGCCTCACTTGACGACTTTTTGCGCGCGCGTGAGCACCTGCGGCGGAATTGTGACGCCGAGGCGCCTGGCAGTCTGCAAATTGATCGCTAGTTCGACGCTGTCCACGGTTTCGATTTTCAGATCTTTGGGAACGGCGCCGCTGAGTACGCGCTGCACGTACCTCGCCGTAACGCGGCCGATCTCGAGATAGTTCTGGCCATAGCCGGCGAGCGCGCCTTTGACCACCAGGCTCTGATCCTGGAACATCGTGGGCATCTTGTTCGCTGCGGCTATATCGATGATGAGTTCGGATTGGCTGCCGACCATCGGATCCGGAGAGTAGAGGAAAGCGTCTGCGTCGCCGGCTTTGAGCTTTCGCAGCTCGCTCTTCAGCTCGTCAACCGAGCCGACCTGCCGTTCAATGAGCTTGATGCCGAGTCGTTTGGCCTCTTCGCGAGCCAAGGCCGCGCCGTCTGCGGCGACTTTGTTGGTGGGATCGTAAAAAGTTAGGACCCGGCCTATCTTCGGCAGAATTTCTTTAAGGATTTCCAGGCGCTTGCCGGTCAAATCGCGCGCGAGATAATGGACACCGGTGAGCCGGCCGCCCGGTTGTGCGAAGCTACTCACCAGCCCGGCGTCGACCGGGTCGCTGCCGATCGAAAACACGATAGGGACGTGGTTCGTCGCCGTTTTCGTTCTATCGATGACCGGCGTCGTCAGCGCGTAGATTAGACTCACGTTGTCTTTTTCGAAAGCCTTGGCGACACTGTCCGCCGCGACCGCATCGCCCTTGACGTCCTTGATGATGAGATGGACCTGTTTGCCTTCTTCCATTCCCAACTCCCGGAGACCCTGGCGGAGGCCATTCACGGTCGCGGCCACGGCCCCGCCGGGGTGGATCACACCGACCCGATAGAGCTTGGCGGTTTGGGCGAAGGCATGCGGGGAGCTAAGAAAAACAACGAAGACGATGCTCGAAAGCAAGGCAATCGCTGGAAGACTTCTGTGTTTGCCGCTGTA
>DATBMR010000007.1:0-10791 GCA_036554745.1 Binatia bacterium
TTTCCAGCTGCGTAGCGTTGTAGTCGTCGTTGTCCGGGAGGACTGCGCCGGCTAGCGCTTGGACCAGCACGTACACCCAAGCCCCTGTCGGCAGAGCCGGCGGGGGCTTTCTGTTTGTGGTCTCCGTCCGATGGTGCCGACGAACCAGGAGACCACCATGCAGAGCCCCTTCAAGCTCGGATTCTTCATCCAACCCGTTCATCCGCCGTCGCGCCCCTATGCGGACATTCTCCGCGAGGACCGCGAAGCGGTCGTTCTCGCCGATCGGCTCGGCTATAGCGAGGCCTTCATCGGCGAGCATCTCGTGGACTCGGCCGAGGCGATCACTTCGAGCCTCGCTTTCATCGCGAGCCTCGCCGATGCCTGCCCATCGATCACCTTCGGTACCGGCGTGCTGCCGCTAGCCAACTACCACCCGGCGATGGCAGCTTCTCAGGTCGCGATGGTCGATCATCTGGTGCAGGGCCGGCTCGTGCTGGGCGTGGGGCCCGGCGTTCCCGGCGATGCGGAGGCGATTGACGACCTCGGCACGGATCGAAACCTCAAGACCCAGGAGGCGCTCGAGCACATGCGCCGCATCTGGTCTGAAGACCCACCGTACCGGATCGAAGGCAAGTTCTACCGGACTACCACGGTGCGCTCGTTCGATCCGCAGATCGGCGTGGGCGTCGCGGTCCGGCCGTTGCAAAGGCCGCATCCGCCGATCGCCATCACGTCGATACGTCCGGACGCCCGTGGACCGCACGCGGCGGGAGCTCGCGGCTGGACCGGAATCTCGGCGACTTACATCGGCGCGTACGTTCTCCGAGGGCACATCCGGAGCTACCTGGAAGGCCGGCACTCGGCGGGCCTCTCGGTCGACGCTTCCGGTTGGCGCGTAGCGCGAAGCATCTTCGTGGCTGACGACGCCGCCACCGCGCGCCAGTATGCGCATCGCGAGGATGGTGCCCATGGCTTCTACTTCAACGTCATGAGGACCAAGCTCGCGAGGGCCGGCGCGCTGGACGTCATGCGCGACTATCCCGGCCAGCCTGATTCCGAGCTCTCAACCAGGCGGTGCGTTGAGCGTCTCGTGATTGCCGGAACCCCGCAGAGCGTCGCGGACCGGATACTCGCGTTGCGTAACGAGGTCGGCGCGTTCGGCACCCTCCTCTATACGGGGCACGACTGGACCGATCCCGCGCTCGCCCGGCGCTCCATGGAGCTCATGGCCAACGAGGTCCTGCCCCGGATCGATCAAGTCGCGCGGCAAGACAGCGAACGGGCAAACTAGTGGAACATATCGTCCAACTGATGAACGGCCCAACCATTGCCTGCAGCCGACGCCCGCCGGCGGGCGCACCTGATGCAGACGTTAGCCAGCAGAATGAATTTGTGTTAGATTTCAGGACGTGGAGAGAAGCGAGATGTCAGTTCCTGAGCCCCTAATCACTACCTCTCCTGATCGGTTAAGCGGGACTCCCGTCTTTGCGGGCACCCGTGTCCCCGTGCAAACCCTTGTCGACTACCTTGAAGAAGGCGATTCCCTGGACGATTTTCTGGCCGACTTTCCTAGCGTTTCTCGCGAGCATGCCATCGCGGTGTTGGAACTCGCGAAATCGGCTCTCCTTGCCAAAGCTGTTGCCGCATAGCTGCAAGTGCGAGTGCTCCTCGATGGCTGCGTGCCGAGCCGCTTAGCCGATGAATTGCCAGACCACGAGGTTAACACGGCGCCGGAAATGGGTTGGGCGGATCTTGACGATGGGCCACTCCTTGATGCGATGGCCGAGCGCTTCGACGTACTCGTTACCGTGGATAAAAGTCTTCCCAAGCAACAGCGTATCGACCACCGACCTTTGGCTGTAGTGGTCCTGCGAGCAAAAACGAATCGCCTAGCAGATCTGCTTCCGCATGTTCCGAAGCTCCGAGCCGTACTTGAGAACGCGCAGCCGGGTTCAGGTTTATGAAATTTCTGGCTAACTATTGGGTAGAGAGGGACGCCGCGCGCCGCGCCTCTCACCCAAAGCGTTAAAGCGCAAGGAATCTGGACTTTCCCGTCCTTACCAGTTAAGCGCACGGGCTTGCCGTGAGCGCAGTTTCCATTCCGGCCACTCGCCCACTTGAACGCCACCCATAGATTTGAATTTACCAACCACAGCAAATATGATCCCTTCGATTGGAGAAAAACTTCATGGACACCATTCGATTCGTCGACACCACGATTCGCGACGGGCATCAGAGTTTGTGGGCGGAGAACATGACCACGGGCATGATGCTGCCGATTGCTAAGAACCTGGACGATGCGGGCTTCGAAGGGATCGAGCTGATTTCCGGTTCTCACCTCAAGAAATGCGTACGCGAGCTGAAGGAAGATCCCTGGGAGCGCGTGCGCCTCGTATCGAAAGCCATCACCAAGACGCCGCTGCGTTTGATTGCCGGGCGGGTGAACACATTTGAATATAATCCGCCTTCAATGTATCGCTTGTTCGTCGAGCGCATGGCCGCCAACGGCATCCGCGAGGCGCGCATCTCGGACGAATGGAACGACCATGAGGGCTGGAAGTTTCGCGTCGGCGAATGCCACCGGGCCGGCCTGAATTCGATTCTGAATCTGATTTATTCCGTTTCCCCTAAGCATAGCGACGAATATTTCGCCGAGCGCACGCGCCAGGCGGCGTCACTGAAACCCTACCGGCTGTGCCTCAAAGATCCCGGCGGGCTGCTCACTCCGGAGCGAATGGAAACCTTGGTGCCGATCATCTTCAAAAACGCCAACGGCATCCCCGTCGAACTGCACACCCACTGTACGACGGGTCTGGGCCCGCTCTGCTGCATCAAAGGCATGGAACTGGGCATCCGCTCGATCAACACGGCGCTGCCACCGCTCGCGGACGACACTTCCAACCCATCGCTCTTCAACGTCGCCAAGAACGCGCGTGCGCTGGGCTACAAGACCGCGATCGACGAAGAAGTTCTAAAGCCGGTGTCGCGGCACTTCACCGCTATCGCCAAGCGCGAGGGCTTCACCATCGGCGCGCCGGTTGAGTACGACTACTCGCAATACCAGCATCAAGTCCCCGGCGGCATGCTATCCAACCTGCGACATCAGCTCCGCAAAGTCGGGCTCGAGCACAAATTTCCCGAAGCGCTCCAGGAATCGATCCGCGTGCGCGAGGAGTTCGGCTATCCGATCATGGTGACGCCGCTTTCGCAATTCGTCGGCAGCCAGGCGGCCATCAACGTCATCGTCGGCGAGCGCTACAAGGAAGTCACCGATCAGGTGATCAAGTTCGCTCTTGGCCACGCCGGCGCCGAAGGCGCCCGCGACATGGACCCGGATGTCAAAGACAAGATTCTGGATCGCCCGCGCGCCAAGGAATGGGCTCGATGGACGCCCGACGAGCCGTCGCCGGACGAGATGCGGCGCCGGCTGGGAGCCGAGGGGACGTCGGATGAAGAGCTGCTGCTCCGCTGGATCGTCGGCAAGGAAGACATCGACACGATGCGCGCCGATCCGCGGCCGCTCGAGTATTTGAACTCCGAGCAGCCGCTCGTCAATTTACTGCAGCAATTATCCAAGCGCACGAAAAACCGCCAGATTTATGTTCAAACGCCGGGCTTCTCGGTGACATTGGAACGGCGCGGCGATTAGCTAATTGCTCGTTTCTGGTTTCGCGTTTCGAGTTTTCGGAGAATGAACTATCCGCCAGCCCATTCTGGGACGATTCCGATTCTGTCACCTCGAATATTTTTATCGGGGTCGAGATCGGACTCGCCTGGAGTCCCGCTTAAAACATGCGGGAATGACGAAATTCGGACTCTGCGGGCTGTGGCAAATGAACTCTCAAAGATTCAATCCGAAACTCGAAACCTGCAACCTGAAACCCGAAACCGCCTGAGTTTCTATTGAAACTCAGTTGCGCCAGTGCCATAAACAAGGAAATTCGACCAGGAGGCCCGAGATTATGGCAAGAGACATTGTCGCGATCGACGTTCACGTGCACCTTTCCGACGAAACCACCCAGAAGGCGAAAGGCGATCGCACCGCACAGATGGCGCGCTACTTCGGCCGTGAGCGGCCGCCGGTGTCCATCGATGAAATGGCCGATCAGTACCGCGCACGCAAGATGATGGCCGTGATCATGAACACGCGCGACGAAACGGTAACAGGTTTGCCGCCAGTACCCAACGACCACGTCGCCAGCGCGGTAAAAAAGCATCCCGACGTGTTTCTCGCCTTCGGCGCCATCGATCCGTGGACCGGCAAGCTCGCCCTCGATGAGATCAAACGTTGCAAGGATCTGGGTCTGCACGGCATGGGCGAGCTGAATCCGGCACGCCAGCATTTCTTCGCCAACGACATTCGCTTCTATCCCCTGTGGGAACAATGCGCCAAGCTCAACATGCCGATCCTGTTTCATGGCGGGATGGCTGCCGCTGGCGCCGGTACGCCGGGCGGCATGGGTATCAAATTGAAATACAGCCAGCCCATCCATCTTGACGAAGTGGCGGCGGATTTTCCCGAGCTGAAAATCATCAGCGCGCATCCGACCTGGCCATGGACGGCCGAGAGCCTCGCCATCGCCCGCCACAAGGCGAATTATTTTATCGATCTCTCCGGCTGGGCGCCTAAATACTTTCCCGCGGAGCTGGTGCACAACATCAACACCCTGTTGCAGGACAAGGCGATGTTCGGGTCCGACTGGCCGGCGATCGGCGTCGAGCGCTGGCTCGAAGAGTTCCAGCAGGTCAACATGAAGCCCGAAGTGCGCAAGAAAATCATGCTCGACAACGCCGTGAAATTCTTCGGCTTGACGCTCTAACAGGATCATCGAAACTCCTTCCTCCTAACACCTTACGCGACCCAGTAAGGAGTAAAGAGTGAGCAAGGAGTAAGGTGAGGAAACATCGTAGTGAGCAACGAGGGTATTCGTTTCGTCGACACCACGATTCGCGACGGCCACCAGAGCCTGTGGGCCGAGAACATGACCACCGGCATGATGCTGCCGGTTGCCGAAGCCATGGACCGCGCCGGTTTCGAAGCAATCGAGCTGATCTCGAGCTCGCATTTGAAAAAATGTGTGCGCGAACTCAAGGAGGATCCCTGGGCGCGAGTAAAACTGGTCAGCCAACGCATCACACGCACGCCATTACGATTGAACGCCGGTAGATTCAGCGCGTTCGATATCACGCCGCGTTCCATGTACCGCCTGTTCATGGAGCGCATGGCCGCTAACGGCATCCGCGAAGCGCGCATCTCGGAGGAATGGAACGAGCTCGAAGGCTGGACCTGGAAGTGCAAAGTCGCCAACGACGTCGGCATCAATCCGGTGCCCAACATCATCTACTCGGTCTCACCGAAGCACACCGACGAATATTTCGCCAAACGCACCCGCCAGGCAGCATCGCTCGGGGTCAATCGTCTCTGCCTCAAAGATCCAGGCGGTTTGCTAACCCCAGAGCGGGTGCAGACTCTGGTACCGATTATGTTCGCCAACGCTAACGGCATTCCTATCGAGCTGCACACCCACTGCACCACCGGTCTCGGCCCGCTTTGCTGTCTCGAAGCCGTAAAGCTCGGCATCAAGACCGTCAATACGGCGTTGCCGCCATTGGCCGACGGCTCGTCGAACCCGTCGCTGTTCAACGTCGCGAGAAATCTTCGGGCGCTCGGCTACCAAACACTGATCGACGAGGAAGTGCTCAAGCCGGTGTCGCACCACTTCACGTACATCGCCAAGCGCGAAGGGTTCCCGATCGGCGAGCCGGTAGAGTACGACTACGCGCAATATCAGCATCAGGTGCCCGGCGGCATGATTTCAAACCTGCGGTTTCAACTGAAGAAAGTCGGCCTGGAACACAAGATCGATGAAGCCCTTCAGGAAACCATGCGGGTGCGCGCCGAGCTCGGCTATCCGATCATGGTCACGCCGCTGTCGCAATTCGTTGGCAGCCAAGCCGCTATCAACGTTATCGTCGGCGAACGCTACAAAGAAGTGACCGATCAGATTATCCAATACGCTCTCGGTTACTGGGGCAAAGAAGGCGCCGAGCTGATGGCCCCGGAGGTCAAAGCCAAGGTTCTGGATCGACCGCGCGCTAAAGAGTGGGCGGCTTGGCAGCCGCCCGAGCCGAGCGTCGCCGAGATTCGCAAAAAGATGAACGCGGAGAGTTGCACTGACGAAGAGCTGCTCTTACGCTGGAATCTGGGTGCCGAGGAGATCGAAGCGATGCGCGCCGCCGGACCCCCGAAGGAATACCTCACGGCCCGCCAACCTCTGGTGAACCTGCTGGAAGCGCTGAGCAAGCGCAAAGATTACCGACAGATCGTCATAAAAAAAGGCGACATGGTCGTCTCATTTCAAAGGGACGCTTGAAGTAATACCCGTTCAGTCAGTGCGTTTGTTGTCGCGGCGCCACCATTACGAATCTCCGCAGCAGATGGACCGATTTTTTTTCACGTCGGGCGCGCTCATGGCATTTCTCGCCGTCGGGCTCGGCGCCTTCGGCGCTCATGCGCTAAAGAGCCGGCTCAGTGCGGAAATGCTCGATATTTTTGAAGTCGGCGTGCGCTATCATATGTATCACGCGCTCGGACTGTTCGCGGTGGCTTGGGCATCTTCGCGCTGGCCGGAGAGCAACGTGAACGCCGCCGGTTGGGCCTTTCTCGTCGGCATAGTGATCTTCTCCGGCAGTTTATATCTCTTGAGCGCGTTCGGTATCCGCTGGCTCGGCGCCATCACGCCTGTCGGTGGGTTGGCGTTTTTGATCGGCTGGGCGATCCTGGTATGGTCGGTGGCACGATAGACCACTGGAGTAATGGAGTACTGGAGTGATGGGTTGAATTTCCCAACATTCCAATAAACCATGACTCCGTCACTCCAATCTTCTTTTGCCTTTTGGCGCCGCATCGTCTAGCCTTCCTTCATGATCATCGGCGTCCCCAAAGAGATCAAAACCGAGGAAAATCGTGTCGCGATGACGCCCACGGGAGTCGCCGTTTTGGTCGCGCGGGGCCACCGAGTCCAGGTCGAAAAGGGCGCTGGCCTCGGCAGTGGGCTCAGCGATAGGTCCTATGAAGGTGCCGGAGCAACCCTGCTCGACTCCGCCGCAGAGGTTTGGCGGAAAGCCGACATGGTGATGAAAGTTAAGGAGCCGCAGGACACCGAGTATTCCTTTCTCCGACCCGGTTTGATTCTGTTCACGTACCTGCATCTCGCCGCCAATGAATCGGTGACGCGCGCGCTGCTCGAGCGCAAAGTTACGGCTTTGGGTTACGAAACGATCCAGCTCGACGACGGTTCCCTGCCGCTGTTGGCGCCGATGAGCGAGATCGCCGGACGACTGTCAGTTCAAGTCGGCGCGTGGTGCTTGCAGGCCGAGAACGGGGGGCGTGGAATTCTACTCGGTGGTGCCTCGGGAGTTCGCCCTGGTAAGGTTGTCATTCTCGGCGCGGGCATGGCAGGCACGGCGGCCAGCCAGGTCGCGGCGGGGATGGGCGCGTACGTGAGCATCCTCGACGTCAATCCGACCAAGTTGCGCTACGTGCATGACATTCTTGGCGGCCACGTGACGACGCTGATGTCGAACCGAGGCAATGTCGAAGAGGAACTCGTTGACGCTGATCTGGTCATTGGCTCGGTCTTGATCCCGGGGGCGCAGGCGCCCAAGCTCATTTCACGCGCTTTGGTCAAGCGCATGAAGCCGGGCGCAGCGTTCGTTGATATCTCGATCGATCAGGGCGGTTGCGCGGAAACCTCGCGGCCAACCAACCACCGCGCGCCGATTTATCTCGAGGAAGAGCTGGTTCACTACTGCGTGACCAACATGCCGGCCATCGTGCCGAACACGTCGACTTACGCGCTCACCAACGCGACGCTGTCGTACGCCTTGGAGCTCGCCAACCGCGGCTTTCCGAACGCGCTCGCGAGAAACCCTGCCCTGGCCAAAGGCCTCAATACCCATGACGGCAAGATCACCCACGAAGGCGTCGCCGCTGCCTTCAACCGCCCATGGACGCCGGTTGCCGAGGTTATTGGCCCATGAGACTTGTCACCCGGGCCGATTTCGACGGGCTCGTCTGCGGTGCGCTTATCACCCGATGCGAGGCGATCAGCGATTATCTATTTGTCGAGCCCAAATTCATGCAGGATGGATTGGTGGACATTCGCAGCGGCGATATCATTGCCAACCTCCCCTATCATCCCAACTGCACGCTCTGGTTCGACCACCATGTCACCAACACGACGCCGGACTTTCCAACGCCGATCATACTCGGCAGGGGCGGCTTTCGCCTAGCGCCGAGCGCCGCGCGCGTCGTCCATGAATATTACACGGAGTTAGCGGACCGGCAGAAAATGACAGGCAATCAGACCTCCGCCGCAGATCTGTTGGAATTTCTCAACAGCGCGAGAATGAAGCACCTGATGCACGAAACCGACCGGATCGATGCCGGCAAGTTGGAAATGAACGATGTGCTGGATCCCCAAGGCTATGTCTTAGTCTCGATGACCACGGATGGGCGCAACGCCGGGGACGAACCCTACTGGTTGAAGATGATCGATCTGCTGCGTGAGAAGACGCTGCAAGAAACGTTAAACGATCCTGAGGTTGAAAAGCGCTGCCAGCGGATTCGTGACGAGCAAGAAAAACTACGCAAGATTTTGTTGGAACGCACGACCCTCAAGGGCAATGTGATCTACTGCGATTTGCGTGGCGTCGGCGAGATTCCCGACGGCAATCGCTTCCTCGTCTTTACGCTTTTTCCCGAGGGCAACATTCAAGTCAAAGTGGCCCATGATACCCAGCGCGAGAACACCACGGCGATCTCGGTGGGCTACAATATCTTTAACCCGACGTCGCGCGTTAACGTTGGCGAGTTACTCAAAAAATACGGGGGCGGAGGCCATAGAGTGGTCGGCTCCAGCCGCGTCCCGAATGACCACGCCGAGCAAGCGATAAAAGAGATCGTCGCAGCGGTCACAGAGAAGTAAAGGTTGCCATTAGCCAACAGCCAATCGCAGGCTATCGGTAAGGTGATCGGGCGTGGGCCAACGAATTCGGAGCTATTGCCTGGTGCCTAACCGCAATGAAACTCATCAAGATCACCTCAGCGCTTAGACGACTCAAGAAACTCAACGAAGAGATCCGCTATGCCGACTTTTTCGGCCAAGAACAATTCACCAGCGGCCTGATCGTGTTCCGGTCGACGAAGAATTCGAGCCCGAAGCAGATCAAGCACGCCGATAAGGACGTGGTCTGCCACGTCGTCAAAGGCAGCGGCCGGCTGCGCGTCAACGGCAAGCGCAGCTCATTACGGCCCGGAACAATCTGTCATATTCCCAAAGGCACGCCGCACGATTTTGCGGCGGGAACAAAGGGCGATCTGGTCTTGTTCTATTCGTTAATCAAAACCGGCTAGCCGGCTGGGCTGACTATCGCTTCAGGCGCGCCTGCTTCGCTCGCAAGTATCCGTCCCACACCGCTGACGCCGGCTTGGCCTGAAGATCGCTCGTTTGCATGCCGATAAAGGCCCAGATAACTGCCAAATCGGCGAGCGGCGGACGTAGGCGAGCGACCAGGCGGTCGGAATCGGTTGTCGCAAAGTTGATGACAAACTCGTAGCGGTCACGGGCTGCGGTCTTGAGCAAAAACTCGATGAAGCGCGACTGGTCGGCATCGGAACCATAGAGGATCCTGCGATAAGATTTCAGTTCGACATTGCGGGAGGTCATGCCGCTTTCGGCCACGGCGATCCCTTTCTTGAAGCGCTTCGCGAAATCGAGAAAATCAGCGGGCAGGATGCGCGGCACTTGCGGGCTCAGATGAGGATACAAGCTCATCGCAAAGAGATCGCTGTGACGCATCAGCTCCGCCACTTCCTTCTCCTGATTTGTCCCCTTGGCGTCGGGAGTGAGCCACTTATAGTGCAGCACCTCGGTTGTAAAGAAGACAGGAAGCGAGCGATGTGCTTTTTTGACCGCCCTGTAAGTGTCGCGGTGCAACTCTTTGAGCTCCTGCCATTTCGACGGGTTGCGCGACAACAACATGTTGGATTCGACGCCGATGGCCAGGTAATCCGGTTGCATGCTCTCGACGGCGCGCAGAACAAAGTTCACGTAGGCTCGTTTCACCCGCGGGCTGTTCAACCGTTCGCCGTCCCACGGCCGCGGTAGCGGCTGATTTTCGCTTTCGCCCCAATAAGGCGCCAGCTCGCGTCGATCTTTATTTAAGGGCGATATTGACAGGAATAACTTTTTTCCCGCCGGCGGCCGGTAACTCATGTTCTGCTGCACGTCATTTGAAAACGGTTTGTTGTCCAATGCCTCCGGCCATGGAACGCCGCCGATAAACATGACCGAAACGATATCGCCGTGTGCGTGGGCGTATTCTTGCGCGATGGCGAAGCCCTCTTCGGTCAGATCAGCCGGCCAGCGACTGAATCCCATCAAGAATGGACGAGTCGCCGGGCCGCGATATTCAGCTAGTGGCGCAGCCATTGGTTTTGGCTGAGCCGGCGTCTGCGTGGATGCAGGCCCGAGAGGAGCAAGGCCCAAAAACCCTTCCGGCGCGCACGAGCTCAGCGATAAGATCAATCCAAATACTAGAGCGCAACACGAGAAGTTTCTTGTCATAGCCGACGATTATCAAAGTTTCATTTTCGCGGGTCAAGCGATCAGTCGCATCAGTAGTGGTTTAATTTGGGAGTTGCTTCGAAGCTTAGGGGAAAGATTCCGCGCTTTCACTCGGAATGACAACAAAGTAACGGATCGGGTCAAAACTTTGGTTATCTAATTGTGAGAGAACTTTCGC